>CAWUXP010000001.1:0-15153 GCA_963926495.1 Candidatus Ilumatobacter herschelensis
GTGATCGAGTCGATGCAGGAGACTGTCGATGCACTCGGCCGGATCGACGCGGTGTTCGTTAACGCCGGGGTCAGCGGCACGTCGCCAAGCTTTCTCGAGATGACCAGCGAAGACTGGCGCCGTGTGATGTCGGTCAACCTCGACGGGGCGTTTTATACGGCACGCGAGGCGGCCAAGCACATGGTTGGCCGTTTCGAGGAAGGTGACCGTTCGGGCGGATCGATCGTGTTCACGTCGTCGGGCTCAGCGGAGTTCGGCTCGGCATCCGGCCAGCACTACGGAGCCACGAAGGCCGGAGTCAACGCAATGATGCGGGGCATCGCCGTTGCGCATGCTCGCCATAATATTCGGTGCAACTCGATTCTGCCGGGTTGGATCGAAAGCGATATGACCGCCAACGCGTTTGGCTGGGACAGGTTCGTCGAAAAGGTCATGCCGCGTATCCCATCTCGGCGGTGGGGTACGAAGGAAGACTTCGCCGGGATCGCCACGTACCTCGCCAGCTCGGCCAGCGCCTACCACACGGGCGACATCATTCGGATCGACGGCGGTTTCCACTCGTTCTGATGCGACATGTCGCCTAGCGGGTCGGGCGGCGGTACACGCTGACGTGCTGCGCGCTCTCGGCGTCGAATGCGGTGCCAGCCATGTCGGCGTGGCGGACGTCAAGGACCAGACCCGCGGTGGCCGCCATCGCATCAAGTTGTTCGGGCGTTGCCCAGCGCACCGACCACGGTCGCAGTCGTACGCCGCCAGCTTCGGTGATCTCGATGAACTGTCCTTCGGCCTGCTGGCTCAACGGAGTAGTCTGAGATATCGACAACACCACACGGTCAACAGCCATCGAACGCAGCGAGATGTCGCTGCCTGCTGGAGTATCGGTTTCGGGGACGAACGCCTCAACGACAAAGACGCCCTCGGGGACGAGTCGAGTTGCCACGGCTGAGAAGCAGGCCTGCTGTGCACCGTTGTCGAGCAGGTTGAAGATGGTGTTGTAGGCGATCAGAACGGCGGTGAATGGTCCATCGGGAAGATCGTCGACCATGTCGCCGTGCACGACTTCGACCGAACCATCGGTATCGAGGGCATGTAACTGATCGAGCATCTCGCGACTCGAATCGACGGCGGTGACGGCGAGTCCAGCTTTGGCCAGCGGGACAGCGAGTCGACCCGTCCCCGCGCCCAACTCGAGCACTGTACGAGCGCCCATGTCGAGCACCGTGCCCGTGCCGACTGTGCCGACCGTGCCGACCGTGCCGACCGTGCCGACGAGGTCGACCATCCGGCTGACGGTGGCCTCGACGTCGGTGACATCGCCGTACCAGTCGTCATAGATGTCGGCGAACCCCGTGCCGTAGGAAGTGGAGTCGTAGCCGCGCATGGGCGCAGTGTCGCGCACTGCGGCCCGATTTGGCCCACAATGTGACTTCTTCCGATGTCTGACTTTCCCCCCACGACCAACGCCTCAACTAGCGATCCGACCACAGCGTTAGTTCCGCAGCCGACTCCCTGGGCACACGTTGACGCGCCAGCGGCCACCCCTTGGTCGGTTACGGCCCAGTTTGTCACCACGGCAGGTCGCCCGATCCGGCTTCGCCGGAGCCGCAACCACGTGCTCTCATCGCTCGACTCAGGTGGGAGAATGCTGCAACGTCGGGGCCGAGATCTGCTCGTCGGTTCGTCCCTGCTCTTGCTCCCGGTGGTCGCGTTCAACCTGTGGGTGACGACGGTGGCGTTTGATCGTGGTGGCTCGATCACGTTGACGGCATTCGGCGGCGACGATGTCGGTACCGGCGTCGACGATGTGGCAGCCATACTCGCAGTCGTGTGCGCCAGCTTTGCTGCGGCGGCCGTTGGCTGTTTCGCGTCGGCGGTGCAGATCAGCGAACGGTTCGGCGTAGCTGTCGGGCTGGGGTCGGCGCTTCACTCGACCGTGCGACGGCTGCCGGCGGTGCTCGTTGCTTGGGCCATTGGCCATCTCTGGGTGCCCTTCTTCGCAACGTGGGCATTAGCAAGCCGATCTGACGATGTCGTTGGTCGACTTGTCGTCGTACTCCCCGTCGGGGCGCTCTTCTCGGCAGCGACGTTGTACGCAATTCCTGTGATGGTCGCAGAGCGCACGGGTCCATTGCGCGCGTTGCAAAGATCATGGCGTCTTACACGAATGCGATCGGGGGCATCGTTCGGCTTTGTCCTTTCGTCGGCTCTGCTCGGATCGTTGCTCTTCGCCGGGATCACGTTCCTCCCTGCACTCGCCGAGTCGGGCGGGTTCATTACGTTCGGCAGCTACACCTGGTTGGCGCAGGGCATCACTGCGCAGCTCGCGGTGATCGTCGTCGTCCCGCTCGTCGCTTTGGCGACCGGCGAGATGTACCTCGCCGTCCGACTCGATGCCGAGGGCTTGGACATCGCACTCGACGCTGACGCAGCTTTCGGCCAACGGAATCCCTCATGATTGTGCTGGTGAGAGTCGCCGCGATGTTGCTTCGTGGTGCCAGCGGCGGTCCGCTCGGGCCCGCCGATATTGATCCTGATGCCACCCGCGACGTTGCCTGCGGCCTCACAGCAGCTGAGGTTCGTTGCTCGCCGCCAGCGCCGGACCCGACCGACTTCGATTCGCCTGACCTGGGTGGGGGCGGCGCAGGTTTCGGTCCCATCGGAACGTTGCTGGTGGTGTTGCTCGTCGCTGCGTTGGTTGCCGTCGTTGTCTGGATGGTGGCAAAGGCCATCAAAGAACGCGAAATAGACGACGACGATGACCTCGTTGATCTCGACGAAAATCTCGACGAGGGCGTTGCCGAACGGATTGTCGACGAGCAACGGCCGCCCGATAGGTGGCGCCGCGCCGCTGAGGAGCATCGCGCCGCTGGACGTTTCCGTGACGCTGTGCGTTGTGATTACCGAGCGCTCGTTGGCGATCTCGCCCGCGCCGGTGCTGTCGACGAGATCCCTGGGCGAACATCGGGCGAAGAGCGAGCACAACTTGCTGCTCTCGCTTCGGAGGTCAGCCACAACTTCGATGAGGCGGCCGACATCTTCGACAAAGCATGGTTCACCAACGGTGAGGTCACCGCACACGACCACACCCGGTTTGTCGCTGCGTCACGTGCGGTGCTCGACACCTTCATAGCCCGCACGGATCCGCGACGCGATCGGCGAGCTTCGTGAACCGGGCTGCGACATCGACCGAATCGATTGGCATCGGCAAGGGTGCGCTTGCGGCGCTCGTTGTGGTGGGCACTGCGCTGGCGTTACTCCTGATCGTGCGTGCCCGCCCGGCACTCGACCCGTTCGATCCGCGATCGAGCGCGCCCAACGGTGCAACGGCATTGGTGGAACTGTTCGAGCGCAGCGGTGGCGAGGTGACGATCGGCCGCAACGTGCCGGCGCCGGGAGCCGATACGCGTCTATTGGTGTTGGCGGATCAACTTGACGACGAACAGCGATCGGCGACGGTCGACTTCATCGAGGCGGGCGGCGTGGCGATCGTTGCCGATCCGTTCAGCTCCTTGCATGGCGGGCCGGCGGTCGAAGGTGGCAGCATCGAGATTTCCGGCCCACAACTTCCGACCGATCGGCTCGAGGTCGATCTCGAGACCAACCTGCGTGCTGGCGAGTGCAACATCGCAGCTCTTGAGTCGTTGCGGGGTCTGTACGTGCCCGAGGGTCTGCTGTTTCCGGTCGGGCCGACCGAGCCGCAGTGTTTTGCACGCAGCGGCAACTCGTTCGTCATCGTGAATTCGATTGGGGATGGATTCGTCGTCGGCCTCGGAGACAACGAGGTGTTCGTCAATCAGTACCTGCGACGTGCCGACAACGCCGGGTTGGCGGTAGCGCTCTTGACACCAGCGCCGGATTCGTCGGTCAGCATCGTGCTCGGCACCGGGGCAACAGCACCTGTCTCCGAAGTCGGGGAGGGCGAGGACACGCTGATCGATCTGGTCCCGGACTGGGCATGGATGGCGCTCGTACTGATGGCATCGGCGTTCGTCGTGTTCGCGGTGTCGCGCAGCATTCGTGTCGGAGGCGTGCTCGACGAACCGCTCGTCACCCCGATTGCCGGTAGCGAGTTGGTGGCAGCGACTGGCAACTTGATGCAGCGTGCGAAGCACGCACCAAAGGCGGGGTGGCTCTTGCAGACGCAGTTACACCGTGACCTCTGTCGCAAGTTCCGCATCGACATTGCGGCACCGCTCGTCGAACTCGACTCGGCCGTCGCTGCTCGATCTTCGATTCAGGCCGGCGATGTTGATCTCACGCTTCGCCAAACCGCATCGAACGACGCCCAACTGCTCGCCCTCTCGGGCCAGATCAATCGTATTCGAAAGGAAGTCCTCACATGACCGACACGCCGAACCCACAGTTCGCTGCTCCGGTGCCACCGGCTCCACCTCCACCGACAGCATCGACAGCACCGACACCACCGGCCAGTACCTCGTCTGAAGCGCGCGAGGCCGTGCTGGCCGTGCGCGATGAGGTTGGCAAGGTCATCGTCGGCCAGCAAGGTGTGGTGAGCGGCGTGATTTCTGCACTTCTTGTCAGCGGCCACGTACTTCTCGAGGGGGTCCCCGGCGTGGCCAAGACGCTCCTCGCGAAGAGCCTCGCAGCTGCCTTCGACATGGAGTTTTCCCGTGTGCAGTTCACGCCTGACCTCATGCCATCGGACGTGGTCGGCATGACTGTGCTGGATCAAGCTCCTGGCATGGCACCGACATTTCGGTTCCGCGAAGGGCCGGTGTTCACCAACCTGCTGCTCGCCGATGAAATCAACCGGACGCCGCCGAAGACGCAGGCAGCGCTGCTCGAAGCAATGGAAGAACGACAGGTATCGATCGAGGGGCAGAGCCGACCGCTGCCGAATCCGTTCCTGGTAATCGCGACGCAGAACCCGATCGAGCACGAGGGCACGTTTCCATTGCCCGAAGCACAGCTCGACCGATTCTTGTTCAAGCTCGTTGTTGGCTATCCAAGCGAAGAGCAGGAAGCCGAGATGCTCGCCCGACACCACGCAGGGATCAACCCTCACGCAACGAAGGAACTGATTCGCCCAGTCGCGAACACTGCGCATTTGCTGGCAGCGCGCGCCGAGATTGATGCGATCACCGTCGAGCCCGCCGTGCTCCGCTACATCG
The DNA here is from genome assembly GCA_963926495.1 of Candidatus Ilumatobacter herschelensis. Taxonomy (GTDB): domain Bacteria; phylum Actinomycetota; class Acidimicrobiia; order Acidimicrobiales; family Ilumatobacteraceae; genus Ilumatobacter_A; species Ilumatobacter_A herschelensis. Next base: position 5,133 of record CAWUXP010000001.1, read on the forward strand.
TCGCGCTGTGCCGGGCGACCCGCGAGTCGTCGTCGCTGCAACTCGGGGTATCGCCCCGCGGGGCCACCTGGCTCCTCCATGCGTCGAAGGCGTGGGCCTGGCTGTCGGGCCGGACCTTCGTGACGCCTGACGAGGTGAAGGCGGTGGCCAAGCCGTGCCTCCGCCACCGTGTGCTCGTGCGCCCCGAACTCGAACTCGAAGGGACAGCTGCCGATGCCGTCCTCGACGGTCTACTCGCCGCTGTCCCGACGCCGCGCTGACCGTCGTTCCAGCTGTGAGCCAAGTGAGCGAATTCAGTCGACCGGTCCCGACCGGTTGGTTCGCGCTTCTCGTCGCGCTTGCTGCGATCCCCGTGATGGTGCTGCGATCGACGTCGTGGCTCCTCCTGGCCGGGATTGGAATACTTGCCATCGTGCTGGCTGCGGTCGACGCACTGCTTGCTGTGCGGCCTCGCGACATTGAAGTGATCCGAGAGTTCCCCGCAACACTGACGGTCGGAGAGCCCGGTCAAATTGCCTGGCGGGTGCGAAGCCATGCCGCCCGATCGACGAACGTGACGGTCGCCGACGCGATCTGGCCCAGCTTGGCGGCCTCTCGTCGACGGGCATCGTTCGTGCTTGGCTCGCGCCAGCAACATCGATTCGGCGCGCATATTCAGCCCCGACGCCGTGGTCGGTTCCCGTTCGGCGCCGTGACCGTGCGCACAGTCGGCCCGCTGCGACTGATTGCGCTCCACACCAACCGCACAATCGACGCCACCATTGCCGTGATGCCCGCCTACCCGTCACGTGAGCTGCTGCGGACCAAGATGCGTATCCCATTGGAATCGGGCCTGAAGGCCGTACGGACGCGGGGAACCGGCACGGAGTTCGACCAGCTTCGTGAGTACCGACACGGCGATGACTTCCGCAAGGTTGACTGGGCCGCGACGGCCCGGCAGCAGCACGTCGTCGTGAGGGATTATCGAGCCGAGCGCAATCAACACGTCGTGGCGATGCTCGACAACGGGCGGATCATGGCGGGCACGGTTGGTAACGCGCCACGCGTCGAACATGCGATGGATGCAGTGCTCGGGCTGACGCAGGTTGCATTGCGCCTCGGCGACAACGTGGGGATGCTGACTTTCGACAGCCAGGTGCGTGGCATCGTGCCGGCGCGTCACTCGAAAGCTCAGTTCTCGAAGATGGCCGAAGCCATGTACCTGCTCGAACCGGCGCTCGACGAAAGCGCATACAGCGCCGCGTTCAACAGCGCTGCGGCCCGATTTCGCCGGCGGTCGCTGTTCGTCGTCTTCACCGAGTTGGTTGAAACCGTCGTGGACGATGCGCTCATCCCGGCGCTCGCAGCGCTGACGCGGACACACCTGGTCGTCGTGGCGTCTGTGCGTGACCCCGATGTGGCCGACTGGGCTACTCAGTCGGGCCACGTTGCCGCTGCCGAGGCGTACCGATCGGCGGCTGCGGTGTCGGCGATCGAGGCGCGCGAGCGGACCATCGCAAAGTTGCGGGCAACCGGTGCGGTAGTGGTCGATGCTCGACCCGGAGCGCTAGCGGTCGACGTCGTCGACCGCTACCTCGAACTTAAGACGTCAGGTCGTCTCTGAGGAGCACACTTTCCCTGGGGGAGCGCGACCAGCTATCGCTCAGATTGACGATGCCTCGTGAGCGCGGGCTTCGGCATCGATACGTGCAGCGCGTCGGCCGTTGACAATCGGCCATCCCCAGAAGGCCACGAAGGCAAGCACGCCGATGCCGACTCGAATCGAGGTGGGCCAAGGCCGGCCGGTGACGAATCCTTCGATCAGCCCGGCGATGAACATCGCCAGCACCAGGCCAATCACGACGTTGCCGACATATCGCCCGTCATCGGTCAATGCGCGCCAACGTGTCCGGTTGCCCGGAGAGATCACCGTCCATCCGAGGCGGAGCCCAGCGCCCCCGGCGACGATCACTGCCGAGATTTCGAGGAGGCCGTGCGGCAAGATCAATCCCCAGAAACGTTCCCATTCGCCGACATGGGTGAACAACCCGCCAGCGACCCCGCCGTTGGCGCCGTTGTAGATCAGGATCAGCGCAGTGCAGATGCACAGCAGGATTCCTGCGGCGAACGCGAGGATCGCGACGCGCACGTTGTTCAAAAAGACCTGGCTGGCAAAGTTCTGCGCTGGCTGACTCGAGTAATACGCCTCGAAATCACGTTCAATGTACGAGGACCGGATGGCCTCGTCGGCGGTCAGGTTGAACGCATCGGGGGAGATGCCAATCCAGACCATCAGGATGATCCACGGCACCAGCGTGAATGCAGCCGAGGCAGCAATGAACCAACGAATCGACCACACCGCAGCTGGAAACGACACGGCGAAGAACCTTGCGATGCCCTTGCCGGGCTGAGTATCGCGGGTGCCGTATAGGAGTCCGTGTGCCTCAGCGACGAGATAGGTGAGCCGACCGATCAGCGCATCGTCGCCCCGGTAGGTGAGTCGGGCGTGGGCGAGTTGGCCGCTGGTGCGCTGGTAGAGCCCGACCAACTCATCGAGTTCGTCGGGCCCGACGTCGCTGACTTTACGACCGCGTTTGGTCAACTGTTCGAGACGCTGCCACTGGTACTGATTTGTGGCGACGAACGCATCGATGTCCATGTCGGAACCGACAGTAACCGAGCGTGTCTGGCGCCGGGCTCTACGGTGGTGATGTGATGGATCTCGTAAACGATGCTGGACGCGCCAACAGCAGTCGCAGTCGCAGTGGCATCGTCACACCGGAAGCGGTTCTTCTTGACGTCGAGACTGCCGGGTTTGCTTCACGAGCGACTGCGGGGGCCATCGACCTCGCCCTGCAATCAGTCGCCCTTTTTTTCTTGCTGTTCATCGGCGTCTTCGCATTCGGGCAGGGTTCGACGTTCAACACGTTCGCCGCGTTCGTGGTCTTCGGGCTGCTCTTCGGATATCCCATCGTCTTCGAGACGTTGCTCCGCGGCCGGACGCCTGGCAAGGCAGCGTTACGGCTCCGAGCGGTCACCGTCGATGGTGCACCGATCCACCTTCGGGAGGCGGCACTGCGGGCAATGGGGGGTGTGGTGGACCGACTGCTTCCCCCGGGCGGCATCACCGGGGTGCTCTTCGTGCTCGGGACGCCACGCAACCAACGAATCGGTGATCTTGTGGCTGGCACCATCGTGATCCGCGACCCCCGTCAGTATGTGCCGGCGCCGGCACTCTGGTTCTCGCCGCCGCCGGGTTACGACGCGTATGCAGCAGCCATTGACCCCTCGGCGATCACGACCGAGCAGTACACCGTGGTGCGCTCGTTCCTGACTCGTGTTGGCACGCTGGCACCGCACGTGCGGATCGCGTTGGCGACTGATCTGGCTGACCGTTTGGCGACAGCGATCAACCACCCGCGACACCCCGAAGTGCACCCCGAGGCCTATCTACTGAGCGTCATTTCTCGCTATCAGCGGAGCGTCGGCCCCGCCAGCCCCGCCAGCCCCGCCAGGTGAATGTCGGGAATCGGAGAGCGAAGGTAGCCGGACAGGGTTAACTGCGGCGGCTGCGGGCGATGCGTTCGGTGGCTTCGCTGGCAGCCAGGGTCATCGCGGCAGCGCCGAGCCCCCAGAGCACGCCAAAGGCGATGCCGACGACCACGCCGACCACGATGATGGCTGCCAGCCACACCATCTGGTTCGGTTTTAACTTGAGATTACGCTTCGGGGCCACTTAGTAAGTATTGCCGGTTCGGCCGTGCCGATAGCGTGACTACGTGAATTCGCCCGGGCCTGTCGACACGGCCATCACCTACCTCGACCACGCAGCGTCGGCGCCCATGCGGCCTGAGGCGATCGAGGCAATGATGCCGTACCTGCGCGACCAGTACGCCAACCCGTCAGGCTCCCATCGCTTCGCCCGCCAAGCCCGCCAGGCCGTCGACGAGTCACGTGACCGTGTCGCAGCTGTCCTCGGCTGCCGTCCAAATGATGTCGTGTTCACCGGTTGCGGAACCGAGAGCGACAACATGGCAATCACCGGCGCCGTCACTCGATTAGGCGGCGTCGCTGTCTGCTCAGCTACCGAGCACCACGCAGTCCTTGAAGTGGTCGAGCACCACGGCGGAGTTGTCGTTGGCGTCGATCACGCCGGTCGAGTCGATCTCGAGCGTCTTTGCGCTGCGCTCGACGAGATCGTCGCTGCCGATCGTTCGGTTGCGATTGTCAGTGTGATGACCGTTAACAACGAAGTCGGTTCGATCAACGATCTCGAAGCGGTGCGCCGTGTCGTCCGTCGGCATGCGCCTGGGGCGCTGCTGCACACCGACGCGGTGCAAGCAGCGAGCTGGCTCGATTTGCGACAGGTGACGCCTCACGTCGACCTGCTCGCGTTGAGTGCGCACAAGTTCGGCGGCCCGAAGGGTGTCGGTGTGCTCGTCGAGAATGGCGGCCCGAAGATCAACCCCTTGATCATCGGTGGTGGCCAGGAACGCGAGCGGCGCAGTGGCACCCATAACACGGCAGGCATCGTGGCCGCATCTGTCGCGCTGGAACTGATCGATGCAGAACGAGCGACCGAAGTTGTGCGCATTGCGGCACTGCGCGATCGGCTCGTAGACGAACTGTGCGCCCGGCTCGACGGCGTGACCGAGACACTCGATCGCACCGAGAAGGTCGCCGGCTCGGGCCACGTCTGTATCGCAGGGATCGAGAGTGAAGCATTGCTCTTCCTGCTCGACGAGGCGGCCGTGTGTGCCTCCGCAGCATCGGCATGCGCCAGCGGGGCCATGGAGCCATCGCACGTACTCGCCGCCATGGGCGTCCCAGCTGAGCGGTCACTCGGGGCACTTCGATTGACGTTGGGCCACACGACCACCGACGCAGACATCGACCGCGGCGTGCACGTAGTCACCGAGGCAGTCGAGCGGCTGCGCTCCCACACAGATCGAGGTATCGCATGAAGGTGATGTGCGCGATGAGCGGCGGAGTCGATTCGTCGGTTGCAGCGCTGCTGCTGCGCGACGCCGGCCACGAGGTGGTCGGGGTCACGATGAAGTTGTGGGGAGGCGACAGCGACACCGGCTGCTGTTCCGTTTCAGATGTTGATGACGCCCGTCGAGTTGCGCAGCAACTCGGCATCGACCATCTCGTGTTCAACTTCGGCGACGATTTTGACAAGCACGTCGTCGATCCGTACGTCGCAGCTCACGCGAACGGCACGACGCCAAACCCCTGTATCGAATGCAATCGTTCTGTCAAATTTGCACGCCTCGCCGAACGCGCCGACCTCCTTGGATTCGATGCAGTCGCCACCGGCCACCACGCGAACATTGGTCGGACCGACAAGGGCGCGTACATGCTGCTGCGCGGTGATGATCCCGACAAAGATCAGAGCTACGTCGTGCACATGCTCGATCAGCAGCAGTTAGCACGCACCATGTTCCCAGTCGGGGGCATGCACAAGTCGGAGGTTCGCGAGCTTGCGGCCTCAATCGATCTCAGAACCGCCGACAAGCCGGACAGTCAGGACGTCTGCTTCATCACCTCGACTGGCGGGCGAACCTCGTTCCTCGGTGATCGGATTCCGTTCAATCGTGCCGACGTCGTCGACACGTCTGGCATGAAAATCGGCGAAGTCGAGTCGGTCGAGATGGTCACGATCGGCCAGCGCAAGGGTCTCGGCCTCCCCGGAGGTGGCCCGAAGCGTTATGTGGTCGACGTCGACACCAAGGCACAGATTGTCACGGTCGGCGCTGACCGCGACCTGCTGCGCGACCGCCTCACCGTCCGTCGGATGGCTTGGGTCGACGGCCCGACGTCCGGCGCAGTGCTGGTGCAGGCAAGCGCGCACGGGACTCCGCAGGCTGCGACGATCACCGTGCTCAGCGACGGCGTTGATGACCACGTCGCCGTCGTGTGGGCCGAGCCGCAGCGCCGGATCGCTCCCGGCCAGAGCGTCGTGTTTTACGACCTGTCCGACACCGGTGTGCTCGGCGGCGGCATCGCCGACTGAGTTAGAGGAGCTTGATGCCGCGGGCAGCAGCAGTCGCCAGTGCTTCCCCCGGCCGGCTGGGGCTGATCAGGAAGCCCGTCATGTGGATGGCTTTACCACCGGGATCTTGCGGGGTGAATGCGAAGACCGTTGTGACGGTTTCGAGCGCCTGCACTTCGATGACGTAGCCGCTTGCCGGGCCTGTGAGGTCGGCCGCTTCGGTGTCGGCAGGGGCGAGACGCATTCCGCCGAGTTGGTCGGAGCGGACCATCAGCGTGTCGGCGAGTACGACGGGATCGTGGACCACCAGCCCTGCGGGAACGAGGACGAGCCAGCGCCGTGAGAACCGATGCCAGCGCGGGAGGAGCAGGCCCAAGCCGGTTAGACCGATTGCGCTGAGCACGCCGCCGAACACATACGACTTGGCGGCAAGTAAGAGTGGGCCGAACACGATGTTTGGTGCCCAGAGAGCCCACGTGACGATGGCCGCAGTGCCCGCAGCGACTGGGAATCGCAAGGGGAGCCGTTCTTCGTCGCCGTATGACGATGCCTGAACGAACTGACGGCCGACGTCGGCGGTGAAAATGGCGAACAGCGCGACGCTTGCCGGGATTGCAAGAGCCGCAACCTCAATTGCCTCAGCGCCGCCGACGACCGTGCCGATCGTGACGGGAACGACCAGGGGAGCGAGTACTCGGGCAATCGTCAACGAACGCACCGAGGGGATTGCTAAGGCGAGCATCACGACACCCCACAGCGCCCAGCCGCCGACGGCGGTAGTCCCGCGGATGGCATCACTGCGACCGTCGACTGCTCCCTGCAGGGCAACTCCGCCGAACACCGCGACGACGATCCAGGCCACGCGCGCGACCCATGCTGCGCTGCGCGCGATCAGCTTGGACATGTCCACTGAAGCCATGCACACATGTTGCCGGGAACCAAAGGTTCTCGCGACAGCCACCGCCGGATCATTTTTGAAAGCCAGTCGGATTCGGTGACAGAGTCCCCTGCGTGAAACGATGAACATGTGATTGCAAGGGACAGTCGTTTTGCCAATGGGGCAGCAACAAGCGTGGGCGCACTGCCGCACCGTGACGCGGCAGCTGCCGCGGCCTTTGCGATGGGTGAATTTGAGATTGCCGCCGTCCCGTCGCTGCCCAAGGTGGCGGCTTTCACTGCCGACGCGCTGGCGACCGAGCGCCTCGACGATTCAGCGTTCGCTGGCCTGCATGCCTTCCTCAACCTGGCCCGCAATGTGTCGTTCGACGGTCTACCGGTCACATGGCACCTTCCCGGCCCACTCACGATCGGCGTATCGCTCTGCGAAGCAGGCATCGAGCCGGCAGCGGCGTTTACGCTCGCAGTTAATGTCGTCCGGAGCAAGTTGCTCGACGTGGCTGCCGAAATCTCCGAGGCGCTGCCTTCATCGCCGCAACTCGTCATGCTCGACGAACCGGCGCTTGCTGACCTTATGTCGCCCGACTTTCCGATCCCTCCTGATCACGCAATCGACGTGATCTCCAGTGCGATGGCCTCGATTGCTGGGGCAGCGGTCGTCGGCATCCATTGCGAAGAACTCTGCGACCTGGCCACGATGCTTGCAGCTGGCCCGGGAGTCATTTCGGTACCGGTTGACGAAAGACTTGTCGACTGGGCCGGATACATCAATCGATTCCTCGACGACGGCGGCGTCATTGCCTGGGGTGTTGTTCCCACGGGTGGGCCGATCGCATCTACGTCCGAACGGTATTGGCGTCAGCTCAGCGAAGTTTGGTGTGAACTCGTGGCTCGCGGGTGCGATCCGGTGGCGCTGCGCCGCCAGAGCATGGTGACGCCAGGCGGCAGTCTTGACGCCCACGCCGTTTCGGTTGCCCGTCGGATCGCCCGGATGACGGCAGAAATCGCCAAGCGAGTTAAAGACCAGGCCAACGCTACGCGCTTCGCGCTCGGTGCCTGAGCCGGTTCAGTCGCTCGGACCGCGTTCCAATACGCTGCTTCCAGATGAGTGCCGGTGAGACCTCCCCGCAACAGCGCGTCGACGAATTGCGCGAACAGATTGCCCATCACAACGATCGTTATCACACGCTTGACGACCCCGAAATCGACGACGCTGCGTACGACGCGCTGGCCCGAGAACTCCGAGCGCTCGAGGCCGAGCACCCCGACCTGATCGTTCCAGACTCGGCGTCGGCCCAGGTCGGGGGATTGATCAGCACGGCCTTCTCCCCGGTCGAGCATCGGGTTCCAATGACCAGCCTCGACAACGCCATGGACCGCGACGAATTGCGTGCCTGGGCGGACCGTGTTGTCAAGGGTCTCGATGGTCAGGTCCCGACCTTTGTCTGCGAGTTGAAGTTCGATGGACTGGCGATGAGTATTCGCTACGAGAACGGCCGGTTCGTTCAGGCTGCCACGCGCGGCGATGGCCGTGTCGGTGAGGATGTCACCAACAACGTCAAGACGATTGCCGATGTACCGCACGAGCTGACAGCGCCGGATAACGGCACATTACCTGCGACTGTCCCGCCGGTGGTCGAGGTGCGCGGCGAGGTCTACATGCGAACTTCTGCTTTCGATCGTTTGAACGCCCGCGCGGTCGAGGCAGGAGAGAAGCCGTTCGTCAACCCTCGGAACTCAGCTGCTGGCAGCCTGCGCCAAAAGGATGCAACTAAGACCGCCGAACGCGAGCTGTCGTTCTGGGCGTACCAGCTTGGCGAAGTCGTCGATGGCCCCGAGTTCACCAGCCATGTCGACACGCTCAACTGGGTCGGCGAACTTGGCTTCCCGATCAACGAGCACGTCAAACGATTCGACACCATCGACGAAGTCGCGACGCACTGCAAGCGATGGCAAGACGAACGACATGCGCTTGACTACGAGATCGACGGCGTCGTGATCAAGGTTGATGACCCGAAGCAGCGCGACATTCTCGGGTTCACGTCGAGGGCCCCTCGCTGGGCAATTGCCTATAAGTTCCCGCCAGAGGAACGCACCACCAGGTTGCTCGATATTCAGGTGTCCGTCGGACGAACAGGGCGCGCCACTCCGTTTGCGGTCCTTGACCCGGTGTTCGTGGGTGGCTCAACGGTCGGAATGGCAACGCTGCACAATCGTGAGCAGGTTGCGGTCAAAGACGTGCGACCAGGTGACCTAGTGATCGTCCGCAAAGCTGGCGACGTCATCCCCGAGGTGGTCGGGCCCGCCGTGCAGAATGTGCGCCCGCAGGGGAGTGTGGCGTGGGAGTTCCCCGTTGACTGCCCGGGCTGCGGCGTTCCGCTAATCCTTCCCGAGGGCGAGGCTGACACCCGCTGCTTCAACCCAGAGTGTCCGGCGAAACGGATCCAGAAGATTGCCTATTTCGCGGCACGTGTCGGGATGGACATCGAAGGCCTCGGTGAGCAGATGATCGAGAAGCTGGTCGATGCTGGCCTGGTCAACGATGCTGCTGACCTGTATTCGCTCACGGTTGAGCAGTTGGTTGCTCTCGATCGGATCGGCGAGACGAGCGCCACGAACCTGGTCGACTCGATTCAGCGGTCGAAAGACCGTCCGCTCCACAAGTTCATTCGGTCGTTGGGCGTACGCCATGTCGGGCCGTCGGCGTCACAGTCGCTCGCCGACACATTCTTTACGCTGCGCGACATTATGAGCCGTTCGATCGAGGAGATGGCCGCTGTTGACGGTGTGGGCGAGGTCATTGCTACGACGTTCAGTGAATGGCTGGCCGAAGCGACCAATCGAGAACTGATCGACCGCTTCGAAGCCGCCGGAGTGAACTTCGGTGATCCCGATGCGGCCGAACGCGCTGCGGAAGCGAAGGCTGCGATTCCGCAGACCCTGGAAGGCAAGGCCGTCGTGGTCACCGGAACGCTTCCCGGTTACAACCGTGAGGAAGCAGCGTTGGCGATTACGTCACGTGGCGGCAAGAGCCCGGGCAGCGTGAGTAAGAAGACGTTGGCGCTTGTCATTGGCGAAAGCCCGGGAGCCAGCAAACTGACGAAAGCCGAGTCGCTTGGTGTGCCAATCGTCGAAGCAGATGGTTTTGCA
>CAWUXP010000002.1:0-8951 GCA_963926495.1 Candidatus Ilumatobacter herschelensis
GTCTGGTTGGCCCACGAACCAATTGCTGGCTCCGTCGAAGCCATCGCTGCCCTCCGCGCTGCTGGCCGCCGCGTCGTCTTCGTGACGAACAACTCCGCGGCGGTGATTGCCGAGCACGTGGCCGTCCTGCAAGCCATTGGCATTCCGGCTGTCGGTGACGTGATCAGTTCGTCGGTTGCAGCAGCGCTCCTCGTTGAGCCGGGCGAGCGTGTTCTGGTCGCAGGTGGGCCTGGGATCGTCGAGGCGGTTGTAGCAAGCGGAGCAATTGCTGTCGTGAACGACGGCACCGTTGATGGACGTAACGGCGGTTTCGATGCTGTGCTGGTCGGGCTGCATCGCGATTTCGACTATCAACGGCTTTCGGCCGCCGCGGCTGCGATCCACTCCGGCGCCCGGCTCATTGGTACCAACTCGGACAGCACCTACCCCACACCGCGCGGCCTCGAACCTGGTGGCGGTTCGATTCTGGCGGCGGTTGCCACGGCGGGCGACGCGATACCTACAATCGCGGGCAAGCCCCACGCTCCGATGGCGCAAGCAATCGCCCAACATCTATCGACTGGTGACGCGCCATTCGACCCAGTGACAGCGGTGATGGTCGGGGACCGACCGGAGACCGACGGCCTGATGGCTGCGCGAATCGGTTGTCAATTCGCGCTGGTTCGGTCTGGGGTGAACGGCCCGGATGACGACCTGGTGGTTCTCGACGATCTTGTCATCGACTTCGACCTTCCAGACCTCGCTGCACTGGCGGCGCTCATCGTCGCCTGAGTGTCACGCCGAGCCAGGCGCCACGCAGAGCCGATTGGGAACGCCTGGCAACGAGAAGCACCTGGCAGGTACGCTGGGTGTATGGCTATTTCACCGATTCAGAAGCTGATCGACGCCGGCATGCAATTCGCCGAGCCCTCACGGAAGCAAGCCGAAAAAATCGTTCAGAAGCTCGTTAAGGCGGGCGATGTGCAGAAGAGTGAGGCCGAGAAGGTCATCACGCAACTCGTCGAGCGCGGCAAGGAGACGACGCAACGGGTCACCGAGACAGTCCAGCGCGAAGTCGCCAAGCAGGTCGGCTGGATGTCGGAACGTTTCGACGAGTTGGAAGATCGTTTCGAAGAGCTCGCCGAGCAGCTTGCTGACCGCGTCGGGGCCAACGACAAGAAGAACGCTGCAGCAAAGAAAGCCCCAGCCAAGAAGTCGGCAGCCAAGAAGGCCCCAGCCAAGAAGGCCCCAGCCAAGAAGTCGGCAGGCAAGAAGGCCCCAGCCAAGAATGCTGCAGCGGTCGGATCTTCGGGGGTCCGCAAGGTCGCCACGAAGCGCTCCGCCCGCTCGGACTGACTTGATCTCATGGCGCCCCGTCGTCGGTTGGATGCCGAACTGGTCCGTCGTGAACTCACGGCCAGTCGAACCGAAGCGCAAAACATGATCGCGGCCAATCGCGTTTTGGTGAACGGCTCGATTGCAGACAAGGGTTCTCGTCAGGTCGCACCAGGTGACGCCGTCATCATCGAAGGGCCACCCGCACGGTTTGTCGGCCGAGGCGCAGAGAAGCTCGAAGGCGCGCTCGAATACTTTCAGCTTGATGTTTCAGGCCTGCGTGCACTCGATGCCGGAGCGTCGACTGGCGGCTTTACCGATTGTCTGCTGCAGCGGGGAGCGCGTGAGGTCGTTGCACTCGACGTCGGGCATGGCCAACTCCATGAACGGCTTCGGGCCGATTGCCGCGTCGTCAACATGGAGCGGACCAATGTTCGCCACATCACCGCCGACCACATTGGTGGCCGCGTCGACATCGTCGTTGGCGACCTGTCGTTCATTTCACTGACGCTGGTGATTCCCGCGCTGGTGTCCGTGTGTCAACCTGATGCCCCCATGGTGATGCTCGTCAAACCGCAGTTCGAAGCTGGCCGTTCCGAGGTCGGAAAAGGTCGCGGCATCATCACCGATCCGGTGATTCACGAACGAGTGAAAGGTGAGGTCGCTGACGCCTTCTTGGCGTCGGGCTGCTCGATCATCGACTGGGCCGTTTCGCCAATCACCGGCGCTGATGGCAACGTGGAGTTCCTGGTGTGGGTCACTGCCCCCTCTGCGGATGTTCGCGGGAGCACGCAATGAGTGGCGTTGCGCTGGTCGCTCACCACGAACGTGGCACGGCGCGATCACATGCCGAGATTGCAGCAGCGTGGTGTGCAGAGCAGGGCCACGACTTTTGGATGCCAGTCCAGGACGCCGTTGCACTCGGCCTCCCTGAGCACCGGAGTGATCAGCCCATTGCCGAGGCCGATCTTGTGCTGAGCCTCGGCGGCGATGGCACGATGTTGCGCAGTGTCGGCTTGCTCGATGGGGCAGCGACTCCGCTACTCGGTGCAAACCTGGGTTCGCTCGGCTATCTGACCGAAGTTGAGCCAGACAACCTCGCCGATGCGCTCGCCAAGTTCTTTGCGGGTCCGCAAACGGGGGAGTGGAGTATCGACGATCGGATGATGCTCGATGTCTCGGTCAATGGGGTGCGTGCGGGGCGTGCGCTCAATGAGGCGGTTGTCGAAAAAAGTGAGCCAGGCCATACCGTGCGGCTGCTCGCACGCATCGATGGCGAGCCGTTCACGCACTACGCAGCCGACGGCCTGATCGTTGCTACCCCAACCGGTTCGACGGCGTACTCGCTCTCCGCGCGCGGACCAATCGTGTCACCCCGTCACCGCGCAATCTTGCTGACGCCCGTGTCGCCGCACATGCTGTTCGATCGGTCACTGGTGCTGGACCCGTCTGAGATCGTCGAGATCGAGGTATCAGGCCACCGACGTGCCGAACTGGCCATCGATGGCGAGCCGACGGCGCGCCTCGACGAAGGCGACATTGTCACCTGCATTCCGTCGGACGTCACTGCGAACTTCGTCCGGTTTGGTGCGTATCGCTACCACCAGATCCTGAAAGCGAAGTTCGGGCTCGCTGACCGCTAGCAGGTGTTATTGGACTGATCGAACAAAAGTTCGATTGGATCCGCAACTCTGTGACACCCGCTTGCGATACTGGGCTTTGTGTTGACGGAACTCCACATCGAGAACCTCGGCGTCATCGAACGCCTCGAACTGATGCTTGGTGCCGGTCTGACCGCGCTCACGGGCGAAACTGGTGCCGGCAAGACCATGCTGGTTGATGCAATCGAACTTCTCGTTGGTGGTCGAGCCGACACGTCGATCGTGCGCCACGGCGCTGAGGAAGCACGCGTCGACGGGCGCTTCGTGGCTGCCGATGGCACCGAAACGATCTTGAGTCGCGTCGTCCCGGCAGTTGGGCGGTCGCGTGCATATGTTAACGGCCGACTTGCCACCGTGACGCTGCTTGCCGACGCTGCTGCCGATGCCGTTGATCTCCACGGGCAGCACGCCCACCAGCACCTCCTGTCGACTGCCACGCAACGCGCCGCGCTCGACACCTTCGGAAATGTCGATCTCGCACCGCTGCGCGAGGCCAGGGCACGCCTCACCGAGATCGACGCGGGCCTCGCTGCATTGGGTGGCGACGAACGCGCCCGTGCTCGCGAAATTGACCTCCTGCGTTACCAGGTCGCCGAACTCGACGCGGCAAACATTGTCGAAGCGGGCGAAGACACGGTGCTCGACGCGGAGGAATCCGTGCTCGCCGACGCGTCCGCACATCGCGCAGGCGGAACGACGGCGTACGGATTGCTGGCTGACGACGATGGTGTTCGCGATTCGCTTGGCAATGCACTGGCGGCGATCGACGGGCGTCAGCCATACCTCGGCCATGCCGCTCGGCTCCGCGATGTACTTGCAGACGTCGACGACCTGATCGCCGAACTGCGTGATGTCGCCGACGCGATCGAGGAGTCGCCGGAACGCCTCACCGAACTTCGCGAGCGGCGGCAAATGCTGAAAGATCTGCAACGGAAGTACGGCGACGGTCTCAGCGCCGTCATGGTCTTTCATGCCGAGTCGGAAGACCGTCTCCGTGAATTGGAACGATTCGACGAACGCGCTGCGGCGCTCGACGTCGAACGACAGTCGGCACTCGTCGAGGAACGCACCGCAGCCAAGGCTGTCGGCAGTGCCCGCCGAGCGGCGGCGCCAAAACTGGCCGCTGCTGTGCAGAAGCGCTTACGGACACTGGCGATGCCGAATGCCGCGATCGCCGTTGAAGTCGGTGAGCACGCAGATGACGATCCGGGAGATCGGGTCCAGTTCCTGCTCGCCGCCAACCCAGGGTCGCCGTTGCTCCCGCTCAACCGCGTGGCATCAGGCGGCGAGCTCGCACGGGCGATGTTGGCGCTCCGGCTGGTGCTGTCTGAAGCTTCTGCAGCTTCGTCAGGCACCGCGGGCCACGACACGTTGGTATTCGACGAGGTCGACGCTGGTATTGGGGGAGAAGCTGCACAAGCGGTCGGGGACGCACTTGCCCGGCTCGGTCGGCACCATCAGGTCCTCGTGGTCACCCACCTCGCTCAGGTTGCCGCTGCGGCGGAGTCACAGATTTCAGTGTCGAAGAAGGTGAGGAAGGGCACGACCTTTGCTTCGGCCAAGCGCCTTGTAGGCAATGAACGTGTCGACGAGATCGCTCGGATGCTGTCTGGCACGTCGACTGATTCCGCCCTTGAGCACGCTCGAGAACTACTGACATGAAATTTCGACGCGTGAGAGCCCCGAGGTGGCGCGAAGCGCGGTATGGTGATTTCCCGTCGTGTTGTTCTCTGACGGAGGTCTGAAATGCCCAAACACATTTTCGTGACAGGAGGCGTTGCCAGCTCCCTTGGCAAGGGCTTGACTGCATCGTCACTCGGTCGGCTGCTGAAACTCCGAGGGCTGCGAGTCACGCTCCAGAAGCTCGACCCGTACATCAATATTGACCCGGGCACGATGAACCCGTTTGAGCATGGTGAGGTCTTTGTTACCGATGACGGCGGCGAGACCGACCTCGACCTCGGTCACTACGAACGCTTCATCGACGAGAACCTGTCGCGTAACTCGAATGCCACCACTGGCTCCATCTACCAGTCAGTGCTCGCTGCTGAACGACGCGGCGACTACCTCGGCAAGACCGTTCAGGTCATTCCGCACATCACTGACGAAATCAAACGGCGCGTGGAGCGTGTCGCGCGCAACGATGTCGACGTTGTCATCACCGAGGTCGGCGGCACCGTCGGTGACATCGAGATCCTTCCGTTCCTAGAAGCAATCCGACAGTTCCGCAATATGGTCGGTCGCGACAACGTTTGCTACATCCATGTGACATTGGTGCCGTTCATCGGCCCTGCTGGCGAGCAGAAGACCAAGCCGACGCAGCACTCGGTCACTGAGCTGCGCAGCCGCGGTATCCAGCCAGATGTCATCGTGTGCCGCAGCGAGGAGCCGTTGAGCGACGACCTGAAGCGCAAGGTTTCGGCCATGTGCGACGTCGAACTGCGCGCCGTCGTGAATGCTGCTGACGCCAACAACATCTACGAGCTTCCGCTCATCCTTCACGACGAGGGCCTCGACGACTTCGTGTGTGATGTGCTGCGAATCGAAGGCGAAGTCGACCTCACCTACTGGCAGCAGTTCGTGAAGAAGGTCGAAGCCGCCGTGAAGCCGGTCCGGATTGGTTTGATTGGCAAGTACATCCAGCTTCCCGACGCCTACCTGTCGGTCGTCGAAAGCCTGAAGCACGCTGGCTTCCACCACGGTGCTGACGTCGAGATCGAATGGATTCAGTCCGAAAATATTGAAGGCCTTCTCGCTGCTGGCCAACTGAGCCATCTTGATGGCATTGTCATTCCCGGCGGGTTCGGCCATCGCGGTGTGGAAGGCAAGATCGCCGCTGCCCAATACGCACGTGAAGAGCGCGTGCCGTGCCTTGGCATCTGTCTCGGCCTTCAGGCAATGACCATCGACTACGCCCGCAACGTTGTGGGGCTGGTCGATGCCAACTCGACCGAGTTTGATCCGACCACCAAATACCCCGTCATTGATCTGATGCTCGACCAACGTGGCATCGAAGACAAGGGCGGCACAATGCGTCTCGGCGCCTACTACGCGGTCCTTGCTGCCGGTTCCCAGGTGGCCGCGGCATACGGCGAGTCGGTCGTCTCCGAGCGCCACCGTCACCGTTACGAGTTCAACGAGCAGTACCGCAGCCAGCTTGAAGAGCACGGTCTCTGGTGTTCCGGAACCTCGCCAGACAGTCGCCTGGTCGAGTTCATCGAGCTACCAGGCCATCCATTCTGGGTTGCCACGCAGGCGCATCCCGAGTTCAAGAGCCGTCCCGACCGGCCGCATCCGCTGTTCCGCGAACTGATTGCTGCGGCGCTTGAGCGCCGCGCTGCCACGTCGTCCGATGAGGCACCGGTCGTCCCAGCTTTGCCCGAACCATCGTTAACCTGAGCAATGTCTGAATTTAAACGAGTCGGCGAGTCTTTGGTCCACCAGGGCTACGTCTGGCACGTCGCTGTCGCCGAGTTCGTTGCACCAGATGGCACAACGTTCAGTCGTGACATCGTGCGTTCGCCGGGTGCTGTTGGCGTCGTTCCGCTGGTGTTCGATGCCGAGGGCAATGCATCCACTGTGCTCGTCAAGCAGTACCGCCCGGCCCACGACGCCGTGGTCATTGAGATCCCGGCCGGGATGCGCGACATCGTTGGCGAAGACACTGCCGACGTCGCCCGTCGAGAACTCATCGAGGAGGCTGGCCTGATCGCCGGCAATCTTGAACTGCTCGCCGAGACGTATCCGTCGCCGGGCATGACCGACTCGGTCATGACCATCTATCTCGCCACGGAGTGCACCCCCACGGCGACCAATCGTCAGGGCCCCGAAGAGGAGCATATGGAAATCCTCCATGTGCCACTCGTCGACGCAATCGCCATGATCGACTCCGGTGAGATCCGTGACGCCAAAACCGTCATGGGTCTGCTGCTCGTCGACCGACGGCTCCGTTCCGCCGACGCTTCCTGAGCCGCCATGGCGCGTGTCGAACTCCCGCTCGTGGTAGAGGAGTTCCTGTCGTGGATGGTTGCCGAGAAGGGCCGCTCACCGAACACACTGGCTGCGTATCGGCGCGACCTCACCGCGTATTGGACGTGGTTGCGCAGCCGTGAACGAACCGTGTTCGATGTGGAACACGGCGAACTCGTCGAGTTCGTCGCCGGACGTCGCGCGTCTGAAGCAGCGACGTCCTCGATTGCACGTCAGCTTGCAGCGATCCGCATGTTGCACCGGTATTTGGCGATCGAGGGGGAGCGCCCAGACGATCCGGCTGCAGATCTCGAAGGGGTACGCGTCCCGTCCGGCATCCCGAAACCTCTGGACGAAGCGCAAGTCAACAGCCTGCTCGACGCAGTGATCGGCACCGACCCGGCCGACCATCGCGACCGAGCGCTTCTCGAATTGCTCTACGCCACTGGTGCCCGGATCTCCGAGGCGGTCGGGCTGTCGATTGGTGACATCAACCTCGACGATCGATTGGTCCGGCTCTACGGCAAGGGCTCCAAGGAACGGATCGTGCCGTTCGGCGGGAGCGCAGCCCTGGCATTCGACGATTGGTTTTCAACGTTAGGTCGAGCCCGTCTCATCCCTGAGCAATGGAAACGTCGGGGTGACGCCGAGGCGGTCTTCCTCAACACGCGCGGTGGCCGACTGACTCGACAAGCTGCCTGGTTGATCGTGAAGAAGTACGGCGAACGGGCCGGGATCACCGACCAGCTCTCGCCACATGTCTTGCGTCACTCGTGTGCGACCCACCTGCTCGATCACGGAGCGGACCTGCGCGTGGTTCAAGAGATGCTCGGTCATGCATCAATCTCGACCACGCAGGTATACACGCGGGTCAGCCAAGAACGTCTGTGGGATGTGTACCGGTCGAGCCATCCTCGGGCCACACTGCACTGATGGCGTCGATGTTGCTGAACCCGGTCGAGTGGTGGCACCTGGTCGCTCGCTTCGTCACGTCGTTGCCCGGAACCCCACCATCGGTCGACAACGAGATCTGGGCGGATGATCACCTGACTGAGGGGGAGCGATCACTGTGGGTGCAGCTCAGCAATCAAGATCGCCGCCACAGCATTGCCGTCGCTCAACGCTTCGTCGAGGATCGGCCCGGCGCAACCGTGCCGGAGATCGCAGGTGCGTTACTGCACGACGTCGGCAAGATTGAGTGCGGCCTGAGTACGTTTGGTCGAGTCGCGGGCACGCTCATTGGCCCACGTGGTAAACGGTTTACCGCCTACCACGACCATGAGGCAATCGGCGCCGAGATGGTGGCGAACATCGGCTCAGAGATCGCAACGGTCGAACTGATTGCTGGTTACGGACCGGCGATCGAGAGCCTGCACCGCTCCGACCACGCCTGAACGCTATGCGGCAGCCGGTTGCAAAAGTCGTTCTACCCGCTGGCGGTTTACGGCGGCTCGGAGGCATACCCAGGCGAACAGGCCGAGCCAGATGCCGACGATGCCGAGCGACCTTGTTGCAAGGACGAGGACGGCAATCGGCAGCACGGCGAGCAGGAACGCGAAGGCTGCACGGCCAATGAAGCGATAGTCGCCAGCGCCGATCAGGATTCCGTCGCATGCGAATGCCACTGCCGCTGGGAGCAAAAGCGCGGCGAGCAGGAACAGGCCGCTCGTCGCTCGGCCGATGACCGCATCGTCGTTACTGAAAGCGCGCGCGATCAGCGGTGCGGAGGCAGCGACCAGCACGGTGAGCCCAACTGCGACGAACAGCGACAAGCGAATGACCCGCCTGGCTAAGTCGAGTGCAGCGGTGGTTCCAGCGGGACCGGTGTCCCGGCCCAGCTCTTCGGCAATGAGTGTCTGCGCCGGCACAGCGAGGCCATCGAGCACGAGGGCGAGGAAGAGGAACATGGTGACGACAATCTGGTGGGCAGCCAGCGTCGGGGCGTCGATGCGGGCAGCAATCGCCGTTGCACCAGTGAACACGCCGAGAATCGAGGCGACGCGGAGC
>CAWUXP010000003.1:0-8002 GCA_963926495.1 Candidatus Ilumatobacter herschelensis
CGGAACACCGCTCGAACAACGGCGTCGATCCGGTCCAGCGGATCGTCGGGCGCCGCCCTGACTGCGGCATCGATCACGATGACCAACTCGGCTGCGACCTTGTCGAGGACCCCGTCAACCAGGGCTTCCTTCGAATCGAACCAGTACAGCACCGTCTGTTTACGCACCCCGACGACACGCGCTATCTCGTCGAGCGACACGGCAACAACACCACGTACGCCGAACAGATCAAGCGCCGCATCGAGGATTCGCTCACGCGTCGTTCGATCTATCACGTGATCATCATGACATCTCTCTCTACCAATTGGTAGACGATTCGTGATAGAACGTCAGGCGTGATCGCCGAATCCCTTGCGGGCAAACGTATTGCCATCACCGGCTCGACCGGTTTTGTTGGCACGGCACTCGTTGAGCGCATGCTGCGCTCCGTCCCCGACTGCGAACTTGTCCTGCTCGTCCGCGACGGCAAACGCACTCCCGCCGCCAAGCGAACTCAAAAGGAGATCCTGAAGAACAACGCGTTCGACCGGCTCCGCGAGAAGTTCGGTGCGCCTGAGTCGAACGAGACCTTCGCCGAGATGACCGACCGTCGCATCACCACGATCGCCGGTGACGTCAGCCGTGACGGCCTCGACCTGAACGATGCCGATCGAGCGACGTTCGCCAGTTGCGACACCATCATTCACTCGGCCGCCGCGGTCTCGTTCGATTCGCCACTCAACTCGGCCGTCGAGATCAACCTGCTCGGCCCTGTACGCATCGCCGAACTCTGCAACGAGATCGGCATCACCCCACACATCGTTGCGGTCTCCACCTGCTACGTCGCCGGCAACCGCCGCGGACGCGCACCGGAAGAACTCGTCAGCGAAGGCCCATGGGACATCGGCCTCGACTGGCGCAGCGAAGTCGCATCGGCCCGCCGTTTGAAGGGCGACACCGAAGCAATCAGCCGGACACGTGCGAACCTCGAACGGTTCCGCAAGGACGCACGCACCGAACTCGGCGCAGCCGGCGCACCAGCACTCGCCGCAAAAACCGAGCAGCTCCGTGAGCGCTGGGTCCGTGCCGAACTCGTCGACGCCGGCCGATCGCGTGCTTCGAGCCTCGGCTGGCCCGATGCGTATGCCTATACAAAAGCGCTCGGCGAGCAGGCGCTCACCGAAGTGAAGGGCAATGTGCCCGTCTCGATCGTCCGACCGTCGATCATCGAGTCCGCATGGGCCGAACCGAATCCCGGATGGATCCGCGGCTTCCGCATGGCCGAGCCAGTCATCATCTCCTTCGCTGGTGGCCTCCTCAAAGAGTTTCCCGGCGTCCCCGAGGGCACGGTCGACGTCATCCCCGTCGACATCGTGGTTGCCGCGATCATCGGCGTCGCTGGTGCCGGGCCCGACAAGGCCCCCCGAATCAGTCAGGTCGCATCAGGTGGGGTCAACCCGCTGCGATACCGCGCCATGGTCGACTGGACCACCAAGTTCTTTACCGACAATCCGCTGTACGACAAAGACGGCCAGCCGATCATCGTCCCCGAGTGGAAGTTCCCTGGTCGCGGACGGGTCCAGAAGCAACTGACGCGAGCCCAGAAGGTGCTGACCACCGCCGAAAAAGCCTTGCAGACACTTCCCCTCCGTGGCAAGCAAGCCGACTTCGCCGCCGAACTCGAATCAAAGCGGCAAGACATCGAGCGGGCGCTCGAATACGTCGAGTTATACGGCCTCTACACCGAGTGCGAAGCGATCTACCAGATCGACAACCTGCTCGGACTGTGGGACACACTCGATGCTGACGACCAGCGCGACTTCAACTTCGACCCGCGGGTCGTCGATTGGGATCACTACGTCAACAACATTCACTTGCCGTCGATCGTCCACCACGCCCGCGTCAAGTCCACCCCGGGCAAGTCAAAGGCGACCGACCGCATGGGCCGGATGCGCAAGCAGGTCCTCGACCCGAAGCGCCATGTCGCTGCCTTCGACCTCGAGAACACACTGATTGCATCGAACGTCGTCGAGAGCTACTCGTGGCTGGCCACACGCCGCCTCGACACGCCCGAGCGCCTCCGCTACGTGTTCCGCACGCTGCTCCAGGCCCCGGGCCTCCTCAAGATCGATCGCCAAGACCGCACCGATTTCCTGCGCCACTTCTACCGTCGCTACGAGAACGCACCGGTCGCCCAGGTCGAAGCCGACGCCCGCGAAATGATGACGCAGCTCATCATGGCCAAGAGCTTTCCCGACGGCCTCCGCCGGGTACGCGAGCATCGAGCTGCGGGCCATCGAACGATCCTGATCACCGGTGCACTGAGCTTTAACGTCGAGGGCCTACGCCCACTGTTCGACGAGATCTTCGCTGCTGAAATGACCGTCAAGCCCAACGGCACCTACACCGGCGAAATGCCCGTCGTGCCGCCGACTGGCGAGGCCCGAGCACAGCTGCTCACCGATTACTGCGACCGCGAAGGCCTCGACATCAAAGAGTGCGTGGCCTACGCCGACTCTTCATCCGATCTTCCACTGTTCGAAGCAGTCGGCTTCCCCGTTGCAGTCAACCCGGAAACTCGGCTTGCCACGATTGCTCGCAAGCGCGGCTGGCTCGTCGAAAACTGGAGCAAGGCATCGGGCTCATCGCAGTCGATCTTGCCGATTGGCAAGTTGATGAGCGAGCGCGAACGAAAGGCATTCGTTTCATGAGGGCACTGCAGGTCCGCCGCAACGTCGCCAAGCTCGGCATCGCCCGGATTGCGTCAGCCGTGTCACCCACGATGGCGGCCAAAATGGGCCCGCTTGACTTTCGCACGATCGATGATCCATCGTGCCCTGGCGGCGCAAACGCCACGGGCTGGCATCAAGTGAAAACCCGCCTTGCGGGCATCTGCGGCTCCGACATCTCGCTCGTCGAGGGGCACGCATCGACCTACTTCGAAGATTGGGTCAGCTTCCCGTTCGTCCCCGGCCACGAAGTGGTCGGTGAACTCGAGTCTGGCCAACGCGTGATTCTCGAACCGGTCCTTGGCCATGCAGCCCGCGGGCTGCCACTCCCCTTCGAGGGTGCCTCGCCAGCAGACGGCGACGACTACGCCCACCTCGCAATGGATTCCAACGGTGGAGCACTCGAAGCGGGTATCCAAACCGGCTTCTGCTGCTCGACCGGCGGCGGCTGGGCCCCTTGGTTCTGGGCGCACGAGTCGCAGCTCCATCACATCGACAGCTCGATGCCTGACGAACGGGCTGTCCTTGTCGAACCGCTCGCTGGAGGTATCCACGCGGCCCTCCTCAGCCGTGCGAGCCTGGCTGGCATTGAGCATCCCGTCGTCGCTGTCCTCGGCGCTGGCACCATGGGCCTAGCCGCGATTGCAGGCCTCAAGCGCTACGTCCCCGAGGCCAGGATCGTCGTCGGGGCTCGCTACCCGCACCAGCAGGCCTTCGCCAAGGCGCTCGGAGCCGACGTTGTCGTTCCCGACAGCCAGCTGCAGAGCGCCGTCCGTCGCCAAGTTGGCGGCATGGTCGTTGGCGGGCAACTCACTTCTGGTGCGCACGTCACCATTGACGCCGTCGGGTCGAACTCTTCGGTGGTCGATGCACTCGCAATGACCAAGCCCCGTGGTCGAGTTGTACTGCTTGGCATGCCGGCCGATGTCACGCTCGACCTCACCGGGCTCTGGCACCGCGAGACCGAGTTGAAGGGTGCCTACACCTACGGCACCGAGACCCTCGCCGACGGCAGCACCGCGAAGACCTTTGACCTCGCCGTCGACACCGCCAACCACTTCGAGGCCGAGCGCTTACTCTCGGCCACCTACCGGCTCGCCGATCACGTCGACGCCATCGCCCACGCGGCGACCGCCGGCCGACGCGGCGCCGTGAAAATCGCATTTGATTTGCGCACTGGAGAGAGCTGATGGTCCTCTCCCCCACACCGGATCACCGCCGCTCCGCTTCGGCTCCTCGGCCTGCCAGGTTCGTTCCCTCGCCGGCCACCCACTCTGCTGCGACACCTTTTGAAAGGGTCATCTGATGCCACGCCCCGGATTTGTTCTTGACGTCGATCGCTCGACACCACCCATGCTCTTTTGGCGCGGCGAGAACTTCAGCCTCGAACGCCTGCCCGCTGATCGCAGCCGAGTGATCTATCCGCCCGAGCCACTCCCGGGCATCGAAGATCCTGAAGGCGCTATCCGCAACGCGCTCCTCAACCCGATGGACTCCGACCCGTTGCCGACGCTGCTCAAGCCCGGCATGAAGCTCACCATCTGCTTCGACGACGCCTCGCTGTCGCTCCCGAAGATGCGCCGACCTGACACCCGCCAGCGGATCATCGAGGCCGTGCTCGAAATGGCCGCCGAGGCCGGCGTCGACGACGTCCACCTGATCGCGGCACTCGGCCTGCACCGTCGGATGCACGACTACGAACTCAAGCACGTGCTCGGCGATCGCATCTTCGATGCCTTCCACCCGCGTGGCACGCTCTACCAGCACGACGCTGAGGACTACGACAACCTCACCGTGATTGGTGAGACCGAAGAAGGCGAAGTCCTCGAGATCAACAAGCGCGTCGCCGAGTCGGACCTCGTTGTCTACGCCAACGTCAACCAGGTCGCCATGGACGGCGGTTGGAAGTCGATCACCACCGGCGTCGCCTCGTACCGCTGCCTCAGCTTCCACCACAACCCGAAGACGCTGCAGAACACCCGCAGCCTGATGGACCGCCACCACAGCGCCCTGCACCAGAGCCTGTGGCGGATGGGTGAAGTCCTGCGCGAAAGCGGTCCGCAGATCTTTACCGTCGAGACCACGCTCAACACCAACACGTTCCCGAAGCCGTTCGACTTCCTCGCCAAACGCGAGTGGGAGTGGAACGCCAAGGACCGCGCCACCTACCTCGCCACGCAGAAGTCGTTGAGTGCGATGCCGCTGAAGGCGCGCCGCAAAATCATGCACTCGATTGAGTCGCCATACGAGATGACCTCGGTACAGGCTGGTTTCACACCGACCGTACACGAAGAAACCTTGCAGCACGTCTACGCCCAGCATCTCGTCGAAGTCGAGGGTCAGACCGACATCTTGACCATGGGCATCCCGTACATCTGCCCGTACAACCCCGAGGGCGTCATGAACCCGATCCTCGTGATGTGCATGGGCCTCGGCTACCTGTTCAACATGTACCGAGGCAAGCCACTCGTACGTGAGGGCGGCGTCATCATCATGACGCACCCGACGTACCGCGACTTCAACCCCGTCCATCACCCGAGCTACATCGACTTCTTCGAAGAAGTGCTCACCGACACGACCGACCCGGCAGTGATGAGCGAAAAGTGGGAAAAGAAGTACGCCGAAGACGAGTGGTATCGCCATCTGTACCGCACCGGCAACGCCTACCACGGCGTCCACCCGTTCTACGCCTGGTACTGGGGTGCACATGGCCAGCAGCACGCTGGCAAGGTCATCATCGTCGGCGGTGACGCCCCAACGGTTCGTCGTCTCGGCTTCACGCCCGCATCGACAATGAACGACGCCTTCGAGATCGCCAGCGACGTCGTTGGCCGTGCCCCTACGGTGACCCACCTCCACGTTCCGTCTGTCCTCGTCGCCGACGTCAAGTAAGGCGCGACGGTCTTCGACATGGCGAATCCCTACATGAAGCGAGCGCAGAAGCTCGCCGGCAAGGCCGAAGGCGCCGTACGCCAAGCGACAACGCCGCTGCGGAACTTCGGGTTCCCGTTCCGAGCACCCACGGTGCCGCGCGGGGTAGAAGTGCCCCCCGAGGCGTCCGGCCTGGGTGCGCACTACGACACCGACTGGGCCCGTCGTCCACTCGCCTCCAGCATTCGTGGCGTGATCATCGAGGGGCCGATGCGCCTCGCGGCGCGCCTCCTCACCAACCCTGAGGTCACCGGCGTCGACCGGCTTGCATCGCTCCAGAGGCTCAAAAATCCGCCTCCTGTGATCTTCGCTCCGACGCACCACAGCCACTTGGACACCGGGTTGATGATCCGGTCGATTCCGCTCGCGTGGCGACGTGACCTCGTGGTTGCTGCCGCTGCCGACTACTTCTTCAACAAGAAGTGGAAGGCCGTTATCTCGGCCCTCGCGCTCAATGCTGTACCGATCGATCGTGAGGCCACAGGCCGCAAATCGAGCGACCTGCTTGTAGGACTCGTGGAAAAGGGCAGCAGCCTGATCATCTATCCGGAGGGCGGGCGCTCCCCCGATGGCTGGGGCCAAGACTTTAAGGGCGGCGCTGCCTACCTGTCATCAAAGACCGGTGCACCGGTGGTTCCTGTGTTCATCGATGGCACCGGTTCGATCTTCGGCAAGGGCATGAAGCGTCCGAAGCCGGGCAGCACCAAGGTCGTCTTCGGCGCACCGATGTGGCCCGAGCAAGGCGAATCGACCCGTCGCTTCAACGCCCGCATCGAAGCCGAAGCAACAGTGCTCGGTGACGAAGCCCTCACCGACTACTGGTCGGCCCGCAGCCGGGCAGCGCGCGGCGAGAGCCCATCGCTCACGGGTCCCGAGCACACCAGCTGGCGACGTGACTGGGATCTCGCCGACCGTCGCAAGTTGGGCGCCTCCGGCAAACGCCGCAGGGCCAAGCGCTCCTGGCCCGACCTGGGCTAAGGCCGCAGTCAACAGGCAACGTTTGCCCCGTTCTTCGCCGGCTGAGGTAGCGCGGTGCTCGGGTAACTGCCGGTCGCTATTGCAATACCTCACGTGCCGTGCCGGCGAGCATGCTGCCGAACTTTGTCAGGAGCACCGAATCGAGGTCAGGCGCTGTCAGCTTCGTCGTGAATCATGGCCATGTTGTGATGGAGACGCACGATGTAGTGCAGTGCATGACTCATGTCCTCGACCGACAGCCCGGCCACGGCATCGGCGTAGAAGTCTCGGATCAGTGGCGTCGCGCGTTCGGCCCACATCCGGTGCCCATGGTCCGTGAGCCGAAGTCGCCGTGCTCGACCGTCGGATGGATCGGGCTCACTGAGGATCAGACCGTCGGACTCGAGTCGACGAATAATTCCGGCGAGGCTCTGACGGCTGACCTCGAGGTACCGCGCCATATCGCCGACCGACATTCCTGGTTCAGTCGCTGATCGCGACAGTGCTCCGAGCACCGCCCAACGCTGCGTTGTCAAGCCTTCGCTCTCCACGGCGCGAGTTCCGCTTTTGTGCATCATATTGGCGCATTGATACAGGCGGAAGAATAGCCGATTGGCAAGTTCGAATCGAACGTCATCGTCGCTCACGCCATCCGTTGCAGTATCCACGGAATTTGATTGCTCGAATTGCGTACTCGTGGCCTTCATCGACATGTCATCGACCTTACCTCGTATCAACATTCTCTGGACATGTATAACAATATAATGGTATACATACGAGCTCACGAACGAAGGAGAAACGATGGGACGATTCGACGACACGACGGTGGTGGTGACCGGTGGAGGTGGGGGCATCGGCGGTGCCCTCTGCAGAGGATTTGCTGCCGAGGGGGCGCGTGTTGCCGTCCTGGACCGTGACGCGAAGGCAGCGCAAAACGTGGCCGATGAGATCTCGTCCGGCGAAGCGACTGCCCTGGCGGTGGCCTGCGACATCACCGAAAGGGATTCTGTCGACGCCGCTGTCGCTCGGGTAACCGACGAACTTGGGCCTATCGAGGTGCTCGTCAACAACGCTGGCTGGGATCTGTTCGTCCCATTTCTCGAGACACAACCGGAGGACTGGGGGCGTCTGATCGACATCAACCTGGTCGGGCCGCTGCACATGCATCACGCGATCCTGCCGGGCATGGTCGAGCGCAGCGGTGGCCGCGTCGTCAACATCTCCTCGGACGCGGCGCGCGTCGGTTCGTCCGGCGAAGCCGTGTACGCGGCATGCAAGGCAGGTCTCGTCGCCTTCTCCAAGACCCTCGCCCGCGAACACTCGCGTCACGGCATCACGTTCAACGTGGTGTGCCCCGGCCCAACCGACACCGCCCTGCTCGCCACCGTGACCAACGCCTCCGCGAA
>CAWUXP010000004.1:0-6017 GCA_963926495.1 Candidatus Ilumatobacter herschelensis
AGACCACGTCGAGGCTGACGGAGGTGACGATGCCCAGTGCTCCGAGCGACACCACCATGCCGTCGAAGTCGGGCGTCGATCGGTCAACCGAGATGATCTCGCCGGCGGTGTTGACGTACTCGAAGCCAGCGACTGACGTGGCGAGGTTGCCGTTACCGGTGCCTGAGCCGTGGGTTGCAGTTGCGACAGCTCCGCCGACAGAGATGTGCGGCAGCGACGCGAGGTTGCGGAGTGCCATGCCGTGAGGCGCGAGCGACTGCGCCACCTCGCCGTATGTGGTCGAGGCCGGCACAGTGATGGTCTGCGCGTCGGCGTCAAAATGAATCCTCGACTGATAGCCACCGAGATCGATCAACTCGTCTGCGTCAACGATGTCGGTGAACGAATGTCGAGACCCGAGCACCCGGATACTGGTGGCCGATTGGGCGATTGCTGCGATCTCGTCAATCGTCGTCGGACGATGAATTCGGCGAGCCCGGTAGGCGTAGTTTCCCGCCCAGTTTTGTTCCCCGGTAGCGGTCGCCGCGTCAGTCATGAGGCCGCCCACAGTAGTGAACGGCGTCAGGTTGTCGCTGGAGCCTTGGGGGCAAAACTCCGACCGGTGGTGAGCCACGCCGCCGTGGCTCCTGCGACAGCGAGCAGGCTGATCACGCTGCCGTAGCCGAGCGACCACTCGACACTGATTTGATCGGCAATCACGCCGGTGATCGGGCCACCGATCGGAGTCGAACCAAGGAACGCAACAGCTTGCAGCGCCATCAGCCGGCCGCGCATATCGCTCGGGCTCTCCTGCTGCATGATCGCATTTGCCGCAGTGATGAATCCAGATGACCCTGCTCCGAGCGGTACCGCCCACAGGAACGCCACCCAAATATTCGGCGACCAGGCGATCCCGAAACCGGCGACGGCGAGCACGACAATGTTGCCGAAATACCAGCGCATCGAAACGCGGTGCTGACGCGCAGTCAACAACGCACCGGTCAGCGAGCCCACGGACATCACACCGAGCACATAGCCGAATGCCTGGTCACCACCCCACCGTTGTTCGGCCAGTTTAGGGAAGACCACCTGCTGGTTGAACGAGAACGTTGACACGATCAGCAGCACGACGAACAGCACGAGCAGGTCACGGCGGCCCGAGATGAACCGCAGGGCTTCGCGCACGGGCTGGCCACCCTTCGGCCGTGGCGTCGACATGAACATCTCGTCGCGGCGCAGCGATGTGAGCGAGAAGATAATCGCCGAGAACGTGACCCCGTTCAAGATGAAGCACCACCCGGTGCCGATCACGCCCACGAGAACTGCGCCGACTGCCGGCCCGAAGACGCGTGACGATGTCATCACCGCCGTGTTCAGCGACGTGGCATTCGGAATTTCGGCGGGTTCGACCAGTTCGGTCACGAGACTGCGGCGTGCTGGGTTATCGAAGGCATTCGCGATGCCGAGGAACAGCGACATCGCGTAAACCAGTGGGAGGTTGATGACGCCCGTCAAGTCGAGGAGTCCGAGCAGAAGTGCCTGGCTGGCCATTGCCGATTGGGTGATGATTGCCATCTTCCGCTTGTTCAGCCGATCGGCCATCGCCCCCGCAGACGCGCCGAGGAACAGCATCGGCGCGAATTGGAAGGCGATCGTGAAGCCGACCTTGCTTGCCTCGCCCGTGAGGCGGAACACGAGGATCGACATCACCGTGAGGTGCATCCACGTGCCGACGTTCGACACCAGCAAGCCAGCAAAGAACAGGCGGGCGTTGTAGTACCGCAGCGACCGGAACGTGGTTGACCCGAATCCAACTCCGGGAGGCGGAGCGGGTTCGCGAGCGGCGATGGGAGCACTCACCGCCGGTCACCCCACTGCTTGTTCACGCTGAGAGTCTGGCGTTCGGACCGGCTTGCAGCGTCACCGGGCAATCTCGCGCCACGTGTCTGAACGGTGTTTGCCCCGGCCGTTATTGGTCCACGCCGATTCTGACAGATGCGTTACGACCAAGCTGGCTGGGGTGCTGTTGCGGTGACTGACGATGGGTTTGTCGTCAGAGCCAATCGTGATCGACATGTCGTCGCCTCTATCCCCACCGGGGCCGGTGCGGATATTTCGAGTCAGCCAGATCGTCAGGTTTTGGGGATTAGCATTGGTAAACGTGGCGTACGTCAACCGACAGCGCGACGAGCAATGACTGCCGAGACTGCTCATCACCCCTCGGGGCCACTCGTCTTGGCCTGTTCGCTCGCCGGCGTCGCCGGATTCATCGATGCGCACCTCTTCCTCCACGTCACCAACGTCTTTGTCGCAAACATGAGCGGCAACATGGTCCGAGTTGGGATCTTCAGTGGATCGGGCGACTGGTCGATCGCTGCCGTGTCCGTGGCTGCACTTTTTGCCTTCGGTGCTGGCGTCGTTGTGGCCATTGCGCACCATGACCGGCGACTCCGACAGAGCAAGCCGGTACGGCCCGACGAACTCCTCACCGTCGAAGCACTCCTCACGCTCGCGCTCCCCGTGATCTTGATCGGCTTCGGCATTGAGTTCTCCAACCATGCGGGGGCCGTCCACTACCTCGTGATTGGCATCGGAGCTTTCGCAATGGGGATCCAGGCTTCGTCGCTGAGGCGGGTCGGCAGCATTGCAGTTGCAACGACCTACGGAACCGGCACCATCGTCCGGATTGGCGAAAAGCTGGCACTCGGCCTGCGTCGCGCTGAACGAACCTCTGTCGGTCGGCGCTCGGCAACGATCGTCGTGCTCGTCGGTGTCCTCTGCTGTTACGTGGGAGGCGCCGCAGCGGCTTCTGCGCTCGGTTCGTCTCCGTTGTTTCTCCTCATCCCGTCCGGTGTTCTCTTGGCCTTCGCCGTCTACGTTCGCTCGAGCGCCGGGTTCCGCTCTGCTTTCGCGGAGTCCCGAGTTCGTCGATCCGAACGCCGAACCACCGACTACTGACTACTGGAATCGGCGCCCGAGCAAGACAACGCTTGCCGATCCCGTCGCAAGGCCGCATCCGGCGGTGTCAATAAGAGTGACGTCTATCTAGTCGTCGAGCTTGAGGGCATCAATGAAGACGTTGCCGGGCACTTCAACCCGACCGATCGACTTCATCTTCTTCTTGCCCTCTTTCTGCTTCTCGAGCAGCTTGCGCTTACGCGTGATATCGCCGCCGTAGCACTTGGCCGTGACGTCTTTGCGCTTCGCCTTGACCGTTTCACGGCTGATTATTTTGCCGCCGATCGCCGACTGGATCGGTACGTCGAACATCTGGCGCGGGATGAGTTCTTTCAACTTCTCGCACATGCGACTGCCGTAGGCGTACGCCTTGTCACGGTGCACGATCGTCGAGAAGGCATCAGCCGGGATCGCGTTGAGGAGCAGGTCAACTTTGACGAGGTTGCTCTTGCGGTAGCCGGAAAGCTCGTAGTCGAGGCTCGCGTAACCCTTGCTCCGCGACTTCATCTGATCGAAGAAGTCGACAACCACTTCAGCAAGCGGCACCTCGTAAACAAGTTCCATTCGCTCAGGCGAGAGGTATTCCATTTTCTGCATCTCACCGCGACGCGTCTGACAGAGGTCCATCAACGCGCCGGTGTATTCGCTGGGTGTGATGATCGAGATCTTGAAGAACGGCTCTTCGACGAAGTTAATGCTCTGCGCTTCGGGCAGGTCAGCGGGATTGTCGACCTTGATCTGGGTGCCGTCCGTCTTGGTGACGAGGTACTCGACACTCGGTGCCGTCGCGATCAGGGCGAGGTCAAACTCGCGCTCAAGACGCTCCTTCACGATCTCCATGTGGAGGAGGCCTAAGAACCCGCAGCGAAAACCGAAGCCGAGCGCACCGGACGACTCGGGCGCGTAGGTGATCGAGGCGTCGTTCAGCTTGAGCTTGCCAAGGGCCTCGCGCATGTTCTCGAAGTCGTCACCATCAATCGGGAACAGACCGGAGAAGACCATCGGAAGTGGCTCGCGGTAGCCGGGCAGTGCCACGGTCGAGCCGTGGTTCGCCGTGGTGACCGTTTCACCCGACTTGGCGTTGCCGACGTCTTTGATGCCGGCGACGATGTAACCGACTTCGCCCGGGCCCATCTCTTTTAGCGGAGTCATCACGGGCATCCGGGCGCCGATCTCGATCGCTTCGTGCTGCGCGCCGGCGTTAATGAACTGGAGCTTCTCGCCCGACTTCATCGTCCCTTGCATGATGCGGACCGACGAGACGACGCCGCGGTACTGGTCGAACTGGGAGTCGAAGATCAGACCCTGCAGCGGTGCGTCAGGGTCGCCCTTTGGTGCGGGGATACGCTCGATGATCGCGTCGAGTAGCTCAGGGACGCCCAGGCCGGTCTTGGCCGACATCGGCAGGATCTCTTCACGCGGGATGCCGAGGACCTGTTCGATCTCGCCGGCGTAACGCTCAACGTCGGCCGCTGGCAGGTCGATCTTGTTGAGCACTGCGACGATCTCGAGGTCGTTCTCGAGCGCGAGATAACAGTTGGCGAGGGTCTGGGCCTCGATGCCCTGCGCAGCGTCGACCACGAGCACGACGCCTTCACATGCTGCCAGGCTGCGGCTGACTTCGTAGCCGAAGTCGACGTGGCCAGGCGTGTCAATCAGGTGAAAGGTGTGGCCTTTCCAGGAAACACGAACATTCTGGGCCTTGATCGTGATGCCGCGCTCACGCTCAAGGTCCATCGTGTCGAGGTACTGAGCCTTCATGTCACGGAATTGCACCGCCCCAGAGATCTCGAGGATGCGATCGCTCAACGTTGATTTGCCGTGATCAATGTGCGCGATGATCGAAAAGTTGCGGATCTTGTCCATTTCCATGTCGTTGCTAAAGCTATCTGGCAGGTTCGATCCCCTCGCGTCCAGGTTCACCTACTCTTGGGCTCCATTCTTGCCTGAGCACCATTCATGACTGAGCACCACTTATCAAAGTGTTCAGATGCGATCTACGTTGGGGGCGGGCACATGGCTCGGTAGAGTTGCATGGCTGTTCGGTTCCGCTCTCTGTGGCCCGACGAGATCGACAAAGAAGGCATCAGGAACATGGCAAACATTAAGAGCCAGAAGAAGCGCATCCTCACAGATGCCAAGCGCGCTGAGCGCAACAAGTCGGTTCGCGCCGAAGTCAAGACCCGTGTCAAGGCTGCTCGGGCCGCCGCTGGCACCGATGGCAGCACCGAGGCACTGCGTCTTGCCATTAAGCGCATCGACAAGGCCGCCCAGAAGGGCGTCATGCACAAGAACGCGGCAGCTCGCAAGAAGAGCCGCCTAATGAAGCAGCTCCAGTCCGTCGACTGAAGCACTTCGTTTCGACCTAGGCGCCGCCATCGTGCGGCGCTTTTGTCGTTTTCGAACCGGCCTGCCTCCCAAAATGGAGACTGTTTCTGCGCGCCTGCGTAGCGCGACGGTCTCAGTTTCGGGGCGATTCAGGCATCTGCCCGAAATTGAGACCGTTCCTCATCATCAGCGCGCAGAGTTGGTCTCCATTTCGGGACGCCCGTGCTAGCGGAGTTTGCTGAGGCGCGCTACGAGGACTTCCATGACCAGCTCGGGATCGAGTTCTTTGGCCCCCTTGAGGTCGAGGTCGGCCTGGGCGAGCCAGGTGATCGCACGCTTGCAGTTGGCGCCGCCCAACTTGTTGTAATTTTGGAGCGCCTTCTTGGCCGGGAAGCCCTTGAGCCCGGTGACCGTGGCTGCGTCGATTTCATTCCGAGCACCAGCACCGTCGAGCTTGGCGATCCCCGAGTAGTGGTTGTGCAGGATCGACAGAACCTGCATTGGATGGCGGCCCCCGGCACGGATCATCCGGCCAAGCAGCGTGAGCGCCTTCGTGGTGTCGCCGCCCATGATTGCGTCGGTGAGGTCCCACGGCGGCACTCCCCCGGCTGCACCGAGGAACGGTTCGATCTGCGCCATCGAGATCTTCGCGTCGGCACCGTACGCACTGGCAAGCGTGGCCAAGATGCCGTCAAGTCGACCGGCGTCCTCACCAAGCCACAGTGCAAGCTGGTTGGCCGCGGAGCCGTCGA
>CAWUXP010000005.1:0-3637 GCA_963926495.1 Candidatus Ilumatobacter herschelensis
TTGCCGAACAGCCCGAGGTGCACGTGGCCAATTTCGCCGGTGTCCCAATGGTAAAAGAGATGCTTGCCGTGCGGCTCGAACTTGTCGAGCACCGCACCGTTGACCCGCTCAGCGTCGGCGGAGAATCGACCCTGGGGGCTCGTGACCTGGATCGGCCGCCCGTTGAGCAGCGCGCCATGATCCTTTGCGATCTTGTGGATGGTATGTCCTTCTGGCATCGCAGAGCACCGTAGGGCCGCAACGGCGCACCTGCCCATGTTTGCGCGACAGAATCGGAGAGCGCCAATCGGAGAGCGCCAATCGGAGAGCACGGTGAAGCGGGGCTTGTCGGGCGGTGATTGCTACGGTGCTGTCGTGCTCGACATCGACCCGGACAAGCTGTCGACCTGTGTCTCGTGTGGCTTGTGCCTGCCGCACTGCCCGACATTCAGGGTGACGGGAGAGGAGGCCTATTCGCCTCGTGGACGAATCGACGCCATGCGCGCCGTCGAGTCCGGTGAGCTTCCGATCGACGAGACGTTCGTCGATTTCATGGAGACGTGTGTGCAGTGTCGTGGCTGCGAACCGGCATGCCCAAGCGGAGTGCAATTCGGCTCGTTGATGGAAGACACCCGGGCGGCATTGGCTGCCGCAGGGCGAATCACACCGCGCTGGCAGCGGCTCGGTTTCTGGTTTCTCGACAAACATCGACTGCTCTTGGCTGGGTCATTGGCGCTCGCGATTGCCCAGCGGATGCGCCTGGTGCCAAAGCGCTTGGGTCTGAGTGGTCTGCCGATCCGACGTCCTGCGGCGATCACCTCCACAGGCAATGACGTTTGGCTGTTCACCGGTTGTGTGATGGATGCCTGGCAGCGCTCGACGCACGTCAACACCGCCAAGCTGATCGCCGCGACAGGCGCGACGTATGCCGTTCCCGGTGCCGGGGGAGGATGCTGCGGTGCGTTGCACGTCCATGCGGGGCTGGCGGACGAAACCAAGCGGCTCGCAACTGCCACGATGGCCTCGATGCCCGGTGACGCACCCATCGTCGTTAATTCTGCAGGTTGTGGCGCAGCAATGAAGGACTACGGCCACCTGCTCGGTACGGACGACGCCAAGGCGTTCAGCGCGCGGGTCGTCGACGTGAACGAGTATCTGGCCGAGCGTGTCGACCGACTTCCCGTTGCAGCAGGTGAGCGGCAGCAGGTCATGATTCAAGACCCGTGCCACCTCCGCCATGTGCAGCGAGTAGTCGACCCGGTACGCACGTTGCTGGGTCATGTTGCTGATGTCGTCGAACTCGACGACGATGGTCTTTGCTGTGGCGCCGGCGGAGCGTACTCGGCACTCCAACCTGAACTCGCCGGTCAGATCCGTGAGCGCAAGGTTGCCTCGATCAGCCGGGCGACGGAGCGCTCCAACGCGAAGCTCGTGGCGAGCGCCAATCCGGGCTGCTCGATGCATCTCACCGCCGTCCTCAGCAAAACGGGCCTCATCGTGATGCATCCCGTCGACATCGTGGCAGCAGCGCTCCGAATTGAAAGCTGATGGACGACTACGACGCCCTTGCCAGCCGCCTGGAGACGGTTGCTGCTGACCTTGACGAGATCGCTTTCGACAAACTCCGTGAGGCTGTCGCTGACGGCGAGGTCGAGCGACCTGCCGACGACAAGAAGTTGATGCAGGCCCGCCGATCCATCGAGAAGGCCGTCGGGATCCTGCGTCAACTCGCCGGCACCACGATGTACGACGACTGACTCACTGTGGTCAGACCAAGGTGTGACTGTTACAGGACGTAGCTGTTCAATACGCCGATCAATTTGATCAGGTCGCCGTAGCCGCGCTTGGTGAACTTGAACGAGATCCGCTCAAGCTCGAGCCTGTCGTTGTCGCGTGCTTCGATGCGGTGGGGTTCGGCGCGAACGATCTCGCCTGACTCAACGAGATGGCCGAACTCGGCATTCAGCTCAGCGAGCTGGGGATCGTTTGGTGCTTGGCGCATCCGCATGATGAGGTCGTTGCCGAAGAACCGAATCGAGTCGTAGTTGGCGTAGAACTCGGTCACGATTCGGCAGGCCTCTTGGTACGAATCGGTGATCGTGTACAGCGACCGGTCACCGGGCGACACGAGCCCCCTCCGGACGAGTTGGGCCATGAGGCCATCAACTGATTCCCAGTACGGGTCGCCCGGTTCGTCGAGTAACACAATGGGTACCGGAACGCCCTTCCCGGTCTGGGTGAGCGTGAGGAGTTCGAAGGTCTCATCGAGCGTGCCGACGCCGCCGGGCAGACACACGAAGGCTTGGGACTCTTTGATCAACATCAGTTTGCGCGTGAAGAAGTACTTCATCGATACGTGCTTGTCGTCGGCGGCGATGATCGAGTTGGCGCCGCTCTCGAACGGCAATCGGATCGAGACACCGATCGAGTTCTCGACGCCAGCTCCTTCCATGCCGGCCTGCATGATGCCGGGGCCGGCCCCAGTGACAGTCATCCACCCCTCGTCGGCAAGCGCAGCTGCCAGATCCCTGGCCTGTGCGTAGAGCGGATCGTCGTGCTGGATCCGCGCCGAACCGAAGATCGAGACCTTCAACTTGTTTCGATACGGCCGAAACATTGCGTACGCCTCGCGCATTTCTGCGAGGGCTGCGGTAGCGATTTTGAGGTCGAGCGTGTCAGGCTGATCGCTGATGAGCCCCAGCGCCTCAGAAACCAACTCTGTCGCGAGTCGAACAGATCCGGAAACTCCCAGTTCTGCAACGATTTCGGCAGCGCGAGCGGCCTCGGATTCAGATACACCTAATGTCATGCAAAGCGGACTCTACGGCTCAAAAAAGCTGGGTGCTGTGCTTGGCTTGCTGGCTACCGCGGCGGGCCTTGCTGTAGCCGAACTGGTTGTTGGGCTCGTACGCGGCGCGTCGTCGCCCGTCGTACCGATCGGCCAGGAGTTCATTGACTGGACGCCGAAGTGGTTGAAGGACTGGGCGATCGAACAGTTCGGGACCAACGACAAGGTGGTGCTGGTCGCTGGCGCGCTGATCGTTGTGCTCGGCCTTGGTGCTGTGGTCGGCATCTTGATGTTCCGCGGCGAACGCGCCAGCGCCTTCGCGCTGACCAGTGGCATCGGCATCGTCGGAGTTTGGGCGGTCATGATTCGTCCTGACCCGACCTTCGGCAAAATGTTGCCCACGATCGTCGGTTCTGCCGTGTCTATTGCTGTGCTCTGGCGGCTGGGCCCGAAGCCCAAAATGTCCGAAGAAGATGGCCGCAAAGTAATCATGGGCGTCGATCGCCGTCAGTTCATCAGTGGCGCCGTGACCGTTGGTTCGGTAGCCGCTGTCGCTGGCGGTGTCGGCCGAGCGTTGCAGCGCCGCTTCGAAGTCGGCCAGGACCAGCTAGCGGTGACCGAGACCCTGCAGACCAACGGCGACCTGTCGACTGTGGCGGACCTGGCGTCGAGCGAGTTCGAACTCGGTGTCGATGGCATCGAATCATTCGTCGTGCCGAACAACAACTTCTACCGCATCGACACGGCGCTCGTCGTGCCCCAGGTGCCGGTCGACAGCTGGAAGCTCCGGATCGATGGCATGGTCGACAATCCAATCGAGCTGACCTTCGAAGACCTGTTGGCTCGTGAGCAAATCGAGCGATACATCAC
>CAWUXP010000006.1:0-10755 GCA_963926495.1 Candidatus Ilumatobacter herschelensis
AGAGCGCGCCGAATCGGGGGTGCCGAGCCTGGCGTTCGCCGGCCGAGCTGCCGAGCTGTCCGCCAAAGCAGGCGTCACCACCTGGCACCTGAGCCTGACCCACAGCGACCTGGTTGCCGCGGCCTACGTTGTGTGTGAGTAGTTGTTTGTGAGTAGCTCCTTCGTCGCTCCTCTGCGGCTGCGCCGCTCACCTCCTGCGTCGGTCCACACAAGTCTCAGGCCTGCGGCCTGACTCGCTCACGCTCGGGGGGGGACGGAGCCGCTGCCCATTTGCCGGAATCGCTCACGCGGATTCGTGGCGGCGTCCGGGTGGATGCGATGATCGGCGCATGCTCGTGGAGTTTAAAGAAGCGTGGGAAGAACTGACAGCGCCGGGTGCGCAGTTCGCGATGAAGGAGATCGAGGTCCGGGGGATCCCGATGCGGATCTTCGAGTCGGCGCCACCGTCAATGCGCTTCGTGTGGGAACTGGCCGGCGGCTACGCCGACCGGGACTACATCGTGTTCGAAGATGAGCGGTACACCTACGCGGAGTCCGACGCGATCATCAAGTCGCTGGCTCACCACCTGCGCGAAGAACACGGTGTCGGGAGCGGCGATCGTGTGGCCGTGGCGATGCGCAACTATCCCGAGTGGGTCTTCAGCTACTGGGCAATCATTTCCCTCGGCGCAGCCTGCGTCGGCATGAATGCCTGGTGGACATCTGACGAGATGAAGTACGGCCTGGCCGATTCGAATCCCAAGGTCTTGATCGCCGACAGCGAACGGATCGAGCGAGTCGCACCGGTACTCGACGAGCTCCGCGCAACGAATCCGCTGCACGTCATCGCCGTACGGACCCCGGCCGACGGCAACGTTGAGCTGCCGGACGGCGCAACGCGATGGGAAGACGTCGTAGACCCGTCGACCGCGCCGGCGACCCTGCCGGAGGCGGATATCGACCCGGACGACGATGCGTGCATCTTCTACACCTCGGGCACGACGGGTGCTCCGAAGGGCGCGCAGCTCACCCATCGCGGGTCGGTCCACAACCTGCTCAACCTCGCCTTCATGACCGGTGTCGCCGGGCTCGCTGGCGTGAAGGCGGCTGTGGCTGTTGGCAGCGAACCCCCTGCGGCGGCCGATCCGGAAAAGCAGAACGTGTTCATGGCGCCGACGCCGTTGTTTCATGTCACTGCAAACAACTGCCTGCTGCACCCGGCAACGATCTCTGGTTCGAAGATCGTGCTCACCTACAAGTGGGATGCTGCCCGGGCGCTTGAGTTGATCGAGCGCGAGGGCGTGACCAACTTCTCGGGTGTGCCGACGATGAGCCGTGAGATGCTGATGCACCCCGACTGGCAAACCCGCGACACCTCCACCCTCGCCGGTCTCGGCGGCGGTGGGGCACCGTTGCAACCCGACCTCGTCGAGAAGATCGACAAGTCGCAATCGGGCACCTCTCCGAGTACTGGTTACGGCCTCACTGAGACGCACGGTATCGTCACCGCAAATTCCGGTGCGCTCTATGTTGCCAAGCCGGCATCGTGCGGTCGTATCGTTCCGACACTTGATGGCAAGCTGATCGATGAGGCCGGCAACGACGTTCCGAATAGCGGTGTCGGTGAACTATGTGTGCGCGGCACCGTGGTGATTAAGGGGTACCTGAACCGCGCAGAAGCCACCGCCGAAGCGATTCAAGACGGCTGGTTCCGGACCGGTGACATCGCGACGATCGACGAGGACGGCTACGTGTTCATCGTCGACCGCGCCAAGGACATGGTGCTTCGCGGGGGCGAGAACATCTACTGCTCCGAAGTCGAAACAGCGATCTACCAGCACGACGCCGTTGCCGAGGCAGCGGTGTTCGGCGTGCCTGACGATCGCCTCGGTGAGATCGTCGGTGTCGCCATCGTCCTTGCGCCCGGTGCGTCACTTGACGAGGCCGGCCTCCGCGAGTTCCTCGCTCCGACGCTCGCCAAGTTCAAGATCCCCGAGCGCATGTGGTTCCTCGGTGAGCCACTCCCGCGCAATGCCAACGGCAAGTTCTTGAAGCGCGAGCTGCGCGAATCACTCACCGCATAGGTTGGAACGATGCTCCCGGTGCTGACGCCCAGCCAGATGGCGGCAGTCGATGCAGCAGCACCTGAGCCCATCGACGAACTGATCGGTCGAGCAGGTTGGGCCGTCGCCCGAATTGCCCTGGACATGTTGGGCGGGAGCTACGGCCGTGTGGTCGTCGTGATTGCTGGCAAAGGCAACAACGGTGCAGACGGGCGCGTGGCTGCTGCAGTGCTTCGACGGCGCGGCGTACAGGTAAAAATATTTGATGCTGCCGCGCTGCCAGACGCCCTGCCATCAGCGGACCTCATCATCGACGCGGCCTACGGCACCGGCTTTCGCGGCGAGTGGCCTGCGCCTGATGTCGGGGCAACACCGGTACTCGC
Source organism: Candidatus Ilumatobacter herschelensis (assembly GCA_963926495.1). Classification (GTDB taxonomy): domain Bacteria; phylum Actinomycetota; class Acidimicrobiia; order Acidimicrobiales; family Ilumatobacteraceae; genus Ilumatobacter_A; species Ilumatobacter_A herschelensis. The sequence goes on from CAWUXP010000006.1 coordinate 2,426, forward strand.
GGTCGATGTGCCGAGTGGTATCGATGCCCTGACAGGAGTGGCCTCGGGCAACGTGCTCCGAGCTGATCGCACCATCACGTTCCAGGCACTCAAGCCGGGTCTGCTCTTCGGTGACGGCGCGTTGTTGGCCGGGCGCATCGTGGTTGCTGACATTGGGCTCGAGCTTTCCCGCGTCGACCAACATCTCCTGGGCGCCGCAGACGTCGCAGCATGGTGGCCCCGGCGAGCAATTGATGCTCACAAGTGGCGTGGCGCGGTCCGGGTGATAAGTGGCTGCGAAGGAATGATCGGTGCAGCACGGTTGTGTGCCGAGGCTGCTGCTCGTGGGGGAGCGGGCCTGGTCAAGTTGTCAGTCCCTGGGCAGTCGATCGAGATTCGATCCGAAATTGTCCAGCACGAGGTTCCGAATGCCGGATGGGCCACCGCAGTGCTGGCCGACATCGACCGGTTTAGCGCGCTTGCGATTGGCCCCGGGCTCGGGCGTGATGAGCAAACGATGGCAGCAGCACTCGAGACCATCTGTGCGGCTCCCGTTCCCATTGTGATCGACGGTGATGCGCTCTTTGCTGTGACCAGCGATGGTCGGTCGCCGGGCGCGGTGCTGAGTAGCCGGACGGCGCCGACTGTGTTGACACCGCACGACGGCGAGTTCCGAACGCTGACCGGAGCGCTGCCTGGAAACGATCGAGTGGCCGCAACCCGCCTACTTGCCGCAGACACAGGATGCACGGTGCTCCTGAAGGGGCCGACCACGGTGGTTGCCGCTGCCGATGGTGAGGTGCTCTTGGTTGATCACGGCGATGAACGCCTCGCCACGGCGGGGAGTGGCGATGTGCTGACCGGGCTCGTGGCCGTCGGACTTGCTGCAGGCCTGTCGGGGCTCCACGCAGCTGCTGCTGCAGCATGGGTCCACGCCGACGCCGCGCGCCGGTGTCGTCCGGCAGGACTCTTGGCCGGGGATCTCGTCGAGATGCTTCCCGTGGTGCTGACTGGCCTACGGTGAGGGATGCCATGAATGACACGCGGAATGACACGCGGAATGACACGCGGAATGACACGCGGAATGAAATGCCGAATGACACGCGCTGGGCCTGGGCCGAGATCGATCTCGACGCGATCCAGCACAACATCGCGCACCTCCGTACGGTCGTCGCTCCAGCTGCTGTGTGGGCAGTGGTCAAGGCAGATGGGTACGGCCACGGCGCTGTCGACATCGCCCGAGCCGCTGTGTCTGCGGGAGCGGAGGGCCTGTGCGTTGCACTGGTCAGCGAGGGCATCACGCTTCGTCGTGCCGGTATCGATGCACCGATTCTCGTTCTCAGCGAGCAGCCACCGGAGAGTGCGAGCCACATCGTCGAGCATCGCCTCACACCGACCGTCTATACGCGGCCCTTCCTGGATGCACTCGTGGCGGCAGGCCCGACGGACTTGCCGGTTCATATGAAAATCGATACCGGCATGCAGCGTGTCGGCGCCCACCCGCATGCGGCGAGCGCGCTCGCTGCATCGATCGCCAAACGAGCCCCGGCCCTTCGACTCGCGGGTGTGTATAGCCACCTCGCGGTCGCCGACGATCCTGAAGATGACTTCACCGAGCGCCAGGTCAAGCGGTTCGACGGGGCGCTCGCAAGTATCACCGAACTGGTGGGCGCGGTTCCATTGGTGCACCTCGCCAACTCGGCTGGAGCACTTGCCCACCCGGCCACTCATCGATCGATGGTCCGGGTCGGTATCGCGATGTACGGGATCTCGCCGGGGCACGGGGTCGATGACTTGTCGACCGAACTCCGGCCGGCGCTCTCGCTGCGCGCCCGCGTTTCGTATGTGAAGATGGCGCGGGCTGGAAGCCGGATCTCCTATGGCCGCATCTATAAGTTCGAGCGCGATAGCAACGTCGCGACGGTGCCGATCGGCTATGCCGACGGCGTGCCGCGTCGGCTGTCGACCAACGGCGGCGAAGTTCTTATCGGTGGGCGCCGCCGTGCGATCGTCGGACGAGTCACCATGGATCAGATCATGGTCGACTGTGGTGACGACGAGGTCCGGATCGGTGACGAAGTCGTCCTGCTTGGCTCACAAGACGGGCCCGACGGCCTCGAAACGATTCGTGCCGAAGATTGGGCCGAACAGCTCGACACCATTGGCTACGAGATCGTGTGTGGCATTTCGGAACGCGTGCCGCGCTTCTCGCGCCGTAGCATCGATGGCTGATGTTGCACCTCCGAGCGGCCTCGATTGCCGACACCCACGCCATCGCCGGGGCGGTCGCCGGGCTGGTTCGCGCCGGTGACATCGTCGTGCTTGCCGGCGAAATGGGGGCGGGTAAGACAGCGTTTGCCCAGGGCTTCGGTACAGCGTTCGGCATCACCGAACCGATCACGTCGCCGACATTCACGCTGGTTCACAGCTACGACCTACCCCACCCCGAGCGGGGCATTCGCACGATGCACCACGCCGACGTGTACCGGCTCGAACGGACCGCCGAAGTGGCCGACCTCGCCCTAGGCGAACTCGCCGAATTCGGTGGCGTCGTCCTCGTCGAGTGGGGAGACGTCGTTGAAGGGGCGTTCGGTGATCACCTCACGGTGCTACTCGATCAGGACCCCGACGACGAGGCCGACGAGTTGGCGCTCGACCGAGCCCGCTACATCGAGATTGCCGGCACCGGTGCATCGTGGGCTGGCCGCTGGGACCGATTGAAGACGAGCCTGGAGCGCTTTGCATGTTGATCCTGGGTATCGAAACAGCCACCGAACGGGTCAGCGTCTCCATTGGTGGCCACGAGGGTGTGATTGGCCTGTTCGAAGTCACCAAGGGACGCCGCCATGCCGAGACGCTCGTGCCGGCGATCGACTTCGTTTGCAAGCAGGCCGGGATCGAGCTTGCGGAGGTCAGCGTGGTTGCCGTCGACGTTGGGCCCGGGTTGTTCACCGGCATGCGTGTTGGGCTGTCCGCTGCGAAGGCGATTGCTCAGGCGCTGTCCGTGCCGATGATCGGCATCTCGTCGCTCGACCTGCTCGCGTTTCCGTGCCGCCACGCCGACCGCGTGGTTGTCCCGGTTATCGACGCGCGCAAGGGCGAAGTCTTCTATGCGATGTACCGACAGGTGCCGGGTGGAATTCAACAGGTCGCCGAACCGGCTGTCGGCCCCGTCGAAGACCTCGTGGCTGATCTGATGGCGCGCAGCCAAGACGTCCTGGTCGTCGGCGACGGCGCCGTTCGATACCGCGACGAGATCCTCGAGGGTTTCCACTGCGAGATGGGTGGCGATGCCCACCCGTCTGCCGGGCAACTGGTGCAGCTGGCGCATGCCCGTGCGCTCCGCGAAGAATGGGTGCAACCGCGCGACATTGAGCCCGTCTACCTGCGTGCACCCGATGCGAAGATCAACTGGGCGACTCGGGCGGCGCGCACATGAGCGTGATCGAGCGGCTGCTTCAGCGTGAACCGGCCGATGGCAAAGGTCTGTCGATTGCGCCAATGCGCAAGCGCGATATTCGCCAGGGAATTATGGAGATCGAAGCAGCTGCCTATCCGGTCGGGTGGTCGCAGAACGTGTTTGCCACCGAGATCGAACAGGTTCGTCACGGTGATCGCTACTACGTCGTGGCTCGTCGTGACGGAGCGATCGTCGGCTACGCCGGCCTGTGGTTTGCCGTCGACGAGGCTCATGTCACCAACGTTGCCGTTGCACCGATCGCTCGGCGCCAAGGCGTTGCCCGGGCGCTGTTGCTGGACCTTGCCGAGACCGCAATCAAACGTGGTTGCGTCGGCTGGACACTCGAGGTCAGGGCGACAAGTGCCGGGGCACAGGAGTTGTACCGCGAATTCGGGTTTGACGCTGCGGGCGTCCGCCAGAAGTATTACGACAACGTCGAAGACGCCATCGTGATGTGGTGTCACGAAATGCAGAGCGACAACTACCGCGCTCGGCTCGATCAGATCCGAGAGGCCGTCCATGTCTGAGCAGATCGCGCACCCCGAGTTCGACGACTCGACCCTCGTCCTCGGCATCGAGACGAGTTGCGACGAAACTGCCGCAGCACTCGTCATGGGCGGCTACGACGTTGTTTCGAGTGTCGTCTCAACACAGGTTGAGATCCATGCCGAGTTCGGCGGCGTTGTCCCCGAAGTAGCGTCCCGCGCTCATCTTGACGTCCTCAACCCAGTGATTGCCCGTTCAATCGTCGAAGCTGGTGTCGACGACTCGCGGGTCGATGCCATTGCGTGCACCGTGGGCCCTGGCCTGGTCGGAGCTCTGCTCGTCGGCGTGTCGGCTGCGAAGTCGCTCGCACTCGTGTACGACGTGCCGTTCATTGGCGTGAACCACATGGAGGCGCATTTGTACGCGGCGTCGCTCGAAGACCCGACGCTTGAGTTCCCACTCGTCGTGCTGCTCGTCTCGGGTGGTCATACGATGCTCGTCGAGATGCAAGACCACGGCCGTTACCGGCTTCTCGGTCAGACCATTGACGATGCGGCTGGCGAAGCGTTCGACAAAGTTGCGCGGTTCCTCGACCTCGGCTACCCGGGTGGCCCGGCGATCGATGAGGCTGCTTTGCTCGGTGACCCCGAAGCGATCAGGTTTCCGCGGGCGCTCCTCGACGGCAGCTACAACTTCTCGTTCTCCGGGTTGAAGACCTCAGTGATGAACTACGTCCGTAAACATCCCGACGTCAGCTCGGCCGACGTTGCTGCATCGTTTCAGGCGGCGGTCGTCGACGTACTCGTGACCAAGGCTCGGGCCGCGGCGAAGCACGTCGGTGCAACCAGCATCGTGCTCGGTGGTGGTGTCGCCGCGAATTCGCTGCTGCGCGAGGAAATACTCGACGGATGCGTCAAGGACGGCATTCAGGGCTTCCTGCCGAGCCGGGCCATGTGCACCGATAACGCAGCGATGATCGCGGCCGCCGGCTGGCATCGACTCCGTTCCGACGGGCCAACAGCGCTCGATGTCGGTGCTACCCCGAACCTTCGCTTGCCCTTTCTGAATGTCTGAGTCGTCCGAACTGCCCGACGCTCCGGTATTCCAGGTGATCGATATCGGCGCGATGCTCGACGTCGACGGCAACCAATGGCCCACCGCGGTTATCGATGCCGAAGGCCACCCAGCGATTGCTGACCTTGCTCGGGTACACGCGGTCGAAGGTATCGGCGACATCCGAACCGAGGCGGTCGCGATGCCGCTTGCGGCCGAGCATGTGTCCGACGAGGCAACCCACCTTTTCCTGCTGGCCGTGGTGATCACCAAGCCGGTCGACTGCACCTTTGGTGTGTCGTTCGTGCTGCCAGCGCAGGGCCAGGTGCTGGTCGAAGCGGCTGCTGCCGGCAATCTCGTGATCGCCACGACGTCGCCAGACGAGATCAACGAAGAGAACCAGCCTCTCTGGCTTGCGATCGACGTCGAAGCGGATCTCCTCGAACAGGCCATCGCCAACCTGCCCTGAAGTTGTCAGGTTGATTTTGTTGCAGCGCGGTGTGACCCCGGCCAGACCTCGGTGTGACAAAACGCAGCCGATACCGTTGCGTGTATGACGTTCAAGATCGGTGATCACGAGCTGTCGGCTCCCGTGGTGCTTGCCCCGATGGCTGGCGTGACCAACGCACCGTTCCGCGAGCTCTGCCGACGGTATGCACCGGGCCTCGTCTATGTGAACGAGATGGCGATGGCGACACCGGTGGTGCACAAGAACGCCAAAACCGACCGGATGATCAGCTTTGGGCCTGACGAGCAACCGCGCAGCCAGCAGTTGTACGGATCTGACCCGGAAATCATGGGGAGGGCCGTCCATATTCTGTGTGACGCCGGCCGAGTCGATCACATCGACATCAACTTTGGTTGCCCGGCAGCAAAGGTCACGCGGCAAGGCGGAGGCGCAGCAGTTCCCGCCAAGCCTGAGCTGCTGCGTGCAATCGTTCGCGCTGCGGTGAAGAGCGCCGAGCCGTATGGCATTCCGGTCACCACGAAGTTTCGCATGGGCCTCTTTGACGACTGGCTGATGCACAAACGGACCGGTCAGATCTGTGCCGAAGAGGGTGCGGCGGCGATTGCCCTGCACGCTCGCACAGTCCAGCAGCATTACTCGGGCGAGGCCCGTTGGGAAGCAATCGGCGAACTCAAGCAAGCCGTCGGTTCAATTCCGGTGCTCGGCAACGGCGACATCTGGGAAGCCTCCGATGCCGTGAAGATGATGCAAGCAACCGGTTGCGACGGTGTCGTAATCGGGCGCGGCTGCCTCGGGCGTCCCTGGCTGTTCGGTGATCTTGTCGAGGCGCTGTCGGGCCGTACAGTTCGTCCGAGTCGAACGCTTGGCGAAGTGACCGAAGTGATGGCCCTACACGGCCGTCTACTCGCCGAGCACATGGGCGAAGACCATGCCATGCGTGACTTCCGCAAGCATTCGGGCTGGTACATGAGCGGGTACCCGGTTGGGTCCGAAGTGCGGCGCCGGTTCGCTCTGTGTGCGTCGCTCGCTGAGCTCGATGACATCCTCGCGCTGCTTGACCCGACCGCCGAGATCGTCGAAGGCGGCGAGCGAATCAAGCGCGGCCACACCAACGGCCCGATCAAGGTTGCCCTGCCAGCCGGGTGGCTCGACCACGAAATTCGCGCCGCGCTCGACAGCGACGTGTCGGTACCGGACGACGGCCACGTGATGGCCCTCTCGGGCGGCTAATCGTGCTCAATCTCATGGCACCACTCGTTCTGGCGTCAGGTTCGCCTCGGAGGCGCGAGCTGCTGTCAGGTGCTGGTTTGCGTTTCGTAGTGCGGCCCGCCGACATCGACGAGACCCCGCTGTCCGATGAGTCCCCAACCAATTACGTGCGTCGGCTCGCAATCGACAAGGCGGACGCGTCCATGACGTCGCCGCTGGCCACTCCGGCCGAGATCGTGCTGGCCGCAGACACGACCGTCGACGTCAAAGGCGAGATCTTAGAAAAGCCGCTCGACGCAGACGACGCGTACCGGATGTTGCGTATGTTGTCTGGGCGCACCCACCTCGTGCACACGGGCGTCACCGTGTCGGTGCCCGTTGCTGGAGAGCGTCGGTTGAGCACCATCGTCGTTACCACCGAGGTCACCTTCGTCGATCTTGAAGACGCAGCGATCGGCTGGTACCTCACGACAGGCGAAGCAATGGACAAAGCCGGTGCATACGGCGTTCAGGGTGCGGCTGGTGCCTTCGTCGCGAAGATCAACGGCAGCGTCACCAACGTCATTGGCCTCCCGCTCGCAGAGACGCTCACGCTGCTCAGCGAGGCCACCGCGGGCTGAACAGCTGAAGAACTTCTGGTGAGCAGTCGGCCCTGCCGGTTGCCTTTAGCCCGCGCGACATTTATCATTGGCACTCGGTAGGGGAGAGTGCCAATTTGGTACTTGGCCCAAACCGACACATCAGACACACAACAGTGACCTGCCAATGGAGGCAACACACATGAACCTGAAGCCGCTGGACGACCGTATCGTCGTCCGACCCGCAGAGCCCGAGACGCAGACCGCTTCCGGTCTCGTCATTCCCGACACCGCTAAAGAGAAGCCGCAGCAGGGTGAAGTCCTGGCCGTCGGTCCGGGCAAACGCTCCGACAGCACCGGTGAGCTCATCGCAGTCGGCATCAGCGTCGGCGACACCGTTCTGTACAGCAAGTACGGCGGCACCGAAGTCGCCTCCGGTGGCGAAGACCTGCTCGTCCTCAACAGCCGTGACGTGCTCGCCATCGTCGGCTGAGCAACACCACCGCTGCAACCACCACAAGATCTGAAAGAGAAATAGCAACATGGCAAAGATTCTGAAATTCGACGATGAGGCGCGCCGCGCACTCGAAGCTGGCGTCAACAAACTCGCTGACGCCGTCAAGGTCACCCTCGGGCCGAAGGGCCGCAACGTCGTACTCGACAAGAAGTTCGGCGCACCGACCATCACCAACGACGGTGTGTCGATCGCCAAGGAAATCGAGCTCGACGATCCGTTCGAGAACATGGGCGCTCAGCTCGTGAAGGAAGTCGCCACGAAGACTGACGACATCGCCGGTGACGGCACCACCACGGCTACCGTGCTCGCCCAGGCAATGATCTCGGCCGGCATGCGCAACGTCGCAGCAGGCGCCAACCCGATGTCGCTTAAGCGTGGCATCGAAGCCGCAGTTGCTGCTGCCGTGCAGTCGATCGCCGATCAGGCCAAGGACGTCGACGACAAGAAGGACATCGCTTCCGTCGCCACCATCTCCGCCGCTGACGCCAGCGTTGGCCAGGTCATCGCCGACGCCATCGACAAGGTCGGCAAGGACGGCGTGGTCACGGTCGAGGAGTCGAACACGTTCGGCACCGAACT
>CAWUXP010000007.1:0-7234 GCA_963926495.1 Candidatus Ilumatobacter herschelensis
CCCCCGCCGCTCTCGTTTTCGCTGGGGACGGGCACGACGTCGAGTTGTGAAACAGGTGTGAACCTGGCGACTCGATCGGGTAGGTCCCGTGTGCGCCCGATAGACAGAGTTAATGGCAACTCAGCCGCCAATGTTCCTTCCACCCCCCGAACAGGGCGCAACACCGCTGCCTCCAGCGCCGCCGGCTCGTCGGGATCGTCCGCGCCGACGGTTTATCTTTGTCGGGATTGTCGGCATTGTTGCCTGGGTCGCCGGGCTGACCGGAGCGCTGCTGGGCGGCCAGATCTCGTCGTGGCTCGATAAGCCTCCGACGCGAGGAAGCGACGAAGCGGTGCAGATCGCTGAGCCACGTGACGTCATCGAGGCTCGCGTCAATGTCGCCGAGGTCGCCAAGTTCGTTGCCCCGACGGTGGTTACGATCAGCGCCGACGTTGGCGGTGGTACGTCGCTGGGTACCGGTGTGATTATTTCCTCCGATGGTGAGATTCTCACCAATGCACATGTCGTCGAGGGCGCCACCGTGATCAGAGTTCGTCTGGCTGGTGAAACTGAACCACGACCGGTCAATCTGTTGGCGTCGGATCGCGGCAACGACCTCGCACTGCTGCGGATGAGTGGTGAGGGGTTCGAAGCGGCAACGTTCGCGGATCCCGGAAGCGTGCGTCTCGGCGACGAGGCACTTGCCATCGGTTTCGCACTTGGGCTCGATGGCGCACCATCGGTGACGCTGGGCATCGTGTCCGCTCTAGATCGTACGATCTCGCAGGCTGACATCTTCCTCGATGGGCTGATCCAGACCGATGCAGCAATCTCATCGGGCAACTCGGGTGGTCCACTCGTCAACGCTGCCGGTGAGGTCATTGGGATTAACACCGCCGTAGCCCGCGACACCGCTACAACGTCGGCGACCAACGTCGGGTTCGCGATCTCGGTGACCGAGGCGCTGCCGATCATCGAGGCGCTGCGCGCCCAGGCCAATGGCGCTGAACGGAACGAGGCGTACTTCGGTGTCGGCCTCCAAGATCGACGCGACGGTGGCCAAGGCGTCATTGTCACCGGAGTCGAACCGGATACCCCTGCCGCTGGCGCTGGCGTGCTTGCTGGGGACCTCATTGTTGCCGTCGACGGTTCAGCTACAGATGGCTCAACAGGAGTGATTGCTGCGATCCGTGACAAAGAAGCTGGCGACAGCGTCACGGTGACGCTGGTCCGTGAAGGCACAGTGGTCGACGTCACAGTTGTGTTGACCAGTCGCCCCGACAACTGAACCTGCCGGGCCCGTACGCCTCCTTCGGGCATTTCGCGTTGAGCTCGCTTGACGATCCGCTGAGCGGCTGATCCCGTCCGTTTGGCCTTGGCTATCAACCGGTCGTCGAAGATGTGCCTGGCATTGCGCTGCAGCACGAAGCAATCCGGCAGGTTTCGCCAGATGGAGAGCTGGTAGGGAGGGTGCTGTGGACACCGCCAGTCGGTACGCCGTTGCAGAGCGCCATGATTTTGAGTTATCCGTGCGGCAACTGCAGCGGTACGGTTGGGCGGGCCTGGCCGCGCAAGCTCAGACGCCGAGCCGTCAGGCCAGCGTGCTTTCGACGACGTGGACCCAACGGGTGAAGCCACGTCGCTTCATCACGGTGTACACCTGGACGTTGGCGAACCCGGTGTCGGTCAGCCAGGTCGTGATGTCGGCCGGAGCGACGAACACGGCACGCGGGGCGAGGCCTGCGCATTGTTCGAGAATGGCGCGGATGACCCCTTCGTCGGCGTTGATCGCATGGCCGTAGGGGAGATCGGTGACGATTGCGTCGGCATGCTGGACGTGGCTCCGAGAGTCGGCCTGGACAACAGTGCCGGAATAGCCGAAGTGCGCGAGGTTCTCATGCGTCATCCCAGCCAGTGCCGGCTTCCAGTCGACACCGAATGCTTCGATCCCAAGTGATGCAGCCTCCACGACGATCGAGCCTGCTCCACAGCAGGGATCAAGGATTGACATTGCGTCGGGCACCAGGTTGATGAGCGCTCGAGAGAGCCGTCCGTCGAGTGACGACGAAGTAGTCCACGGCTTGTTGTCGTGCAATCGATACGACGCAGTGCTCTCGGCCTCGACTTCTCCGAACAGCAAGTCATGCTCGCCGACGATGACGAGAAATTGATGCAGCGGGTTGCGCAGGTCGGGGAATTCTTCGAGCGCATCGGCCAGGGTGGTGGCCATCTCTATTCGGCCGAGCGACGACCGACGCTCCGGGTCGTGGACATCGATGCGGAACCGATCCGATGCGATGTTGCTTGCTCGAGCAGCAATGGCGGTGCGGAGCTCATCGATGGTGTCGGCGCGCAGGATGATGCGGACGCCGCGGTGCACGTAGGCGGCGCGGTCGATTCGGTCGATCCGTTCGCAGGCCGCAACGCCATCGAGGTTTGGCGCCCCACCGGTGAGCGCCATGGCCTCGGCCTGGACTAACCCGTTGCGCTCGCCTCGTGCAGTGATTGCCACGTGCCAGTTGCTCGCCATTGCAACATCATGGCGGCGGTGCTCACAAGATCGTTCCGGCAGTGCTCGCAACTCGGGAACGACCGGTGCAGTTGAGCTGTTCGTTGACGTGTCGGCCTACCCTTCCTGCGGTGACGAATCAGCCGAAAGAAGCGCGTGACGGCGCTCGTCCACCGATGGTCCACCCGTTGCCGGGCTGGCTTGCCATTGTCCTGGTAGCGGGCACATCGGCCGCCGTGCTGGTGCTTGAGATTCTCGCCGGTCGGCTGCTTGCACCGTATGTCGGAGTCAGCCTCCAGACGTACACCGGAATCATCGGCACGATCCTTGCTGGCATCGCATTTGGTGCTTGGGCGGGTGGGTATCTCGCTGATCGTGTCGACCCGCGTCGTTTGCTTCCCGTGCTACTGATGCTTGGCGGCGCGCTTGCGATCACGACGATTCCCGTTGTGCGTGTGATCGGCAGCGGCAGCTCAGGTGGTGGTGGGCCAATGATCTTGATTCTGGCCGCTTTCGGATTCTTGCCGTCAGCAACGGTGCTCAGTGCGGTGCCGCCTGCAGTCATTAAGTTGCAGTTGACAGATCTTGACCAAACCGGTGCCACCGTCGGCCAACTATCCGCCTGGAGTACGGCCGGAGCGATTTTCGGTACCTTCTTTACCGGCTTCGTGCTGGTCGCCACTGCCGGGGTCTCGACATTGATTGTTGCGACCGGTCTCCTGCTCTTGGCCAGTGGGGTGGCAATGGCGTTCTTCGCTGGATCGGCGACTGCAGCGCCGCAGCAGCAGGTCACCGAATTGATGGGCATCTCCGCGCTAGCGGCGATGTCGATCCTGGGAACCGTGGCCGTCGAGTCGCCGTGCGAAATACAGACGAGCTACTACTGCCTCTCTGTGCTCGAAGAGGCCGATGATCCGACTCGTACGATCCTGATGCTCGACGACCTCCAACACAGCTATGTCGACGCCGACGATCCGTCCGTTCTCGCCTTCTGGTACGTGCGTCGTCTGGTCGACGCGATCGAATTGGCGCCTGCAGCCAATGACATCGTGTATCTGGGCGGGGGAGCGCTGACCATCCCGCGGTACATACGAGACAGCGCTCCCGGCACAAATCAGACCGTGTTTGAAATCGACGGTGACCTGATCGATGTTGTTGAGATCCAAATGGCGCTTGACCGCAATGAGCCCGAGCCGATCCGAATCGTCATCGGTGATGCCCGGCTCGCGCTTGATCAAGTCGCCGACAACAGCGCTGACATCGTGATCGGCGACGCTTTCGGTAGCCGGTCGGTGCCGTTCCACCTTGCGACCGAAGAGTTCATCGACGATGTCGCTCGTGTGCTTCGCGCTAGTGGAACGTACGCGATCAACATCATCGACGGTGGCCAGCAGCGATTCCTCGCCGCCGAAGCTGCCACGATCGCTCGTGTGTTCGATCATGTCGTCGTGATCCTTGGTGAAGCAATTGCTGCGGGCCGACGTGGCAATGCGGTGATCATTGGGAGTGACTCGCCAATCGACGCGTTCGCGCTTGATGCGTTGCGAGTCGCCGTTAACGATCCTGGTGAAGTGGTCGCCGACTTTGCCAGCTTCATCGACGGTGCAACGGTCCTCACCGACGATTTTGCTCCCGTCGACCAGCTGATCAACGCAGGCTCCTGATTCTGCCCAGCGCTCGACGGTCATTCTTCTGGAGTCGATCTGGGTAGATCTCGGGACGATTGACGGCGGATTCCGCTGTTCCTCGTACCGAGTCCACGTGATTGGGGTCTGGGGGGGGGCGGCCGACCTCGCCTGGGACTAGCCAGGAAGTGTCGCGAGTCACGCGCTTTCGCAGAAAACCGTATGAACACGCGAGTTGGGATCGCGTCAGGGTGGCCGTACCATTGCATGGCCGTGATCGGGATTCGTCCCGTAATCGACAAGAACGACAAACGATGTTCGTGTAGGCCCTCCCCGACGTTGGGAACGGAACCGCACGGCAACCTCATTAATCGTGCTCCGAGTGTCTGAGCGCACCAACATTGGTGCGTACAGGCCCGGAGCATTTGCGTGGAGAGCCCCCGGTATATCGCCGGATGGCTTGGACAACGGAAAGGCTGCCGGAAATGGCACAACAAGCGATCGTCGGCGAAAAGGTCGGCATGACGCAAACGTGGGTGGACGACAAAGTCGTCCCCGTCACGATGCTTCGTGTTGAACCTATGCGCATCGTGCAGATCAAGACCAATGAACGTGATGGGTACACCGCTTTGCAGGTGACCTACGGACAGAAGAAGGCCAACAAGCTGAACAAGCCGCAGGCCGGGCACTTCGAGAAAGCTGGCGTTGAGCCGGGTAAGCGGCTCGTTGAGCTGCGCCTCGATTCCGTCGACGGCTTCGAAGTTGGCCAAGAAATCACTGTCGAGCAGATCGCCGCAGGTACGAAAGTCGATGTGACCGGTACCAGCCGCGGTAAGGGCTTTGCCGGCGTCATGAAGCGTCACAACTTCAAGGGCGCACCCGCCTCGCACGGTGCTCACAAGAACCACCGCAAGCCTGGCGCTATCGGCCAGTGCGCTTTCCCGGCCCGTGTCTTCAAAGGCATGCGCATGGCAGGCCACATGGGTCATGAGCAGGTCACGACGCAGAACCTCGAAGTCGTCAAGAGCGATCCCGAGCGCAACATTCTGCTCATTAAGGGCTCCGTCCCTGGCCCCGCCGGCGGCGTGGTCATCGTCCGCAACGCCGTCAAGCTCGCTGGAAAGGCTTCCTGACATGGCATCACTGACTCTCAAGAACGCTTCCGGCAAAGACGCCGGCTCGGTCGACCTCGATGACGCCATCTTTGGCCTCGAGCCGAACGTGCCGCTCATGCACCAGGTCGTCACTGCTCAGCTCGCCGCACGTCGTGCCGGCACGCAGAGTGCCAAGACTCGCGCCGAGGTGCGTGGTGGCGGTCGCAAGCCGTACGCCCAGAAGGGCACCGGTAACGCCCGTCAAGGCTCGATCCGTGCACCGCAGTTCGCCGGTGGTGGCGTTGCGTTGGCTCCCAAGCCCCGCAGCTACAGCCAAAAGACACCTAAGAAGATGATCAAGGCGGCCCTCCGCTCTGCATTGTCCGACCGGGCCGCCGAAGGCAAGGTCATCGTCGTCGACAGCTACGGCATCGACGCCCCAAAGACCAAGAACGCCAAGGCGCTCCTCGCCGCACTCGACATTTCGGGCACTGTGCTCGTCGTCGTCGGCCGTGACGATGCCAACGCAGCCTTGAGCTTCCGTAACCTGCCGAACGTGCATGTCATCAGCCCCGGCGAGCTCAACACGTACGACGTGCTGTGCAATGACTGGCTCATCTTTAGCAAGGACGTAGTTCCTGCTAGCGACGCACAGGCTGCAGCGCCGAAGGCCGCCAAGCCGGCCGCCGAAGCTGCTGTTTCGTCGCACGGCGAAGGCTCACACGCCCCGATCGAAGGCGACGAAATGCCTGATGGTTTCCCCATCAAGGGCAACGCCGGCTCGATGCTCTACCACCTTCCCGACACGTCGTTCTACAATCGGACGGTCGCTGAAGTGTGGTTCGCCACCGAAGAAGCCGCCAAGGCCGCTGGCTTCACCCGTCCGGCTTCGCAGCTGAAGAAGGAAGAGGAGTCCTGACATGAAGGATCCCCGCGACATCATTATCGCTCCGATCGTTTCCGAGAAGAGCTACGCCCTCATCGAGACCGGCGTGTACACCTTCGAAGTGGCCAAGTCGGCCTCCAAGCCCGAGATCCGCGACGCGATCGAGAGCATTTGGGGCGTCGAGGTCAGCAAGGTGAACACGCTCAACCGACAGGGCAAGCGCAAGCGCACCCGCGGTACCAACCGAGTCGGTCAGAAGCCCAGCCAAAAGCGGGCCATCGTTACCCTGGCAGCGGGCGAAATCCCGCTGTTTGAGAACTGAGCGCATCATGGCTATTCGTTCACGCAAGCCCACATCACCCGGCCGTCGCTTCCAGACGAGCTCCGACTTCAGTGACGTCACAAAGACGACGCCTGAGAAGACGCTGCTCGCTCCGAAGAGCCGCACCGGTGGTCGCAACAGCTACGGCCGCAAAACCAGCCGTCACCGCGGTGGTGGCCACAAGCAGCAGTACCGCATCATCGACTTCAAACGAGTCAAAGATGGCGTGACCGCCAAGGTCGCCGCCATCGAATATGACCCCAACCGCACCTGCCGTATTGCGCTCCTGCACTACTCAGACGGCCAGAAGGCGTACATCTTGGCTCCTCGTGGCCTGGGCGTTGGCGACCACGTCGTCTCCGGCCAAGGCTCGGATATCAAGCCCGGCAACGCCATGCCACTCCGGTTTATCCCGGTTGGTACCACCATCCACAACGTTGAACTGCGTCCCGGCCAGGGTGGCAAGATCGGCCGTTCGGCCGGTATTTCCGTGCAGCTCGTTGCGAAGGACGGCGATCACGCAACGCTGCGTATGCCATCCACCGAGATGCGCCGAGTGCTCATCGACTGCCGTGCAACTGTCGGCGAAGTCGGCAACTCCGAGCACGAGCTGATCAAGATCGGTAAAGCCGGTCGTAACCGCTGGAAGGGCGTCAAGCCCCAGACCCGTGGTGTTGCGATGAACCCCGTCGATCACCCTCTGGGTGGTGGCGAAGGCCGCACCTCCGGTGGTCGCCCAGCAGTGTCCCCATGGGGCAAGCCCGAGAGCCGAACTCGCAACAAGAAGAAGCCGAGTCAGGACCTCCTTATCCGCCGCCG
>CAWUXP010000008.1:0-3613 GCA_963926495.1 Candidatus Ilumatobacter herschelensis
GCCAGGGCGCCGTGGGCGAGCGGGGCGAGATCGCCGCTTGCTCCGAGCGAGCCGTACTCGGGGACAATCGGCGTGATGCCGGCGTTGAGGAGGTTGATCATGGCCTGTGCGACGAGTGGGCGGGCGCCGCTGTTGCCGAGTGCGAGCGTGCGCGCTCGAAGAAAGATCATGGCGCGCACGACGTCGTCTTCGACCGGGTCGCCCATGCCAGCAGCGTGGGAGCGAATGAGTGCGACCTGGAGTGCACGACGGCGGTCAGGTGGAATGGAGACGGTGGCGAGTGCGCCGAAACCGGTCGAGATGCCGTACTTCGGGGCGCCTTCAGCAAGCTGCTCGACGACTGCTCGGGCTGCGGCCATTCGTTCGACGGCAGCGGCGGTGAGTTCGACTGGTTCGGATTGGCGGGCGACGGCGGCAACATCGGCGATGGTGACGCCGGGGCCGTCGAGGTGGATAGTCATGACGTGTAGTCCTCTCCACTAGTGCGCAGTTCGTGCGCAAGTGCGTCGACTGTTGCAGCGATTGCTGCGTCGTGGTCGGTGCATTCGTTCGGGCCGAAGCGGTACTCGGGGCCGACGATCGAGATGGCAAAACCGAGTTTGCCGGTCGACGGAAGCGCCCGGCTGATGGCGGTGATATCGACCTCGACAGCGCCGGTACGAGTGGCCGTGATGCCGGGCTCGCCAAGCGCGGCGCCGAGTGCAGAGCCGCTCAGCGTGACGTTCTGGCCGACCCAGCCGACATGGCGGATCGCCCGGGGGCTTTCGGCGGTCGCAATGTACGTACCGGTACGGCCGTCACTCACGGCCAGGTAGGTGGACTCGCCAGTGCGCCGCGCAAGTTCGTCGAGGTGCGGTTGAGCGACAGTGGCCAGCCGGTCAAGGACAGTGCCGCCGCGCAAGGAAGCAGCGATTCGCAAGATGGTCGGACCTGCCGAAAAATCGCCCGATTCGTCGCGGTCGACGTAGCCGCGAGTTTCGAGCGCTCGGAGATACCGCAACGCAGTGGTCGGTGTGAGCTCGGAAGCGTTGGCGGCAGCAGTGAGGTTGCAGTTGCGCTCGGCGAGCACGATTTCGAAGAGGTCGAGCACTCGGCTGATTGAACGCGGGACGCCGGTCTGCTCCCGTTCCCGGCTGCTGCCTGGAGCTGTTGTCGTGCTGGTCTCGGAAGCCATGTGGTTCTCTCTGTAAAAATGTCACGTGGTGACATACATTGTGATCAGTTGACATTGTAGAGACATTGCGCGCAGACTGCAAGGCATGAGTTCTTCGCTTGGCCCGATCGGAACGCCCGTCACCGGCATCCGCGCACCGCGCGGTACCGACCTGAATTGCAAGGGGTGGCCGCAAGAGGCCGCCTACCGGATGTTGCAGAACAACCTCGACCCCGAGGTCGCCGAGAACCCCGACGAACTCGTCGTGTATGGCGGCACCGGGCGTGCGGCGCGCAACTGGGATTCGTACCGCGCCATGCTGCGCACGCTCGAGACCCTCGAGCGCGACGAGACGATGTTGGTGCAATCCGGCAAGCCGGTTGGCGTCATGCGGACTCACGAGTGGGCGCCCCGAGCGATCATTGCGAACTCGAACCTCGTGCCCGACTGGGCCAACTGGGACGAGTTCCGCCGTCTTGAGCAGCAGGGCCTCACGATGTACGGCCAGATGACGGCCGGCTCATGGATCTACATCGGCACCCAGGGCATCCTGCAGGGCACCTTCGAGTGCTTTGCCGAGATCGCCCGGAAACGTTTCAATGGCACGCTCGCCGGAACGCTCACGATCACCGCTGGCGCCGGTGGCATGGGCGGGGCACAGCCGTTGGCAGTCACGATGAACGATGGCGTCGTGTTGGTCATCGACTGCGACCAGCGGATGCTGCAGCGGCGCGTCGATCACCGCTACCTCGACGAGATCGCCCCCGACTACCTCAGCGCTGTACGCCGCGTGCACGAGGCCAAGGCCAGCCGGACACCGCTGTCGGTCGGCCTGCTCGGCAACGCTGCCGACATTTTGCCACGCCTCCTTGCCGACCAGGTCGACGCCGACATCGTCACCGATCAAACCAGCGCGCACGACCCGCTGAGCTACATGCCCAACGACCTCACGCCCGAGGCTGCCCAGGAACTGAAGCGCACCGACCCGGCCGAGTACACGCGCCGGTCTCGTGCCGCAATGGCCACGCACTGCGCGGCGATGGTCGGGTTCATGGATGCTGGCGCCGAGGTCTTCGACTACGGCAACAGCCTGCGTGCCGAAGCGAAGTTGGGCGGATTCGAGCGCGCGTTCGACTACCCCGGGTTTCTGCCGGCTTACATTCGCCCGCTTTTCTGTGAAGGCCTCGGACCGTTCCGCTGGGTCGCTCTCTCGGGTGACCCAGCCGACATCGCCGCCACCGACAAAGCGGTGCTCGAAGAGTTCCCCGACAACGAGGGTCTCCATCGTTGGATCAAGCTGGCCGGCGAACGGGTCGCATTCCAGGGCCTACCCGCACGCATCTGCTGGCTCGGCTACGGCGAACGGCATCGCCTGGGGTTGCGTTTCAACGAGATGGTTCGCTCCGGTGAGCTGAAGGCGCCGATCGTCATCGGGCGTGATCACCTTGACTCCGGATCGGTCGCGTCGCCGTATCGCGAGACCGAGGCAATGATCGACGGCTCCGATGCCATTGCCGACTGGCCGCTGCTCAACGGCCTCGTCAACACCTGCTCCGGCGCCACCTGGGTCAGTATCCACCACGGTGGGGGAGTCGGCATCGGACGATCAATCCACGCCGGTCAGGTCAGTGTTGCGGACGGCACAGCCCTCGCAGATGAGAAGCTGGAACGTGTGCTCACCAACGATCCTGCAATGGGCGTGATCCGCCATGTTGACGCCGGCTACGAACGGGCCATCGAAGTCGCCGACGAGCGTGGCGTCGTCATTCCGATGAAGGGCAGCCCCATGCAAGCCGGAGCAGCGAAACCGGCCGCGGATGGTCTGTCGAGCGAGCAATGACGGTTCGGCCAGTTCTCTCGATTGGTCATCCCACGTTGCGCGTCGTCGCCAGCGAGGTGCCCGCCGAGGAAATCGCCAGCGATCGGATCCAGACGCTGATCGACGACCTCATCGAGACAATGCGCCATGCAAACGGTGCGGGCCTGGCGGCCACGCAAATCAACGAGGGGCTCCGAGTCGCGGTGATGGAGGTCGGCGACAACCCCCGGTATCCGTACAAGCCGCGCATCCCCTTGACGGTTGCGATCAATCCGATTATCGAACCGCTTGATGACGAACTGGTCGAGGTGAACGAGGGCTGTCTCTCGGTTCCGCTGCGTGGCAACGTCGACCGACACGTCAACATCCGAGTGCGCTATCTGGACCGGGGCGGCGTCGAACACGACGAGGTGAAACGGGGCCTGACCGCTGGCACCTGGCAGCACGAGTGCGATCATCTCGACGGCGTGCTGTTCATTGACCGTGTCACGAATCCGTCCACGCTGGCTACCTGGGACGAGTTCAACGAGTTTCACCGTGACGCGTTCGTTGCACGGATCACCGCATTTGTGGAGCGCGTCGGCTCGTGAACACCCAGGTGTGGTGCGCGTCGGCGCTCGTCGACGGTCGGCCGCAACGCG
>CAWUXP010000009.1:0-4998 GCA_963926495.1 Candidatus Ilumatobacter herschelensis
CCTGGGGGATGAGCCAGCGACTCCCCGCAGCGGTGGGTATGACGAAGGCGCGAGAGCTGTCGCTGACGGCGCGCAACGTACGCGGGCTTGAGGCCGCCGTAATCGGGCTCGCCGCTCGGTCAGTTCCTCGGGAAGAACTCGACGCCACCGTCAACGAACTTGTCGAGTTGATCGCTGCCAATAGCAGCGGTTCGCTCGCGGCATACAAGGACCTCTTTCAAGTCGCCGAGCAAGAGGGACTGACCGATGGCCTGGCGTACGAAGCGTCGACCGACTATCTGATCGACGACACCGACGAACGCCTCGCGGCGTTCCGCTAGAGCTGGAGCCCCTATGGATTTTGGCATTTGCATCGCCTCCCGCCCGTCGGACATCGACGATGTCGTCGCTGCCGAACGGCTCGGCTTTACACACGCCTGGTTCGCCGACAGCCAGATGATCTGGAGTGACGTCTACGCGCTCCTGGCGCTCGCTGCCGATCGGACGTCGACGATCAACATCGGCACGGGCGTGGCAGTCGCAGGAACGCGCATTGCGCCGGTCACCGCAGCAGCGATCGGCACGATCAATGAGCTGGCGCCAGGTCGGACGTTCTGCGGGATCGGCACCGGCAACACCGCAATGCGAATCATGGGCCACAAACCCCAACGCATTGCCGAGTTTGACGAGTACCTCCGCATTTTGACTGCGCTGCTGCGTGGCGACGAAGTCGACTACACGTTGAACGGTCATACTGCGCCGATCCGTCACCAGATGCCGGAGTCCGGGTTCGTACGGCACGATCCGGTGCCGCCGGTCTACGTGTCTGCGTTCGGGCCGAAGGCGCTCGGTCTGGCGGCGAAGTACGGCAACGGCCTCATCACATCAGTACCGCCCGACCCGGTGGCGGTGCGCGGGATCCGTACCGCGATCAACTCAGGTCGGCAACAGCACGGACTCTCCACCGAACGACATGCGTTTCCCATCGCGACACTCACGACAATCGCGGTGCTCCAACCCGGTGAGGCGATCGACTCGGATCGTGTGAAGGAACAGGTCGGAGCGTTCGCCATTGCGGCGCTGCACTACAGCTACGAGCAGCTCGCCCAGTTCGGTCGACGCCCACCGGCGCACCTCATGCCAATGTGGGACGACTACGTCGCTGCGGTCGAGGCTGTTCCGCAAGAGCGCCGCCACCTGCGGACGCATCTCGGTCACAACTGTTGGGTGATCCCCGAAGAAGAACGATTTGTCACGAAGGAATTGATTGAACGGGCCTGTTTGGTCGGAACGCCAGACGACTTGCGAGCCCGGATCGCAGATCTCGATGCCGCCGGTCTCGATCAGATCGTCATCCTTCCGCCGCTCGCAGCAAAGAACGATGTCGCTGCTGATGTCGCACGTGAGTTGATCGGCCAGGTCTGATGAGGCTGGTGACCTCGCTCCGGCTACGGCGCCGCTCCACGATTTCTCTAACGTCCTACACAACACAACGCATGCCCTCGCAACATCTGAAGGAGACGACCTATGTCTGACGCACTGATCATCGACGCCTGCCGCACGCCGCGTGGCGTTGGCAAGCAGGGCAAAGGCGCGCTGGCGCACCTGCACCCGCAACACCTCGCCCGCACGGTCCTTGAAGCGATCCGTGATCGCAACAACCTCGACACCGCCGACGTCGACGACATCATCTGGGGCACGAGCTCACAGGTGCAGGAGCAGAGCGGCGACCTCGGGCGCATGGCTGCTCTCGATGCCGGCTACGACATCAGAGCAAGCGGCGCGACCCTCGACCGTTTTTGCGGTTCCGGCATCACCACCACGAACTATGCCTCGCACGCCGTTATGGCAGGCATGGAAGACGTCGTGATCGCGGGTGGCACCGAGATGATGTCGCTCCCGAAGAAGGGCTTGATGCCCATGGGTGCGAACAACATGCACCTGCAGGAACTGCACCCGCAGTCACACCAGGGGGTGTGCGCCGACGCAATCGCAACGCTCGAAGGCATCTCACGCGAGGCCCTTGATGCCCATGCTGCTGACTCGCAACGCAAGGCCGAGATCGCTATCCAAGAGGGCCGCTTCGACAAGTCACTCGTACCGGTCCTCAACCTCGACGGCACCATTGCTCTCGACCGTGAAGAGTTCCCGCGGCCTGGCACCACTGCTGAGTCTCTCGCCAAGCTGTCGGCGAGCTTCTCGGCGATTGCTGACTACCGCCACACTGAAGATTCGAAGACGTTCCGTGAGCTGATCAACCAAAAGTTCCCCGACCTCGACATCAACCACGTACATCATGCCGGCAACTCGTCAGGCGTTGTCGACGGGGCAGCGGCGATTCTGATCACCAGCGAGAAGTACGCCAGGGCCCACGGCCTGAAGGCCCGAGCACGCGTTGTGGCCACGGCGAATATGGGCGACGACCCCACGCTGATGTTGAACGCTCCCGTGCCTGCCGCGCTGAAGGTGTTGCAAAAGGCCGGGATGACCAAGGATGACATCGACATCTGGGAGATCAACGAAGCGTTCGCTGTCGTCTCTGAGAAGTTCCAACGCGATCTCGATCTTGATCGCAGCAAGGTCAACGTCAACGGCGGCGCGATGGCTCTCGGTCATCCGATCGGTGCAACCGGAGCGATCCTGATCGGTACGGTACTCGATGAGCTCGAACGTCAGGACAAGCAATTCGGCTTGATCACGATGTGTGCGGCGGGCGGCATGGCCCCGGCAATCATCATCGAACGTCTCTGAGGGTCAGCCCTTGCGGGCCAGCGCTTTCACCACTTGTCGTTGCGCTGGCCGACCCGATCGAACTGCTCGCCGAGGAGCACGCCCAACTTGCGGCTTTCACCTTCGCCAAGAACGATCCCGGGGCGGCCATGTGCGAAGCGGTAGTTGCAGATGACGGCGACGTCGCCGCGCTCCCAGTCGATCTTCGTGCCGAACTGGTCGTACACGTCGATGAACTGCTGCAACTCGGCGCGGGTGAACTCGCTGTCGTCGCCGTAGGTCATGTGTAATGGGCGATCCCTGAACGAGAGATGCTGGATGAGCGGCCACGTGTCGAACCACAGGCCGTGGTCAGCGAGGCTGGCGTACAACATGTTTTGGCCGAGCGTCGGGAAGTACTCGAAGGCCGGGTTGTAGTAGCGGGTCTTCATGAGGCGGTTCTCGCCCCACTCGACAATCAAGCCGAGCTCTTCGGCTTTGGCCTGGGCAATTGCGGGGTCTTCGGTTCCGAATGACTTTTGCCAGTGGTTGTAGACGCCGTAGCCAATTTCGCCGATGAAGTTTTCGGCATCGGTGAGGCTGCGGTGGTAGCAGACACCGAGGTCCTTGAGCTTCTGGCCGAGGGGCGTGGCGAGTATTGCGTCGGTCGTCGCAACGCCGTCGCTGACGAACGTGGCGCCGGTGTCAGGGAGCGGGTCAAGGCACAGGAAGCTGATCAAGGACGTGCTCTTGCCGACGTATGCCATCTCGTGGTGATAGGGGAGACGGGCGACGAGTGGGGCGCCGATCTCATAGACGTTGCCCTCAATTTTGTCGCGTGGGTTGGCGCCACCCTCGTAGACCATGTCCTCGCGGACGATGATCTGCGCGAATTCGCGCATGCGCGTCGGGTCAGTGAGACCGGTGTTACGGAGCAGCACCAGACCGACGTTGTCGTAGGTTCGCTGCATCAGCTGAGCGAGCTCGCTGTCGGGCTGAAGATCAGCGTCGCTCATCTCGAAGCGGGTGCAGTCGACCTCGTACGCAGTAGCTGCGTGGTACGAGGTCCCCGTCCAGAATTGCTGTGGCAGCTGGTCGGTAAGCGGAGCGAGTCCGGAGTGTTCCAAGAGCGTCATCGCAATAACCCAATTCTTCTGCACGATGTATTCACGACAAGATCGCTCAGGATTCTAGCCATCCGCCTTGGGATCCACGCAACATGGAAGAAATCAACCGGAGCTATGGAGACCCGTGGCGATGGCGTTAGCCGTGAGCTGGATGCAGCGCTGCACGAGTTCGTCGCCGTCGCCGTCGCTGACACGCTGCACATCCAGGATCACATCGAGCTGCTCTTGGATCGGCTGACCGCTCAGCTCATCACGAAGGGCCTCGACGGCAATGTGGCCGTACCGTCGGCCGTAGACAGGGAGCTACCGGACGGACTCGAGGCGCTCGAAGGTTGTACCGCCCGCCTGCCCGCAGACGATCTCGCCGAGCAACCTGCCCAGGAGACGAATGTCGTTGCTCGGTTCCTCGCTGCTCGACGCGTCGAGGTCGCTGGGGGATTGGAGAGTCGATCGGCGTTGTCTCGGAGACAAGCGCTAGTCAAACACGCAGGGCAATTCAGTGTTCCGGGAGGCCGAGTGTGAGTCCGCAGGCGGCAGTGGCTGGCGCGAATGCACCGGGCGAGAGCAACGGAATACAACACGTCAGACAAACGTACCGACGACCGGTTGCCTGTATCTGGCGCGATATCGGCCAGAATGCGCTGATGCGCGTCGTGTTCGCCACCGCCGAACTTTCTCCGGTCGCCACCGTTGGTGGGCTTGCGGCAGCGGCTGCTGGCCTCAGTGCCGAACTCCGTCGGCTCGATGTCGATGTCGATGTCGTGATGCCCGACTATGGCGACATCGCCCTGATCGACGAGACCGTCACGACCCTCGATGTGCCTGCCTGGGTGGGCGCAGCGAGGGTGCGCAGCGGGCGCCACGCCGAGGTCGGCCCGCTGCACTTGATCAGCGTCCCCGGCATGGCTCGTTCGCATCCATATCTCGACGCCGACGGCCTCGGCTGGGCCGACAACAACGAACGGTTCTTCAGGTTCTCCCGAGCGATCGCGGCATTTGTCGAGGCTGACCCGCCCGACATCCTCCATCTCAACGACTGGCACACTGGGGCAGTGCTGGCGGCCCTCGAATCGCCGCCACCGACCGTCGTATCGATTCATAACCTCGCCTACCAGGGGGTGGCCGGGCCCGAATGGCTCGACGTGATCGGTCCGAATGCCGAACACTACGAATGGTGGGGCGA
>CAWUXP010000010.1:0-8138 GCA_963926495.1 Candidatus Ilumatobacter herschelensis
GTGGACCTGAATCGAGCGGTCGATCACGCGGCCCAACATGTTCGCAACGAAGTGCTTAGCCATCGAGACCTCGGCTTTGAAGTCTTGCTTGTTGTCGATCTTGTAGGCAGCGTGCAACACCATCAGCTTCGCCTGGTAGATCTCCATCGAGCTATCGGCAATCATCCACTGGATACCCTGCTTTTCGGCGAGCAGCGAACCATGCGAGTATCGGTTGAGCGACCGGTCGACCATCATGTCGAGTGCTGTTTCGGCCTGAGCGATCCAGCGCATGCAGTGCGCGAGCCGGGCTGGGCCAAGCCGGTACTGGCCGAGCAGATGACCCTGTCCACGGCCGCCGAGCATCTGATCGTTATGCACCCGCAGGTCCGTAATCACGATCTCAGAGTGCCCTGTGCCACCGTGCATGGTTTCGACTTCGCGGACGTCGTTCCATCCTTCGTGTGGCAGGTCGATAATGAACGCCGAGTTCGCGGCCTGCGGAATATCGGGGTTCTCTTCGGTACGACACACCAAGATCGCGAACTGTGCTCGGCGCGCCCCTGAGATAAACCACTTGTGACCGTTGATGACCCATTCATCGCCGTCTTGATACGCCTTCGTCTGGATCAGCGTCGGATCGGAGCCTGCGACCTCGGGCTCGGTCATTGCAAAGCACGATCCGCGCACCGTGCCGGCACAGAGCGGCTTCAGGTACTTCTCTTTTTGCTGGTCGGTGCCCCAGTGCAGCAGTGTGTGCATGTTGCCCTCGTCGGGCGCCTGGCAATTGAAGACCCACGGTCCGTAGTACGACTTCGCCGCCTCAGCCTGAACCATCGCGAGTTCGACGTGGCCGAGCCCCATGCCTCCCCACTCCGCTGGCATATGCGGCAACCAGATGCCGTCTTTGAATGCCTGTTTGCGGAGGCCGACGAGTGCGGCGATCCGATCGTTTCCGCCGAGTGGCTCGCCGACCTTGTTGCCCTCGGCGTCCTTGCCTTCGATCCGATGTTCCTCGGGCTTGATCACATCGGTGACGAAAGTGCGGACCTGCATCCGGATCGCTTCAAGTTCCGGGCTGAGGGAGAAATCAATCGCCATGGCAATCAGCCTGACAGGTGGCACCAGCCGATTCGCAGCCCGAAGTACGGTCGTCTGCGATGAGCAACAACGTTCTGTCAGGCACACGTGTTCTCGTTGCTGCTGCCGCCCTCCTACTCGCGGCATGTGCCGGCTCAGACGACACCGTTGGCGACGCCGCCGCCGATTCGACTATCACCGTCGCGTCTACCCCCATCGTCACCACCCCCATCGTCACCACGACGATCGTCTCCGCAACCACGGCGCCTGCAACCACGACCACCGCTCCGGGCACGACGACTACGTCAACGGCCCCGAGCGCCGCCGTCGCTCCGACCACGACCGTTCCACCTACCGAGAGTGCACTCCCCGTCTTTGACTTCGCCGCCACGCAACTCGCTGTCGGGACGTCAATCGAGGGCAGGCCGATCACCGCTGATCGGTACGGCACCCCGGGCGGCCGCCGCGTCCTCGTGATCGGCGTCATCCACGGCGACGAAGACGCCGGTGTTGCAATCATCGACGGACTCCGCCAGCGCGAGGTTCCTGACGGCGTCGAGCTCTGGTTGATCGAATCGATGAACCCGGACGGGCAGGCCGCACAAGACCGCCAGAACGCCAACCGGGTCGACCTCAACCGCAACTTCCCGCACAAGTGGGGCGTCATCGGCGAGCCAGGAAATAGCCAGTACGCAGGACCAGGGCCTGCCAGCGAACCCGAAACGCAGGCCATGGTCAACCTGATCACCCAGCTGCGACCCGACATCACGATCTGGTATCACCAGGACGCCAACCTGATTATCCCGTCAACCGGCCGCGACGGGCGGATCCGGGCTCGCTACGCCGACCTGACTGGGCTCCCGCTCGCCGACTGCTGCGGGGGCGGCGGCGTCTACACCGGCATTGCTGCGACCTGGGCTCGTGTCGAACTGAAGCAGACCAGTGACGCCGTGCCCTTCATCGTCGAACTCCCCGGCGGAGATCTCACTGCCGAGCAGGTGGACGCGCACACCACTGCTGTCTTGGCCGTCGCTGCCGAAGGATAACGTGATGCCGCTGCCTCGACGGTGCTGCTGATCCGTGACAACGTGAAGACGTGTCCGCCATGTCGAATTCCGTCAGACCCAACCCGGGCCATCACCGTCGCTATCAGCAGCACCGCCGAGCACTACTCGGTGCGCTCGTCCTCGTCGGCGTCGCCACCGCCGGACTGACCAGCCAGACCGATGCGCTTCCTGCGCCGTCCGACACCGGAATCAGTAGCGCTGCCTCCATCCACGCACCCGCCGACCGCGGCGACCAAATTGAAGTCATCGCACCCCGCATCGTCATCGGTGCATCGATCGAGGGTCGAGCAATTGTTGCCGGTCGGATGGGAGTAGCCGGCGGCCGCAAAGTGCTCGTGATCGGTGCCATCCACGGCAACGAGGACGCCGGTATCCAAGTTGTCGACGAACTGCGGCAGCGTGCAATCGACGAGCGCGTCGAGTTGTGGCTGATCGACTCGATGAACCCCGATGGCGTCGCACGTCAAGATCGGCACAACAGCAACGAGGTTGACCTCAATCGGAACTTCCCGTACAAGTGGGGGCCGATCGGCCAACCAGGGAGCAGCCAATACGCCGGAACCGGCCCGGCCAGCGAGCCCGAAACACGCGGCGCGGTCGCGTTCATCACGTGGCTCCGCCCAGACATCGTGCTCTGGTACCACCAGGACGCCAATCTGATCATCCCGTCAACCGGCCGCGACGGACGGATCCGCGCCCGCTATGCCGAATTGACTGCGCTTCCGCTCGCCGACTGCTGCGGCGGCGGCGGGATCTACACCGGCATCGCTGCCACATGGGCGAATAACGAACTGAAGAAAGACAGCGACGCGGTCGCATTCATCGTCGAGCTACCGGGCGGCGTCTTGAGCACCCAGCAGGTCAACGCTCACGCAAACGCCGTGCTCACTATCGGCATCGAAGGCTGACCGGACTCAAACGAATCGGGCTCAGACAAATCGGGCTCAGACAAATCGGGCAAATACCTCGAGCGGTTCGCGTCCGCTCACGACGCTATTGATCGGGGCATCAGCATCGGCGGTGCCGAGCGCGACTCCGCAGAAAATCTGCTCTTCTGCCGGCGCACCGACGAACTCACTGACCGCGGCTTCGTGCACGCACCACGCCTCCTGCGCACACGTGTCAAGCCCGGCTTCTTGAGCGAGCAGCATAAATGTCTGTAGGAACATTCCGAGATCGCTCCACTGCGGCGGGCCCATGATTCGATCGACGAAGCAGAAGATTGCAGCCGGCGCACCGAAGAAATCGAGGTTCTTCGCAAACTGCTCGAAGCGCCCCGCCTTGTCGTCGCGGTTGACGCCAATCGAGGCGTACATGTCCTCGCCTATTTTGTACCTCGACGACCGATACGGCTCTGGCATCTTCGGCGGGTAGACGTCGTAGGAGGGCGCTCCTGGTTGGCGAGCCGAAAGAAACTCTCGGAATCGAGTCATCGATTCGCCGTTAACCACGTAGATCCGCCAGGGCTGCACATTGCCACCGGACGGCGCGCGCGACGCCATCGTAAGCAGCTCCTCGATCGTTCCGTTGTTGACTGGATCGGGCAGGAAGGCACGGATCGACTTGCGTCGGTTGACCGCTTCGGTGACGTTCATTTGAGGAGTCTCGCAACCACCGCATGTCCCCGTCGAACTGCGCGTCCAAAGCGGGCCTTCCATGAGTCTTGGTGCGGGACCACCTCCACTGACAAAATGACCAAGTGGCCCCCGACGTACTGACTGACGAGCAATTGATGCAGCACGCAATTGAGGCGGCATGGTCGGTGCGAACAACGACCGCTCCGAACCCCTGGGTCGGCGCTGCGCTGCTCACCACGGATGGCACTGTCCATGTCGGCGCAACGCAGTCGCCCGGCGGTGCACACGCCGAGATCGTTGCATTGGCTGCCGCAGGTGGTGCGGCGTCAGGAGCAACTCTTGCCACCACCCTCGAACCGTGCTGCCACGTGGGCCGAACAGGTCCGTGCACCACAGCGATCATCGAGGCAGGTGTTGTTCGGGTCCTCGTCGGTATCGAAGACCCTGACCCGCAGGTCGCTGGCCAAGGCATCACAGCGCTGCGCGACGCTGGCATCGAGGTCATTGTCGGCACGCTGTCGGCCGAGGTCGGGGTGCAACTTGAGCCGTACTTGCACCACCGCCGGACCGGCCGGCCGTATGTCATCCTCAAGCTCGCCGCCACGCTCGACGGCCGAACAGCTGCACCAGATGGCGGCAGCGAATGGATCACCGGAAATGAGGCCCGCACCGACGTGCACCAGATGCGCGCCGAGAGCCAAGCGATCCTCGTCGGCGCTGGCACCGTTCGAGCCGACAACCCGTCGCTCAACGTGCGTCTCGTCGAGGGGCCGAGCCCCCGCCGCATCGTGCTCGGAACCGCACCCGCTGACGCCAACGTCCACCCCTGCACCGAATGGGTCGGCCCGATCCCTGAACTCCTTGATCGGCTGGCCGCCGAGGGCGTGCTGCAGTTGATGGTCGAGGGCGGAGCCAACGTTGCATCCGAGTTCCACGACGCTGGCCTGATCGATCGATACGTGCTCTACGTGGCCCCAGCGATCTTCGGTGGCAACGATGCGCATCCCCTCTTCGTCGGCGACGGCTCCCCCACGATGGCCGACCTACGACGCGGACGGTTCGTAGCCACCCGCCAGTTGGGCAATGACATCAGGCTCGACGTAATGCTCGATAAAGATTCCTGACCCTCGCCAGCGGGATTCAGTCCTCAGGCCGGCGACTGGCCAGGAGACCGATCGGCCGAGTCAGCCGAGGTGGTTGAGTAGTTCGCGTTTCGATGCGAGGTAGGCGCGGCTCTCCGCCGTGTGCGCCACGTCGATCGGCATCATCTCAGCCACGGTCACGCCATGCTCTTCGAGCCCTTGCGCCTTCGCCGGGTTGTTGCTGATCAACCGGACTGAGCTGACGCCGAGGTCAAGCAAGATCGCGGCAGCCACGTCGTACTGCCGCGCATCGACGGGAAGCCCCTGTGCGGTGTTCGCGTCGACGGTGTCGAGGCCCTGGTCTTGCAGCTCGTACGCCCGGATCTTGTTTGCCAGCCCAATTCCACGGCCTTCGTGGCCTCGAAGGTACACGACCACTCCGGCCCGCCCTGCAGCTGCCTCAGCAGAGATTGCGCGGCGCGCTGCGTTGAGCTGTTGGCCGCAATCGCACTTTGCCGAGCCAAGCACGTCGCCAGTCAAGCATTCGCTGTGCAGGCGGACCAGCACCGGCTGCAACGACGGTACGGCCGGATCGCCGGCGATCAGTGCAACATGTTCATGGCTATCGCTGGCACGATACGAGACGATCCGAAACGTGTCGACGTCGGTCGGCAAGCGTGCATCACCCACGCGCTCAACTGCCACGCTCGGGCCGAGGTCAGACCTGGGTGTGACACCGGCGGGGCCGACGCACTCGATCAGCTTGCTCACACCAGCACTCGCCCGTACCCGGTGGTGCGCTGCTCGACCGGCCGTTCAATCGACTCGGCGAACTTGGTGAAGTCCTGGACCGTCATCTCCTGGCCGTGGCTCGCACCGGCAGCACGTGAGATGTTCTCACCCATCAGGGTGCCGCCGAGGTCGTTGCAGCCGGCGTTCATCATCTGGTGCGTTCCAGACAAACCAATCTTGACCCAGCTGGCTTGGATGTTGGGAATCAGTTCGCCGTAGGCCAGGCGGGCCACCGAGTGCATGAGCACGTTCTCACGAAACGTCGGGCCGCGGCGCGCCTTGCGCTGCAGGTAGATCGGCGAGGCCATGTGGACGAACGGGAGGCCGACAAATTCGGTGAACCCGACTTGCCCCAGCCGCACGTTTTCCTTCTGCAGATCGCGCGTGATCACCATGTGACGCGCCCAGTGGATCGGCTCTTCGACGGAGCCAAACATGATCGTCACATTTGAATGGAGACCGATCGAGTGCGCTGCACGATGAGCATCCATCCACTCCTCCGTGTTGATCTTGTCGGGGCAGAGGATCGCCCGAATGTCGTCGTCAAGAATCTCAGCAGCAGTACCCGGAAGCGATGCGAGGCCAGCGTCTTTGAGCCGACCGAGGTAGGTGACGAGGTCTTCGCCCAGCCGCTTGGCTCCTTCGGTGACCTCAAGGGCGGTAAAGCCATGCACGTGCATGTCAGGCACGGCGTCTTTCACCGCACGCGTGACGTCGATGTAGTAGTCGCCGTCGAAGTTCGGGTGGATACCTCCCTGCAGGGTGACCTCGGTGGCACCGGCGTCCCAGCCTTCTTTGGCCCGCTCAGCAATGTCGTCGAGTGTCAGCAGGTAGGGCGTGCCACGCAAGTTGAGCGACAGCGGACCTTTCGAGAAACCGCAGAATTTACACTTGAACGTGCACACGTTGGTGTAGTTGATGTTGCGGTTGGCGACCCACGTGAGCGTGTCGCCGACAATCTCCTTGCGGCGGCGGTCAGCCAATTCCATCACGGCGACTGCTTCGGGCCCGCGCGCCGAGAAAAGCGTGGCGATCTCGTCGAGGCCTGGCTCTTGGCCCATCTCGATGCCGTCGAGCACGTCGGCCACGGCGCCGGTCGGGCACACCGTCCGCTCACGATCGGGGTCGTCCGACAGGAAGACAGGCGGTGGATTGTTGGCGCCCGAGTACCAGGCGGTCGAGCGGTGACCGACCAGCACAAACTCGGCTCCATCAGCAACGGTGTCGGCAGCGGTCGTCTTCTCCGGCCAAAACTGACCCGGGTCGTCACGGCCCAGCCACTCCGCGTCGGCCCGGTCCATTACCGGAAAGTGCATGCCCGCATCGAGCCAGCGCACGCGATCACGAACGAACTCGGGGTAGACGGTCAGCCGCGGAGCGAGTACGTGGCCCTTCGCTTCGGTGACCTCGCGGAGTCGTTCCAGGTCAGGCCACGGCCGCTCGGGATTGACATGATCGGCGGTGACCGGCGAAACACCACCCCAGTCGTCGATGCCAGCATCAACCAGTGCGCCAAAGTCGTCGGAGAGGTTCGGCGGAGCCTGCAAGTGCACGTCGGTAGGCAAGATCAGCCGAGCTGCGGCCAGCGTCCACAGGTAGTCATCGCTCGGGCACGCCCGCACGCCCTTCATTGCAGTACGCAACTTCGGGAGAAAGTTCTGGACGATCACCTCTTGCACATGGCCGTGACGACGATGGCTATCGGCAATCGCCTCGAGGCCGGCGAGTTGATCGGCACGTGTGTCACCGATGCCGATCAGGATGCCGGTGGTAAACGGGATCTGCAGTTCGCCTGCAGCCTCAAGGGTGGCAAGGCGGCGCTCGGGCACCTTGTCGGGCGCGCTGCGGTGCGCTTCGAGGTCGGGGTTGATCGACTCGATCATCATCCCCTGGCTCGGGCTAAACGGTCGCAACTGCTCGAGTTCGGCTTTGGTGAGTGCTCCGCAGTTGGCATGCGGGAGGAGCCCTGTCTCGGCAATGACCAGCTTGGCCATTTCGGCGACATAGTGGACGGTCGAGTCGTAGCCCCGCTCACGGAGCCAGTCGCGAGCGACCGCGTAGCGATCTTCCGGCCGCTCCCCCAGCGTAAACAACGCTTCGTGGCAGCCTTGCCGAGCACCTTGCTTGGCAATTTTCAGGACGTCTTCGGGATCGAGGTACAGCTTCTCGACCCGGGCCGGCGGCTGCGCGAAGGTGCAGTAGCCACATGTGTCGTTGCACAAGAAGGTCAGCGGGATGAACACCTTCGGGCTGTAGGTGATGCGGTTTCCGAACGACTCGTCGCGGCGCGCCGAAGCGAGTGCGAGCAGGTCGGACAGCGACTCGTTCAACAGTGGATGATTCATGTGGTCTCCAGGAAAAAGCAGGGGTCTCAGTGAGTAACGGTGTTGCCAGGTCGACTCGCAATGGCCGACTGGGTGAATGTCTCGTCGCAGTGCCAGCAAACAAATGCTTGGTCAAGCGGTTCGCCGCAGGCCTCGTGCACGAGCACGGTGGGCGGCTCATCGTGGTTGATCCACTCGTCGCCCCAGCGCATCAGCGCAACCAGGGTCGGCGACAGA
>CAWUXP010000011.1:0-21762 GCA_963926495.1 Candidatus Ilumatobacter herschelensis
GGCACGGTGTGCAGCCGAAGCGGGACGAACGGCATGCCGCCAAGCTGACGAACGGTCTTGAGGCCGAGCAGTGTTTCGCGAGCGCTGACCCGCTGCATGAACCCGACGCCGGCGGTGTCGAGCGAATTCAACGGTTCGGGATACACCGAGCCAAAGGCGGTGACGTCGAGCAGGAGGACATCGGTTGCATTGTTGTCGGTCACCGCCTGTGCAAGCAGGTGTGGGCGAGTGACACGGCCGACCACGTTGGCATCGCGATCACTCTCGGCGAGGTGCGACGCTGCGAGATCGAGTGCGTCGGGCTCGCCAACCAGGACCACCCGTGGGGCGCCCTGGCGTCGACGCGCCAGGGTTCGACTGATGTTGCGGTTGCCGACCAGGACGAAGGATGCAAGGCACAAGAAGACGGCAAGGTTGAGTCGCGGCATCAGATACCGATCGAGCATGACGAATGCGAGCCCTTGGGCCAAGACGCCGATTGTGGTTGCGAGTAGCGCACGCGGCAGCCACGGACGAGCCCCGAGTCGGGGTTCTCGCTCATACAGCCCTGTGAAGTAGTTGACCGTCAGATGGATCAGCGTTGCGATCGAAAATCCGATGAGGTAGTACGACATCGGGTAGATGCTCCAGGTCAGCGTGAAGCCGAAGCGGACCAAGCTGATGGCGAACATCAACGAAAAGAGCGCCATGGCGTCGAGCACGGAGAGGAACCGAAAGCCTCGGTCCCAGAGCCAATTTGAGGGCCTGCTGATCGCCGTAAGTAGCGCTTCAATCGTGCGCGGCAGCGGTTCCGATGGACGCGTCTCAGACGTCGTCGTTGGAGAGGGAACCACCATGGCGTCAAGCGTACTTGCCGGTTCGATCCGTTCTGCGCCAGCAGCCAGGGGCGGCTGACCCGTCAATCAGGCGGTTTCGACGCCATCGCCGACGATCGTCCAGGTGGGATGCAACGTGACGAGGCCACCGGTTTCGCGGCTCGTTCCGGTGACCACGTCGAACGTGCGGGCATTCTGTAGGTGGTCGTACACGTGCTGGCGCCCGTAGCCAGTGACCTCTGTGTGTAGGACGTACCGCTGAGCAATCAGTGGCACGTTCTGCATCATGATGTCGACGGTGCCCGAACCGGACACGCGTGCCGGGGTCCGGTCGGCCTGCCTGCTTGACGGGGCAGTGACGGTAGCGCCGCCGAGGCTGGCAATGTTGATCTCGAAGACCGGAGTCTCGATGGGCTCGTGCGCAGTGAAATGCAGCCGCACGGTCAGGTCGTCGCCGGTGTGGAAACGGTCGACGGGAACGCCGCCAACGAGCAGTTCGACGGTGTCGATGGTGATCTTGCCATCGCCGCGGCGGCCAACTTCAGCGCCGTCGCTCGTCTCGGCACCAAGCATCGTCTCGGTGTACTCGTCCACGACATCTGAAGGGTCGCCCTGCATGCGGATCGAGCCGTGGTCGAGCCAGATTGCACGGTCGCAGAAGTTGCGGACGGTGGTTGCGTCGTGTGTGACGAGGACGAGTGTGCGTCCCTGCTGGCGGAAGTCGACGAATTTTTCCATGCACTTTTGCTGGAAGGTGACGTCGCCAACGGCGAGGATTTCATCGATCAGCAGCAGTTCGGGATCGACGTTGATTGCCACGGCAAACGCCAGCCGCACGTACATGCCCGACGAGTACGTCTTGACTGGGTTGTCGATGAACTGCCCGAGATCGGCGAAGTCGACGATCTCATCGAAACGCTTGGCGATCTCCTTGCGGCCCATTCCTAAGATGGCGGCGTTGAGAAAGACATTGTCGCGTCCGCTCAGCTCCTGGTGGAACCCGGCACCGAGTTCGAGGAGTGCCGCCATCCGTTTGGTGACCTCGATGTTGCCCGCGTTCGGCGTCAGGATGCCGGCCATGCACTTGAGCAAGGTCGACTTGCCCGAACCGTTGTGGCCAATAATGCCGAGCGCCTGGCCGGGTTCAACATCGAAAGAAACGTCAGTGAGCGCCCAAAACTCCTCGTATCGGTTGCGGCCGCCGGCGGCGATGAACGCTTTGAGCGACGAGGCTCGTTCCTGATGAATTCGAAATGTCTTGGAGACGTTGGACACCCGCAGCGCGTAGTCGGAGCTTGCACCGTTTGACCGATCGAGCAGTGCCATCAGAATTCCTCCGCAAATCGAGGCGACAATTTGTTGAAGATCCAGGCGCCGAGGACAAATGTCGCGATGGAAAAGAACGCGATATGGGCCCACCGTTCGATGCTCGGCATCTGGCCGTCGTACAAGATGCGCTGGGAGGCCCGGACGAAGCTGCCGGCTGGCCCCCAGTTACTGACAAACCGAACGGCCTCGCTGGTGACCTGCGACGGAACGAAAATGATCGGGCTCGAATAGAACATGAGTTGAGCCACGATGCCCCACAGATAGTTGATGTCGTGGAAGAAGACGTTGGCCGCCGACAGGGCCAGGGCGACGCCAGTGGTGAACAGCGAGATGAGTACAAGCAGCAGTGCCATCGGGATCAACCACTGGAACATGAAGTACCCGAAGAAGAGGAACGAGATCGAGAGCACGACGAGTTCGATGCCGATGGTGACGAGCTGGGCGATCACGATGGAGAACACCAGGTGCTCGTGAGGGAACGCAACCTTCTTGATCAGGCTCGCTCCGCCCTGGACGTTGCCGATCGCAGCGGTGACGGAGATGGAGAAGAACTGGAATGGCAAGAGGCCCGAGAGAAAGTACAGCGGGAAGTTATCGAGGCCACTCGCTGCACCGGTCGGCGCGCTTTGGTTGAAGACCTTCAAGAAGATGATGCTGAAAATGATCATCTGGCTCAACGGGTTGAGGAGGCTCCAGGCCCAGCCGAGAATCGACTTGCGGTAGCGCGTCCTGAGCTCCTTTTGAGACAGGAGATACAACAGGTTGCGCTGTCCGAGCGCGGTCCGTATCGACATGCGGGGCGAACCTTATACACCGCCAGCGGTGATCGTCTCCATGCTGGGCGTCGGCGCCAGATGCCACATAGCCTGTCTTTGTGCAGCCCGACCCTGTGGAACAGCAACTGAACGACCTGCAGCAGGCGTCCCGTGAACGCCAAGCCGAGCTCCGCAAGATTGCTGCACAGCTCCCCGCTGAGATGAGCCGACGGCAACTGGTAAAGCAGATGGCGATCAGCCTCCGCACAGCGCCGGACCGGGCGACCGTGATGAAACGGACGGCATTAAAAATCGGGCGGGCGCCGGCCGACCTGGTGCGTGCGGTGCGGAAGCGTTCGTGACCAATCGACCGGTCAACGTTTTCGTTGCCGAGAGCGGCAACGACTTCATGGCCGACATCGCCGGATGGCTTGCCGAGGCAGCGGAGTTGGCGGGTCATCCGAGCCGACTCGTGCGCGACGGCTCGTTCCCGACCGATGCTGCAGCTATCAACCTGGTCGTGGCGCCCCACGAGTTTTACGTCCTCAGCGACGCCGACGACGCTGCGATCGATGCGGCGGTGCGGTGCAGCACCCCGGTGTGCACCGAGCAGCCGGGAACCTCCTGGTTCGACATGACCGTGCTGCTGAGTCGAGCGAGCCCGATGGTGCTCGATATCAACACGCACGGTGTGGCCGCGCTGCAGGCCGAGGGCATCGACGCGCAGCATCTTCGCCTCGGCGGAGTTCCGTCGATGGAGCGTCGCAGTGCCGGCGCTGGCCGTCCGACTGATGTGCTGTTCCTCGGTGGCTTGACCGACTACCGGGCAGCGACGCTCGCAACGCTGGCCGCACAGCTCTGGGAACGCCGGGCCGACCTCCGCCTGTTCGACTTCAGCCGTCCCGTCGACGGAGCGATCGAATCGCTGGTTTTCGGAGAGGCCAAGTACGACCTTCTAGCATCCTCCCGTCTCCTCGTCAACATTCATCGCGATGGTCGCGATGGTGGCGCCAACCACTACTTCGAATGGGCCCGCATGGTCGAGGCGATGGCGAACGGTTGCGTTGTCGTCACCGAGCCGGCAACAGGTTTTGCCCCGCTGCAGTCGGGCAAACACTTCATCGAGACGACCGACATCGCGGCGACGATCGCCGACCTCCTCGACGACGCCGATCGGTGCGCCGAGATCGGTACTGCTGCATCGGTTGCGGTGCTCAACGAACATCCACTCGTCGACAGCTTGGGCCCTATTCTGTCCGCGTTCTCGCTGCCCGGCGTCGGCTCCCAGGGGCCGACCAAACGTCGATCGGTGCCGTCATATCGCGCGCAATTGCGCCGCGCTCAACAGATTCCGTTGCTGCCCCCATTCCGCCCGACAACAGCTCTGCGTCGACGCGTCTACACAGCGCTCCATGACGAGATGTCGTTGCAACGATCGATCGACACCGCTCGCTGCGTCTACCGTCACGGCGATGCCGAACACGTCGAAGTGATCACGTCGGCGTCGTACAAGGATGCAACGCCCGAGGTCAGCGTCATCGTCACGCTCTTTGACTACGCCGAAGTTGTCGGTGCGACACTCGACTCGATCGTTGCGTCGACCGATGTCGACATCGAGATCGTGATCGTCGATGACCATTCGAATGATCACGGTCGTCAGGTGGTCAGCGACTTCATCGAGGCTCACCCCGACACGCCAATCGTGCTGATCGGCGTTGATGCGAACCGCGGGCTCCCCGCAAGCCGGAACCGGGCCATCGAACACGCCCGCGGTGCCAAGGTCATGGTGATGGACGCCGACAACCACGTCTACCCGACCTGCCTGCGCCGCCTGGCCGATGCGCTCGACGCCCATCCGGGTGCGGCGTTTTCCTGGTCGATCCTCGAAGAGTTCGGCAAAACCACCGGTTTGCGGAGCGCAACCGGTTGGCACGTGCCGTGGCTGTGTGTGGCGAACCACATCGATGCGCAAGCCATGTTCAGGGCCTCGACCTTCGAACAGCATGGTGGCTACCGGGTTGACGACGCCCTCGTCTTCGGCTGGGAAGATTGGGAGATGTGGCTCCGGCTCGCAGCATCGGGGGAGCGGGGCGTGCATGTCGCTGAGATGCTCGGCCGTTACCGCACGCAGGAGACCTCGATGCTCAGCACGTCGAACCTGTTCGGCGACCTGATGCTCGAACACCTCCGTGAGTTGCACCCGACGTTGCCATGGCCGACTCCGGCGGGGCCGTGAAACCGGCCGCCTTGGGCGCTCGCACTACACTTGTCACGATGTCAGCACTCGATCCCGGCGACCTCCAGACGGAGATCGACCGCCTCCGTACGCTCGTTGGCCCAGTCGAGCAGGACTACGCGGCGCTGCGTCACGACCTGCTGGCTGCACGCGATGTCGCCCAGGGCGCCGAAGCCAGCACCGGCGCACTGCGCGGCCAAATCGCTCAGCTGCATGTCGAATTGGCTCGCGCCCGGCAAGACCAAGATCACTTCCAACGGCTCGTGACCAACCGTGCGCAGTCCACCGTCGGTCGGATTACCCGGTCGGTCCGCGCCCGTATCTTCTGAGCAGCACGATGCTCCCGCTTGTCTCGGTACTGACGCCGGTCTTCGATCCAGACCCAGCTCATCTTGCCGCGTGCCTCCGATCCGTGGAACGCCAGAACTTGGCCAACTGGGAACATGTGCTCGTCAACGACGGGTCCACCCGGCCCGAGATTGCGCGCATCCTCGACGAACACGCGGCCAGCGACGCACGCGTGAAGGTTGTCCATCGCTGCGAACAGGGCGGCATCGTCGCGGCGAGTTCCGACGCGCTGGCCGTGGCGACCGGCACGTTGGTCGCGCTGCTCGACCACGACGACGTCCTCGAACCGCACGCGCTCGGTGCAATGGCCGCGGTGCTGACCGGCGGGTTGGCGGATACGTTGGCAGATGGTGCGCAGGTCGCCTACAGCGATCACGACTTCATCCGCGCTGATGGTCGATACGTCGACCCGTGCTTTAAGCCGGACTTTTCGCCAGAACGACTTCGGAATCAGAACTACATCACGCACTTCTTGATGGCTGACCGCGAACTGGTGATCGATGTCGGTGGGTTCCGCGAGGGCTTCGACGGAGCTCAAGATCACGACCTCGTTCTCCGCCTCACCGAGCGCGCTGAGCGCGTCGCCCACGTGCCCCAGATCTTGTACCACTGGCGCAAGGCCCCAACCAGCGTGTCGGCGAGCTCAGACAACAAGCCGTGGGCCTTCGACGCGGGTGTTCGCGCAGTTGCATCACAGTGCGACCGCCTGGGCATCGACGCCACTGTCGAGCGCACCGAATACGACGGCTGCTACCGCGTTCATCGACGGGTGACGTCGACGCCGCTCGTCAGCGTGATCATCCCAACGCGGGGGTCGTCCGGCCGAGTCTGGGGTGCAACCCGCAGCTACGTCGTCGATGCGGTCGAGAGCCTGGCCACGCAATCGGATTACCAGGAACTTGAGTTCGTGGTGGTGTTCGATGATGCGACGCCAGAGCCGGTGCTGCACGCCCTTCGCCGAATAGTGGGCGATCGGCTGCGTCTCGTTCCGTTCCACGACGAGTTCAACTTCTCGGCGAAGATCAACGCTGGCGCAACTGCGGCAACGGGCGACCTGTTCCTCGTACTTAACGACGACACCGAGTTGATCGACCCGGCGAGCGTCGGAGTCATGGTGGCGCATCTCGAACTCGACGACGTCGGCATGGTCGGGGCGCGGCTGTTGTTCTCCGACGGAACGTTGCAGCACGGGGGCCACATCTACCACCACGATCTGATGCACGCCTGTCTGGGGTGGGCCGGCGACTCGCCCGGCCCATGGCCGATGCGACCACTTGCCGTCGAGCGTGAATGCAGTGGCGTCACCGCTGCTGCGGCATTGGTGCGCCGGTCTGTGTTCGAAGCTGTCGGTGGGTTCACCACTGAACTGCCGCTCAACTACAACGACGTTGACTTTTCGCTCAAGGTCCGGGCTGACGGTCACCGGATTATCTGGACGCCGCACGCCAGTTGGTACCACTTCGAGAGCCGAACGCGGGTCAGCGTGCTCCGTCCCGAGGAGTACGCATTCGTCAACGACCGTTGGCACTACGAAATCAACAACGATCCGTATTACAACCCGAACCTGCAGCCGAATCGGCACGACTGGCTTGAGCGTCCGATGCGATCGGGGGCGCCTGCAATCGAGACACGACCCAACGTGTTCCGCCGCGCCGTGTCCAAGGTGCAAGCATACCGATGAACCCGGCGATGATTGCGCAGATGGTGCCGGTCGTTGTGGTCACGCACGCTGGTCCGACGGAACGAACGCAGCGATGCCTGGCGTCGCTCGCCGCAACAGAACAGGCCGCTCTGGTCGTGGTTGTCGACAATAGTGGCGGGCCACATTGCGAGAGCGGCGCCTACGGGACCGGCATCGTTCACGTCGTACGCACATCCAATCGCGGCTACGGCGCGGCAGCAAACATCGGGTTCGACACGGTTCGTCGCCTCGCACCGGAAGCGTCTGCGGTGGCACTCCTGAACGACGACATCGAAGTTGAGCCAGGCTGGCTGGGCCCGCTCGTCGACGCACTCGACGGCGGGGCCGACGTCGCTCAACCGAAGCTGCTACAGGCACCACGATCGTCGCGGCCAAGTGTGAACAGCGTCGGGGTGCAGCTTGATTCTTATGGGGCCGGCGCCGACATCGGGTACGGCGAGCCAGACAGCGACGCCTTCGAGTTGGGGAATGACATTGCTATTTTCACCGGTGGAGCGATCGTGTTGACCCGCGACTTTCTCGACGCAACCGGCGGGTTCGACGAGCGTTACTTCCTTTACTATGAAGACGTTGATCTTGCTCTCCGGGGTGGCGAACTCGGACGGCGATACCGATGCGAGCCGGCGTCGATTGTCTGGCATGAAGGCGGCGCGACCACGGCTGATCTGGGAGTCGAGAGACGTCGTCTCCAAGAGCGGAATCGATTGTGGTGCGCTCTCCGGTTTTTGCCGGCAGCGGGAATTGCCCGTGCGTTCTGGCTGTCGATCCGCCGACTCCGGCACTCCCCCCGAGGCGTCCACGCCCGAGCGCTGATCGGCGGGCTCGGCGGCGCACCTGCACTGCTGATTGCCCGGTTCAAGGCTCGTCGAACGATCGAGATGGCAGCGTGAGGCGCGCGTGGCCGCTGGGTCGCATTCTGATAGCAGTCGCAACGATCGTCGGAGCATGGATTCTTGCCACGCCGCCGTCGGGTGGCGCTGACGAACCCTCCCACGTAGTGCGCTCGGCGGCTCTGGTTCGCGGCCAACTCGATGGTGTTCCGATTAACGATGTCATCGACGGCTTCGAGCTGCCTGCGCATATTGGGCATCCCGATCCAGGGTGTTTTGCTTTCCAGCCGGCTGTCTCCGCGTCGTGCCTACTCACGCCCGAGGTCGGTGTCGGCGAGGAGCTCCGCCCTACGAGGTCTGACGATTACCCGATTTGGGGTCATTTGGCCCCCGGCCTCGGATCGTTCCTGCCCGAGGGTTGGTCCTCACCGGGCGCTCGGGTCGCTGACGCATTGGTTCCAATGCTGCTCCTCGGAGCGGCCTTGTTCGCCGCGAGTCGCCACGGATGGCTTGCTGCCGGCGGTGTGCTGATGTCGATTACCGTGCCCGTTTGGTTCATCATCGCCGTCGTCAACCCGTCAGGGCTGGTCATCGCTGGAGGTGTCGCAGTGTGGACAGCATTTGCCAACGGGG
Source organism: Candidatus Ilumatobacter herschelensis (assembly GCA_963926495.1). GTDB lineage: Bacteria > Actinomycetota > Acidimicrobiia > Acidimicrobiales > Ilumatobacteraceae > Ilumatobacter_A > Ilumatobacter_A herschelensis. The sequence goes on from CAWUXP010000011.1 coordinate 8,649, forward strand.
CGCGCGGTCGAATCGACTTTGATTGGCAGTTCTCTCGTCTTGACCAAGCCCTGTTGGCTGCGGGCTGGGTGGCCATGGTGTTGCCACGGCGCGATGGCCTTGTCTATGGCGCGGTGGTTGTGGCACTTGCGATCTTGATTTTCGATGTCGGTGTCGGGCACTTTCGTCGCTCGTTCAGGCCGGCAACTTGGGCAGCGATTGCCGTTTCTACGCTGGCCACCTTGGCGTGGGCAGCGCGTAGTAGTTCATCGTCTTCCAAGCTGCTCTTTATCGCACCGCTGGCACCGGTTGCAGGCATTGGGGCGCGCTGGGTCTGGCGCCGTGCGACTACCACCGTTGCCGGTCGGCCGACCGCCGTGGTGAGCGGTTTGGCCGTCCTCGGGATTGGTTCGTTCGTTGCGATGAACACGCGGGCGTCCGGTTTTGACGGAACAGCGCTCCAGCGAGCAATTGGGCAAACCGGCATAGATCTGCGTGAGACCATCGGTGTCGTCGGCTGGCTCGACACTGCAGTGCCGCAGTCAATGGTCTTCATCTGGCTCATCGGGCTGGGCCTCCTGGTCGCCGGAGGCGTGCTCGCTGATCGTCGACGTGCCTGGATCGGCGCGCTCGCGGTGCTGGTGACCGGAGTCTGGATGTCGTGGGTGTTGACCATGGTGCAGGACGACGCATCGGGTTCGTATTGGCAGGGGCGGTACTACCTGCCGCTGCTCGTCGGCGTCCCCATCGTGCTCTCGACTGCTCGAATCGAGAGACGATACGCCGTACGGCTGGGCAAGGTTGCAGCGGGCGTCTCGCTCATCGTCGCCAACGTGGCGATCGCTGCTGCGATGCGTCGGTGGGGTGTTGGCGAGCAGGGCACGTTGAACCCGAACGGGTGGGACACCTACAACACCGTTGTTCCTCCGATTGGGCTGTTGGCGATGCACGGCCTCGGAACCGCGTTGCTGTGGCGTTCGGTCGACGCCGTTGCTGCGGCGATCGACGAGATCGTCGTCCCCGCCGCACCCGAGCTCGACGCCGGGGTAAATCTGCTCGGCTATCACCGTGCAGCGAGCGGCCTTGGCGTCGCTGTCCGGCGTCTCCACGAGTCGCTCGTCGCCGCTGGCGTGGCGGTGTCGGTCTTCGACGTCAATCTCGCCGACAGTCCGCTTGTTGAGCGCGCCGGAGCCTGCGACGAACAACCCATTCGTCGCACCACGATCGCGGTCGTCACTGCTCCCGAACTTCCAGCGGCACTCGCAGCCCACCCCGAGCTGCGTGCGGTCGACCGCGTCGTCGGCTACTGGTTCTGGGAAGTTGATCGCGTTCCTGAGGGCCATGCCCTTGCGTTCGACCTCGTCGACGAAATCTGGGCACCAACCACGTTCGTGGCCGACGCATATCGGGCAGCCCCCAACAGTCCTGGCGTGATCCACCAACCGATGTACCTCGCTCGTCCTGACCTCGATGCCGACGCCCACAACGAGTGGCGGCAACGGCTCGCCCCGAACGGCGAGTTCGTGTTCCTGGTGAGCTTGGACCTGTTCAGCATCGTTGAGCGCAAGAACCCCTTCGGCGCGATCGACGCGTTCGCCGCAGCATTCGGCTCGACCGACGCCAAAGTGCGGCTGGTCATCAAGACCCTGAATGGCGACAAGCGAGCGGAGTCGCTCCGCCGAATCACGACCCTTGTTGCCAGCTCAGGCATGTCCGAACGGATCGAGGTGCTCGACGAATTTCTGTCGGACACAGACATGACAGCCATGGTCGCAGCTGCGGATTGCCTCGTGTCGTTGCACCGCGGTGAAGGGCTCGGCCTCCATATGGCCGACGCGATGTGGTTGCAGACCGCGGTGCTCGCATCGCGCTACTCAGGCAACCTCGACTTCATGGACGATGAATCAGCGGCACTGATTGACGTGATGATGATTGCGGTCGAAAACGGTGAGGGTGCGTATCCCGACGGGCTCCAGTGGGCTGATCCAAGTATCGGCGAGGCAGCTGCTTGGATGTTGCGGCTGGTCGACGATCCAACGACCCGTACACAGATGATCGACCGAGCCCGCCGACGCATGGAAGACCAACCGAGCGAAGAGCAACGCGGCCTGCAGTACGCGGAGGCGTTAAAAATCGAGGTTCCCCTGGCTGACTCAACCGGCCCAGCTGCCGTCACTGTTTGAAGGCGAAGGCTCCGGATGCGGCACTAGCCTCCGGTCACATGTTTGCTGGCACCATCGTTGCATCGAACTACATTGAGATGGCCCAGTTGCTTGGTGAGTCGTTTCTCGCGCATCACCCCGCAAGCCGATTCGCCATTCTGGTGATTGACGACGAAGCAGTCGATCACCTCGCCGATGGGCTCGAGATTCTGCGGTTGTCTGATCTCGATCTTTCCGTGGCGGAACTCGATCTGATGAAGACCATCTACGACGTCATGGAGCTCAGTACCGCGGTCAAACCGTCCCTGCTACGCACGTTGCTCCGCAGCGCCGACACCGTCTGCTACCTCGACCCGGACATCTATGTCTACTCCGCGTTTGACGACGCCATCGCCGCCGTCGAGACCGCCGGAATCGTCCTGACGCCACATGTGCTGCAGCCGGTGCCCCGCGACGGCCTTGCCATCTCCGAGCAGGCGGTGATGGAGTCCGGCATGTTCAACCTCGGATTCATCGCCGTCGGCCCGAGTGCCATCCCGTTTCTCGACTGGTGGATGGAACGGTTGCTCACCGACGCGGTTGTCGACCTCGACCGACACTTGTTCACTGACCAGAAGTGGGTCGACTGGGTTCCGGCGCTCTTCGACCACCACGTCTCGCGTGATCTGGGGATGAACATCGCGTGGTGGAACATCCACGAACGTCACCTCGAACTGGGCGATTCTCACCCCGCCGTCAACGGCCAGCCTGTTCGCTTCATCCACTACAGCGGATACGACCCGCTGCTTCCCGACGTGTTGTCGAAGCACCAGGTCGGGCGGCCGCGTGTAGCGCACGCGCTCGGCACACCGATCAGGGAGCTTGCTGACGATTACGGGCGTGCCCTCATCGAACGCGGCCATGTCGAACGCCGGACCGGCGCGTATCAATGGGCGAAAACCGTCAACGGACTTCCGTTGACGTCGACGATGCGGCGTCTCTGTCGTGACGCTGCGCTCGACAAAATCCGCACCGCGGACACCATCGAGGAGGTCGGGCTGCCGACGGTGTTCGGTGCCGACGATCGAGAGTTTCGGCGCTGGCTGAACGAGCCGATCGGCGGATCAGCCGAGCATCCGCTGACTCGGTTGGAGCGCAGCGTGTGGGAGGAACGTCGCGACCTCCAGAGTGCATTTCCCGATGTCGACGCCAGCGACGCTGCGAACTTCCACATGTGGCTGAGCGTCGAAGACGATGCGATCGAGCATTTGGGCGAATTTGCGCCCCCGCGGCGGCCGCGGACCGTGGCACTGACCAGGACCGCTCGCATCCGGGCACGCTGTGCGAGCGCAGGTCGACGAGGAGTGCAACTTCTTCGCTCACGAATGTGAGCACCCGCGGCCGACGCTGTGGCGCCGGCGGTCAGCCCGCACAAGACCGAGGCCCGGGGCTACTATGCCCTCATGTCGGTGAGGGCGCGTCTTTCGTGGATACTTCGGGGTTCGGCCCGGGTCGAACACCTCGAGCGTTCGATTGACGAGTTACGCGTCCAGGTCGCCGAACTCTCTTCGAAACAAGATGCTGCATTAGCTGATGTCCGAGATTCGGTGTCCGCTGTGTTGGACGATGTCGACGAGCGAATGACCGTCCTCGACAAACGGTCCCGATGACCTCGAGCGATCGGCCCGGCCAACTAGTCGAGGTCGTGGTCGTCGTCCACTCGATCGACGGGACTGCAGCAGCGCTGATCAGCGCGGTGCGTACGCATCACCCAGACTGGATGATCTCAGCTGCCTGGGCGGGCGACCCACAGATTCGTCCTGTCGCCCCGCCGGGCGCTGCCTGGTCTGGCGACGCCCCAACTGAGATCGACCTGTGTCGCGTCACCGACGACGATCGTCTCTGGCTCGCCGGTCTCACGGCGGCGCGCGCCGTCATTGCCGATCGAGCGAACCCCGTAATGGTGGTCGTTGCAGGGGCGGTGGCTGTCGCCGGTCCAATTGCCGCGTTGGCGCCAACGACGTCCGATGGCCTCGTGGTGATCCCCCGGATCGTCGGTCGCCCCTCGAATGGATTTCCCGACGTGGCCGGACTGTTTACCACTGGCTCTGTGTCGTCGTCGGCGATAGGTTTCGGCGTCAACGCGCTGGAAGCGATCGATTGGTTGCTCGCTGGATTGCGATCCGGAGACGCTTATGCATTCGGACGTCGACTCGATGTTGCGAGGACACTGTTCATGCAACGCCCGTGTCTCGACCCTGCGATCGGCGCTTCGGTTTGGCGGTGGCCAGAGAACCAGGAGGCCGCACTGGTCGATGCCCCCAACTTCGACGCAGGCAGCCCGATTTTGCTCGATCGAACGGTTGCGGGTCGGCCTCGAGTGTCGGTTGCCGACGCCGATCGACTCGCCACTGTCCGTCGAGTCGCGGATCAGCTGGGGGGTCGTGGCGATGCAGTGAGCCTGCCTGGTGGGATTCCGATTGATGCCGTGGTGCGCCGCCTCGCTCGCAACCACACTGGCGACGATCTTCGGCCTTGGAGTCGAGCCAGGGAGTTCCGCGACTGGCTCGGCGCGCGGTATTGGATGGCGCTCCTCGAGGAGCGGCCTGATCTGGCCGCACGTTTCGGGTCAGCTACAGCTTTCGATGGCGCTGCATACCGAGCGTGGGCAACAGGCGCCGCAGCACGGGGCGAAGCGCCGCTCCTGATCGATCCTGCCGCGATCTCGAACACGATGCATCAACTCGACGTGACCGGCTGCCGACATGACGGGATCAACGTCGTCGGGTATCTCGATCGCCAGTCGGGCGTTGGAGCGGTGGGCCGCGCCATGGTCACGTCACTCGCTGAGGCCGGTATTGCGCACACGGCAATCGCCTATCAGCGAACTGCGAACCCGTTCCTCGATGACCCGCCACCGTGCGATCAGCGAATCGAGTTCGCCACGACTCTTGCGTGCGTGAACGGCGACCAGATGGCCAACCTGCGCTCCGACCATCCCGAACTCTTCGGGCCCGGCCGCCGTGTCATCGGGTATTGGTTCTGGGAGCTGGCGACGATCGCCGGCGGTCCAGCGGTTGCCGTTGACACCGTGCAGGAGATCTGGTCGGCAACGCGTTTCATGGCTGACGCGTTCGCAGAGCACGGGGTCCCGGTTCGTCACGTACCGTTGCCGATCGCCGAGCCAGTCCGCTCCGATGTGGCACGTAACTCGTTCGCGCCCCTCGCCGACGCTGATGGTCGTTTCGTCTTCGGTGTGGTCCTCGACCACTTGAGTGTGACAGCGCGCAAGAATCCACTCGGAGCAATTGCTGCATTCACGCAGGCATTCGCTGCTGACGAAGGACCCTTGCTAATCATCAAGACCATCAACGGCGAGCAAAGGTGGCGTGAGCACGAAGAGCTCCTGCTGGCCGCGGCACAACGACCCGATGTCGTCGTGTGGGACGCCCATCTGCCGATTGCTGAACACTTTGCGTTCATTGGACATCTCGATGCGCTCGTGTCGCTGCATCGCAGCGAGGGACTCGGCCTCCATCTTGCGGAAGCCATGTGGATGAATGTTCCAGTGATTGCAACTGCGTACTCGGGCAACCTCGACTTTATGGACGACGCGACTGCGCTGCTTGTCGATGCCGACCTCGTTGCTGTTGGCGTCGACGGCGGGTGGGCGTACCCCGCAGAAGCGACGTGGGCCAGTCCGAACACTGACCATGCTGGACGCTTGATGCGCAGACTCATCGACGAGCCGGACCTTGCCGGAACGATCAGTACTGCCGCGTCGAGCAGCATGCGGACTCGGTATCGTCGCGATTCGGTGGAGCTCAGTGCCCAACTCGCCGCGCTCAGCCAGGGTTGACGCTCAGACCGTCCGATTCGGTTTGCGAGACGTGTCCGGCTTCGCCGGGGCTTTGGCAATGATCCAACGCGCCGCCCGCTGGGATGGCAATTCGATGAAGCGGTGCGCAACATAGGCGGAAATCAAGCTGGTGCCGACCGCAACGATGAATGCTGCGGTGAAGGGGATTTTCCCGACGAGCTTGTCGAGTGTGAAGAAGCCGATCACGCCGTGCAGCAGATACAGCGAGTAACTGATTTCGGACGTCAGTGCGATGAACTTCGGGATGCGGAACGATCCTTCGAACGAGAGCGCTACAAGGAACAGCCCGACCGCAAAACCCGCGCTGATCATGTATGAATTATTCGCGAGGAGGAAGGCACTGTTGACCCGGTCGATGGCGAAGACCGCCACCCCGTACGTCAACGCTGCGAGCACGGCCGTTTGGGGAACCGTGATCCTTCGGACCCATCGGAGGTAGATGAGCTGGCCGATGAGGAGGAACGGCAGGTAGGAAATGGACGAGGCGAACAGGAAGTAGCTGGCGCCGAACTCGCGTGCAGAACAAATGACGATCACCACGGTCACCAAAATGATTGCGTTGGCAGCTAGCGGGCGTGACTGCACCAACGGCAACGTTGCAAAAATCGCGACGTAGAACAGCATCTCGATGACCAGCGTCCAGGCCACGCCGCTGACGACGACCTGTGGTGACTGGAGGTAGTTGACGAGCGTGAACGAGGTGAGGTAGTCGCCGATGGGCAGCAACTCGACCCCCCGAATCGCAGCGATCGCTGCGATCACGAGAATTGAAACGATCAGCGGCGGATAGATCCTCAGGATTCGTTTTGTGGCGAACTGAAATCGGGTCTCGCGCTGGGCCACGTGCGTGATGATGAACCCGGAGACGAGGAAGAAGATTGTTACGCCGAGGAATCCGAAGTCTTGGATGATGCCGAGCGGTTCATTGATCCAGCGTCGGATGACCCGATTGGCGATCCATGACCGATTGGAGTAGCCCGGCCAGACAGCACCCAAATGGTCGTACATGACCAGCAGAACGGCACACCCCCTCAACAAGTTCAGGAACGTGATGGTTCGAGCGTCGACTCGTGCCTCGATGGGGAGTTGCGATGGTGTTGGCACTGATCTTCGATCTCCCCCAGGGGAAGGTGCTGCGGGCGGTCGTTGCTGGCCGTGCCCGGCCAACTGCTGGACATGTTACTGAGCTGACGGTTGGGTGCAGCTAGCGTGCCGCAGATGCCAAGGACGCGCCTCACCAATCCTGCTCGCAGTGTGACCAACCCTGTCCGGCGCTACATCAACGAACACTTCGAGGCGGTCAAGGAAGTGGTCCGCGAGCGTACCGCTCACCAGACAACGGAACTGCGACAGGCCCTCGCAGCGGCCGTCGAGGATTCGCTCCTCCCGAGGATCGACGCCGTCCGAGCTGAGGCAACGGCCAACGCCACCGAGTCGCTTGCCGCTATCACTGAACTGTTTGATGACCGGATGCGTCAGGTCGCAGCGCTCGAAGTGAAAGTCATCGAACTGCAGGCCACCAACGACCAACTCCTGGCCATCGTCGCCGAACTCGTCAAACGGCCCGATGGTGCTTCGGCCACGCGTGCAGAAGACGACTGATGCCACGCCGGAACATCGATGACTCATCGGCAGGCCCGCTGCGGGCCGAGCAACGTCCGGACTGTGCGGCATGAGCGGAGAAAGCGCCAAACTCGTCAGCGTCACCGCATCGCCTGTTCCCCGTGTCGCGATCCCATGGGTCGATGAGCCCGAACTGAGTGTCATCATCGTTGCCTTCGGCACGGGGCTGGCCCTCGATCGATGTCTTGCCTCACTCGGCGCCTCGATTACCGCGGATGAAATTGCGGCCGAAGTGATTGTTGTCGACAATGCTCACCCTCAACGAGGTCATGCTGCTGGGAATCGATCCGCCATCGCCTCACGTGGTGTACGGCTGATTCAGCCATCGACCAACCTCGGCTTCGGCGGCGGCAACAATGCCGGCGTGGCCGTGGCGCGCGCGTCGACGCTGGCACTCATCAACCCAGACGTTGTTGTCGCCCCCGGTCAACTTCGGGCACTGCTCAGTGCAGCGCGGTCGCGGCGTGACCTCATCTCGGCCCCGGCACTGATCTTTCCCGATGGTGCACTCCAGGAGATGGGCATGAGGATCATCAACAACGGTGACACGCGACCGATTCTCGAGTCCGGTTCGCATCTGCCGGACTATGCCTCAGCTGCGTGTTGGTTCCTCTCAGCCGAGTTGTTCTTGAGGCTGGAGGGCTTCGACCCGGCGTATCACCCGGCGTACTACGAGGACGTCGATTTCGCTTTGCGCGCTGCTCAGCTGGGGGGAGGAACCCAAGTCATTGATTCGGTGCTGGTCGTGCACGAACATCACGGCTCCACAACCTCGCCTCCCGATGTTGCCAAACAACGACAAGTCTTCCTCGACCGTTGGCAGGAGCTGGTCGCTTCTCGACCAGCGCAGTGATTGGCGGCCGTGCCGCCGACTCGGTCAACGCCGGGAGTAACGGTAATCATGTTGCGAGCGGCCGATCCTGCTTGTCTTTCTTGGCGGCTTTCTGGGCCTTCTTCCACTCGCGGACTCTGCTGAGGGATGCCTCGTCGAAGACGTCTGCAACCGAGCGGGGCACGTCGTCGCCGAACTTGCCGGCAGCCTCTCGCCAGTCCGCCGGGGTGACACCCTGGGTCTTGGCGAGTAACGCGACGAATATCTTTGACTTTTCCTCGCCGTAGCCGGGCAGCGCCTGTAGTCGTCGGTACAACTCCTTGCCGGAGTCGACGTCCTTCCAGATGTTGACGGCATTGCCTTTGTAGTCAGTGACGAGCGCGGTGCAGACCTCGTGCACTCGTTTGCCCATCGAGGCGGGAAACCGGTGGATCGCGGGCTTCTCGCAGCAGATCGTGACGAACTGCTCGATGTCCATCGCAGCGATCTTCTTCGGATCGAGGTGACCGAGGCGCGACTTGAGTGTGGACGGCCCATTGAACGCCCACTCCATCGGCACTTGCTGATCGAGCAACATACCGAGCAAGAGGGCAGTGCCGTTCGTGTTCAGGAGCGTGTCGGCCGCCTTGTCGCCGGTGATGAACAACGTTCCTGGCATAGCCCAAATCTATAGAACATCGAGTGGCCCCCGCACACCGACCGGTTGCACCGCCTGTCGAGACGGATGGTAGCTGAACGTCTGCGCCGCTCGTCGACGAACCCGGTGACCTACGGTCAAACGTCGGTGCGTTCGGTCGACGTCGGATCGAGAAGCGGTTTACGTGAACGCAGTGCTTGTCTGGCGGTTTGCCTGAATCGCCTGACCAGGTCGAGTTGTTTCTCGGCAACCGGTTCCGAAGCGGACGTCACGACCGGCGGCTCGTACCCGTAGGCATCGATATCGACGCGATAAATATGCGAGATCAGTTCGACTGCCTCGCCTGTCATGAAGTCAGACGACTTCGGCAAAAGAAACCCGGATTGGAACAGTGGAATCGGTGGGTGCAATCGGGCGATGGCCTCCGGGTTGAGCCCGACTGGCGCAGCACGGGTTGTGTGATGACGCGACTCCGACGCCCTCGCAAGGTCGGCACGCGAAAGCCCAAACCGCTCCTCTATCTGGCGAATGTCGGCGTCGAATCGTTCCAGCCTGATGAGCTCGAGATTGGTGATCTGACGTTCGATCGGGTTGTACTGCGGACTCAAGTGATGGTCGAGTTCTGAAGATTCTTGTGTCGCAATCCATCGCAGCGCGTCGATGAATCCGAACGAATACGGCACATCCGGATTGCCATAGACGAACTCTCGAATCTGTTGACGGATCGTCACGGTGAAATGTCCAGAATCATCGCCCAGCGTCACGAGCATGAGAAATCCGCTCACGGCTCGATCGAACGGGTCGCGGACCAACTTGAACGCTGGCGCGTGATCGTTGAGCTGTTGTACCAGACGGTCCGCATAACCGGGGCGCGCCTTCATCACGGCGTGTTCCCAGTCGTGGATCCAGTCGCTAAACGCGCTCGCCTCGTCGAACTCATTGGTCTGCATCAGCATCCATTGGAACAGGCTCGTACAACCTGACTTCTCGGACCACAACAGCACGAACGGTAAGCCGTCGTGGCGGTACGCCATGCGATGGGTCACATCTGCGAGAGAGATAGTGGTCATCGTGTTGGCCTGAGCCGTTGACGCACGGTTGCCGACGCCCGTCTGAACGGTTTCGTCAGCCGGGCGGTACGTGAGTTTTCCCAGGCATCGACCGTTGCCTCGAGGGTCTTAATGTGCTCCAGGAGTGCTTCGTGTTCCGCACCGATTGCGTCACAGTTGTGCACGGGCCAGGTATGCGGTTCGCCCGCGAGTAGGTCGGGCCCAGTCGGTGACTCTTCTGCTCGACGACACTTGACGACGAACTGGTACGTCAGAGCCTCGGGGTCGGAGAGCACGAACGCTTTGGTCGCCTCGCTGTGGGACGGCCAATCGACGGGGAGCCGGGATGATCCAAGCGGATGCGTCACTCGGCGCACCTCTTCCGCAACGAGGCCGGCATCGGCGAGGAGGTCGCGTAATGAGGCCCGCGTGAACCATCGCAGGTGGGTTCGATCGAGCAGACCTTCATCCTGGTACTCGATGCGGCCTTCAAGCACCAAGAGGCGCACGTCGGCGTAGGCGAGGTTCGGAACCGAGATGATGACGCGGCCGCCCGGTTCGAGCAAGGTCAAAGCGTCCGCCAATGCTGGTAGTGGATCACGCAGGTGTTCGAGAACATCGCCGGCGACGATCATGTCGAACCGGTCGGCTTCAACTGCAGAGACCCGGTCGACGTCGAGGTCGAGGACGTGCACACGATCAGCAAAACGGCGCGCCTCCTCAGCTGACTCAGGGTCGACCTCGACACAGACGACGCGGTTGGATGCCGCGACAAGGTGTTCGGTGACATGGCCGGTCGCGCAACCGAGCTCGAGAACGGTGTGCTCCGAGCCCACCATCTGGAGGACGAACGAGTGCGGATTGTTGTCAGCGGTCGGATCGACCGGCATTCTGTAACGTTCGGGCATCGATCGACGTCTCAATATCGGGCCGGTATCGGCGGGCGGATTGGCAGGGTACCTTGACGTGTAGTTGCCACGAACGTCGAGCGAGATCTCAGACCACGAAGGGGTCGACGGCGTCGGGATCGATGTCGTAGCGGTTGATGGCGTCGTGGACGACGCTGGCATCGACCTTGCCGTCTTGGAGGAGCGCCGAGAGCACGCCGACGACGATGTGGCCGGTGTCGATTTCGAAGTGACGGCGCAGCGCCTCACGCGTGTCGGATCGACCCATCCCGTCGGTCCCGAGGGTCATAAACGTGCGGCCCGGAAGGAAGCGCATCACCTGCTCGGGGACCGCCATCATGAAGTCGGAAACAGCGGTGATTGGGCCCTGCGAGTCAGCAAGGATCTGGGCCACGCGCGGGATGCGTCGCTCACCGGAGGGATGTAACCGGTTGTGGCGTTCGGCCGCAAGGCCTTCCTCGCGGAGCGCCTTGTACGACGTTGCCGACCAGAGTCCGGCGCCGACGCCGTAGTGCTCAGCGAGGTCGGCTGCGGCTTCGCGAGCGGCACCCTGAGCGCTCCCAGAGAACAGCAGTGTCGCTGGAATCAGCTCGGCGTTCTCGTTCTCGCCAGTACCGGAGGGCGCGTCGGCCCACTTGTAGAGGCCTTCGACGATCGCCTCGGCGAGCCCGGGCGTGTCCGGCATGGCCGGCATCTCGTAGTTCTCGTTGTAGAGGGTGATGTAGTAAAAGACGTCGGTCTCGTCGGGCGTTCCGCCGCCGTACATCCGCTTGATGCCGGCGTCGACGATGGCGCCAACTTCGTACGCAAAGGATGGGTCGTACGCCTGCACGGCAGGCACGGTCGACGCCAGTACGAGGCTGTGTCCGTCTTGGTGTTGGAGGCCTTCGCCCTCGAGCGTGGTTCGGCCGGCGGTGGCACCCATCAGGAAACCACGTGTCCGCATGTCAGCGGCCTGCCAGATGAGGTCGCCGACTCGCTGGAATCCGAACATTGAATAGAAGGCGTAGAACGGGATCATTGGTACGCCGCGCGTGGCGTAACTGGTGCCAGCCGCGATGAAGCTCGACATGGCGCCGGCCTCTGTGATGCCTTCTTCGAGGATCTGGCCGCTTTTCGACTCGGCATAGGAGAGCAGCAGGTCGTGATCGACCGGCTCGTAGAGCTGACCCTGTGAGGCATAGATGCCGATTTCGCGGAACAGTGAGTCCATGCCGAAGGTGCGGGCTTCGTCGGGAATGATCGGGACGATCCGTTTGCCGACGTGTTCGTCACGAGTCAAGCTGCGCAGCAGGCGAGTGAAGCCCATCGTGGTCGACACCGCTTGACCGTTGGAACCCGACCACATCTCTGCGAAGGTCTCCGGATCGGGAAGCGACATGGGCTTGCGGACACGCGTCGTGCGCTGCGGCACGAAACCGTCGAGGGCGCGCCGACGCTCCATCATGTACTGGTACTCGATGGAGTCGGCACCGAGCTTGATGTACGGCGGGTTCTTGTCGTCGACGAGTTCTTCGGGGATGTCGTCTTGCAGATGGAGGCGGTCACGCATGTCCAGCATCTGCTTCTTGGTCATCTTCTTGATCTGGTGCGTCGAGTTGCGTCCTTCGAAGCCCTCGCCCAGCGTCCAACCCTTGACGGTTTTGGCCAGAATCACAGTGGGACGGCCGGAGCCGAGGTTGTCGGACGCGGCCTTGTAGGCGGCGTAGAGCTTGCGATAGTCGTGGCCACCACGCGGTAGGTTGCGGATGTCGTCGTCGGTGAGGTGCGAGACCATCTGGCGCAGCCGGTCGTCAGGGCCGAAGAAGTGATCGCGGGCGTAGCCGCCCGGCTCGGTGGCGTAGCGCTGGAACTCGCCGTCGACGGTCGTGTTCATCTTGTTGAGCAGCACGCCGTCTTTGTCCTGAGCGAGCAGGTCATCCCACTTGGAACCCCACACGACCTTGATGACGTTCCAGCCGGCGCCACGGAAGGTGGCTTCGAGTTCCTGGATGATCTTGCCGTTGCCGCGCACCGGGCCGTCGAGGCGCTGCAGGTTGCAGTTGACGACGAACACCAGGTTGTC
>CAWUXP010000012.1:0-11102 GCA_963926495.1 Candidatus Ilumatobacter herschelensis
CATGGCTGTGCTCTACCAACTGAGCTAAGAGGGCGCTTTTGGCGGTGTCCAGAATTTTCATGTTTCTGGGCACCCTTCGGGAACGGCTTGAGCCGTAACCGACGCACGAGTGTACCGGCCTGTTTCCCATTGACACGCGAAGTTTCCGCGGTTTCGCGGGTCACACCAAGTACCTTCGGGAGGGCATGTCCGAGCCCGTTCAGCAGCCTGCGGTCGCGCCTCGCCTGGATGGCTCGGCTGGCGCCCGAAACGCCGTGTCGATCAGGCTTGCGACACTCGCCGACGCCGAAGCAATTCGCACGATTTATAACGTCGAGGTCGAGAATCACATCAGCACATTTGACCTCGTACCGCGCTCAGTCGAAGGACAACGCAGCTGGCTGACCGAGCGATCAGGTGCTTTTGCAGCGGTGGTTGCGACTATGGCGAACCGCGACGGCGAAGAGCGAGTGGTCGGTTTCGCCTCCCTGTCGCCATACAAGGAGCGGGCGGCCTACCGGCCGACAGTCGAGAATTCCGTGTACGTCTCACGAGACCATGGCGGCCTCGGAATCGGGCGGGCCATGATGGAACATCTCATCGCAGTTGCACGTGACAGTGGCTTTCATTCGATGGTTGCGCGCATCGAGGCCAGTTCCGAGGCCTCCAGAGCCCTGCACGTGGCGTGCGGTTTTGAGCTGGTCGGTGTCGAAAAAGAAGTTGGTCGCAAGTTCAACCGATGGCTGAGCACCGCTGTCATGCAGAAGATGCTCTGAACCCCTGCCCTGAACACATGCCCTGAACACATGCCCTGAACAACTCCGAGTGGCGCTGTCTTCTCGTGATAATCGGGGCGCCCGGCGCTCGAAGCCGGCAGCGAAGTGCTCCGTGAGTCTGTGATGGATGCGTGACACGGGGAACGGTCATCTTGGACACGTGTCCACGTCTACGTCGCAACGAATTGCTGATGACCGGAACGCTGCTCGGAGACGCACGCTGCTCGATTGACGACCGAAATATCACCACCCTTGCCTAATGGCGCGCTATTGTCACTTGTGCGGGGCAGGTCCTCAGGCCGCAGTCGAGATCCTCGTCGAGTTGGGCCTGCGCATTCGCACCGAGCACACCAACCATCAAGGCGGAAAACAAATGACCAAAAGAACTGTCCAGCGCACCCGTTCGTTGCGGACCATCGCCGCTCCACTCATCGCCATAGCCCTTGTCGTGCCCGCGTGCGGAAGCGACGGCCCCGTTGAAGAACCCAGCATCACCGACACACTCCGCGGAGACAACCGTAGATCCGATATGTGACGGTCGGTTCCCGCCCGATTCGGTCAATCCCCACGATGGCTTCGGTAGGGCCAACATATTTGTGGCTGAAGTCGCCAGGTGAACTCCTCGTGAAGTCGGGTCAGACTCGCTGAGCCACGACGAAACTGATGTCGCCAGCGAACTCGCCGTCGACTTCGACCTGGAGGTCGTACTCACCTGCTGCAGGAAAGCTGACAGCGCCAAGTGGCACCACGACCGGCACCTGCCAGCCTTCGCCGGGACGCAGCGCAGACGGAGCCGCAGACTCATGTAATGCGACGTTGACGGTGGCCGTGAGTTTGGCCGTGGCCGCCGACTTCACCTTCATGACGATTTCGTGTGCCGCTCCCGACTCATTCGGCGGCAGCCAAACCAGCGTGGCCACGTGGCAGGCGAACTTTGCTGGAAAGGTCGGCGCAGCCAGCCTCGTGAGGCCGCCGGATTGCACGAAAAGCAACCCTTCTCGAATCTGCGCAAAGTCACACAGGATCAGTGACTTCAGTTCGGCGGACATAGCCAGGACGCTACTCGCTGGCCACCATCAGTGGCTCAGCTCGTCGCGACCGTGAGGCCCGTGAGGCCGCGGATCACGAAAGTCGGGTGATACGTCGGCTCGTCGACCAGCCGAAGGTCCGGGAAACGGGAGGCGATCCCCTCGACCGAGCGAATTAACTCTTGGCGGGCGAGCGGGGCCCCGATACAAAAATGGATACCGCCGCCGAAGCCAATGTGACCCGGGTCGTTTCGGCCAACGTCGAATGTGGTCGGGTTGTCGAAGCGGCGCGGGTCACGCTGGGCTGCGCCGAACAGCATGGCGATCTCGTCGCCGACCTGCACAGCCTGACCGGCGATTTCGGTATCGGTTTCGAGTACCCAGCGTTCGAACATTTGGAGCGGCGCATCGAAACGCAAGAGCTCCTCGACCGTCGATGCTGGAGTGACATCGTGCTGCACCACTCGGTCCCACTGGTCGCGGTGCGCCATGAGGGCCCGGAAGCCATTGCCTAACGTGTTGACCGTTGCTTCGTGGCCAGCCTCGACGAGGACCATCGTGGTCGAGATGATCTCGTCTTCGGTCAGCGTCGCTCCCCCATCTTGGACCTGCACCAGTTCCGAGAGAAGGAGTCCGTCTGGGCGCGCACGCTTATCAGCGATGAGTGCTCTCGTGTAGTCGATGTACTCCCCCGCAGCCTGGTCTGCTGCCTGCTTGACCTCATCCGATGCCGACAGTTCGTACATTTTGACGATCGCGTGCGACCAGCCGAGCAGGAGTTGCGTGTCGGCACGCGGGACACCGAGCATCGAGCAGATGACTGCCACTGAGTACGGCTGCGCGTAGTCGGTAAGCAGATCGAACGTTCCGGCCTCAGCACACTGGTCGAGCAACTCGTTCGAGATCGCGGCGATCGAGTCGGCGAGCTGAGCGGTGGCGCTCGGGGTGAAAACTTTCGAGACCAGTCGACGAAGCCGGGTGTGATCCGGCGGCTCAAGACAAAGCAGTGACCAGCGCTCGTGCTCGTTGAACTTCGTCCATTTGGAATCCGGCCCTGAGCGGCCGAGCTCTTCGTGGGTGTACCGATGCGTGTAGGCGCGTCCGAGGGTTCGGTTCTTCAGTGCAGCCGAGACATCGTCGAAGCGAGTCAACATCCACTGCCCTGTCCCGTCGTTCCAGAAGATCGGGGCGGCCTCGCGCAGCGCATCGAGGGTCGGGTACGGATCAGCAATGAACGCCGGGTCCTCGACGTCGAAGGCTGCGATCAATTGGTCGAGGTCACTCACCGCACCGAGTGTACGGACGTCGCCGTCGCGCTCGAAGAGTCACTGATCGAGCCAACGGAACGGCCTGCCCTGGCCTGCCCTGGCCTGCCCTGGCCCGAACGGTACCCAGCCCCGGGGTGCAGGAAGATTCGGCGTCGCTCGTCGCGAAAACGACAAGAGCCCGCCAGCAGAAGCTGACGGGCTCTCAAATTGGTGGGCCGAGAAGGATTTGAACCTTCGAAGTCTACGACGGCAGGTTTACAGCCTGCTCCCTTTGGCCGCTCGGGCACCGACCCTCAATTGGTCCCTGAACATCGGTTCAAACCGACGAACAAGGCGTTTACAGCGTACCCATCGTGTCGGGAATCCGACAACCGGTATTCTGGAGGGATGGGAAGTTTTGACGTTGTGTCCGAAGTCGATGACCAAGAGGTGAAGAACGCGGTCGATCAGGCCCAACGCGAGATCGGCCAGCGGTTTGATTTCAAGAACACCAACTCGTCGATCGAGCAGAACGACACCGTCATTACCCTGGCCACCGTCTCCAACGATCGGCTCGAGGCTCTGCGGATCGTGCTTGAAGAGAAGCTCGTCCGGCGCGGGGTCTCACTCAAAGGTGTCGACTACGCCGATGTCCAGGAGGCATCCGGCAGCACTGTTCGCCAGGTCATGACGATCTCGTCTGGCATCAGCTCAGACAAGGCGAAGCTGATCAACAAGGCGATCAAGGAAAAAGGCCCGAAGGGCGTGTCCAGCTCGAGTCAGGGCGATTCGATCCGCGTACAAGGCAAGAAGCGCGATCACCTGCAGGAAGTGATGGCGATACTGAAGGCCGAAGACATCGGCATTCCGCTGCAGTTCAACAACTTCCGCGACTGATCACTCCCCGAGCGCAGCGCCAACAGGTTCGGTTCCGAACGTCACGAGCGAACCGTCATCGGTGGACACGAGGCCACGTGCCGCACGAGCGGAGTCGGTGTACGTCGTGTCGAACGGAAGGTCGAGCATTGGCAGCCCTGCCCGAGTAGCGCGAACCTCCTGCACTGCGAGCGCCCAATCGGCTGCGGTGCCGGCCTGCGGGTCGACGGTCTCGATCGCAGCGAGCTCAACGGTGCGCCAGCGAGCAATCTCTCTGGCGACACCGAAGCGTGCGCCTGATTCGAAGCCTGCGCCAGGGTCACACGAGGAGAGCTGTTGGGCGCCGTCCGGCAGCACGGACGTCGTGGCTGCCATCTCCACCGGGGCGGCGAGTGCCCAGGTCTGGAGCACGTTCTCCAGCTGTGGTGTGCTGGCGTCATTGGTGCCAGAGAACGTTGCATAGGTGCACTGCACCCCGCCACGATCGACGGTGGCGAGTGAGCTCTGGACGAGCGCATTGCTTGCTGCATATGCATCAGAAGGCGAGTTGTAGGCCGCAAAGACCATGTACCAGAACGTACGGTCCATCTGCTGTTGCGAGGTGGTGAGTGTGTCTGTAGCTAAGAGTACAGGCTCACGAGAAAGCGCGAGGAGCGAGGTCTCGGCAATTTCGACAGCGCCTGACTCGGCGAATTCGACGAAGGCATGCGGGGCATTAATGCGATATTCGAGCACCGGCGGAAGGAAGGCCGCTACGTCCATCCGTCGTTCGGGCTGCTCGGCAGCACCGAAGCTTGTCTGTTGGCTGACGTTCTGGCTCTCGGCGATCGCGGCCGCCTCAATCAGCGCGCTGGTGTCGAACGATGCCGGGTCAAGTTGCGATGCCCAGCCGGTTTCCTGATCGATTGCCGCGAGAGCCATTGCTTCGGTCAGAGCTCCATTGACGGCGCCGGGGAGCAGGTCGTTGTTGGCAATGATCTCTGAGGTTGCTGGCGAGTAATACGCTCGCGTCCAGTTGGTCAGGAGTTCTCGGAGCCCCGGTGCATCGATTGCACCCTTGGCAAGCGCGAGTGAGCGCCACATCGGCAGATCGGCTTCCCAGTCGCCGAGCAGATGATCGGCCATCGAGATGCCATACGTTGCGCTGGCCTGGCGATTGATCAAGAGTGGTTCGGCGATGTCGGCACCTCGAACACTCTCGACAGCTTCGCCGTAAAGCTTCGCGTCGAGGTCCCAGTCATCAGGGAAGAGGTAGAGCCGGCCGAAGACGACCGCTCCTGCGATAATCCCGCCAAGCACGAGCAAGGTGAAGAAAAGTGCGATTCCGCCGTCGCCGCTCGACTTCTTCGTCTTCTGCTGTTTCTTGCGGGACCCGGCCGGCATTGGGATGTAGGCCGCTCGCGGACTGACGACGGCGACCTGCGGGGTGCTGGCCGCCGCCGGCTGGAATACCGGCAACGAAGGCGACGCAACCTGGGGCGCTAAGACGCCCAGAATCACGGTCGTGGGAGTGGGGTCTGAGTTGACGACGTCGGCTGGCAGACCGGGAGTGATTGCGAAATCTGGCTCCGGGGCCAACGGCGACGCAGCGGGAGGTGGCTCAACAATTTGGAACAGCGAACCTGAAGATGCGGGAGAAAGGGGCGAAGTACCCGGAGTTGCGGGCGCCACGAGTGCAACCGGGACGGTCACCGGTGCAGGGATCACTGGCAGTTCGACGGATCTATCGACAGCAGGCACGGGGTCGATCGTCGGTGACCAACCGCTCGACGTGAGGCCCGGCATGTCGAGCGGGGCGATCTTGAGCGCAAACTTTTCGAGCATCGACGGTTCGAGGTCGAGCGCCGTTGACGGCTCTGGTTCGGACGGCTCTGGTTCGGACGGCTCTGGGGCAATCGTCAGTGGTGTGGCTACCGAGAACGCTATGTCGTGGAGAGTAAAGTGGAGCTCGCCGAGCACTGGAATGGTCAGATCAGGCGAGGCCTGAGCGGCGCGCGGTCGCTGGTCGCGAGGCAGAGGACCGAGCGATATCGGCGCAATGCCGAAGTCGAGTGGTGCCATGGTAAACGGTTGCACCTCCGGATCGACGCCATCTAACGGGGCCTGCTCAAACGACGGCGTGACCGCGACAACGGATGTTGCCGTTCCGAGGTCGTTTTGGGGTGAATCGGTACTGACCACCGACTCCCATGACAGCGTTGGACGCCCAACGTCGTGCTCAGTCTCCGGACTCATGTCTGTTGTATCGGCAGGCGAGTGCACGTACTTGAGGCTTCCCCCACACTGCCCCACACTGCCCCACACTGGCCAGCACTGGCCGTCGCTCCCCTCGGGCCGGGGAAGGACGTCAGTCGTCGGTCGACGCTGCGGCTTTCGCCTGAAGTTCGTCAACGATCGAACTGTCGGCGAGCGTCGTGGTATCACCGATGTTCCGGCCTTCGGCAACGTCACGGAGTAGGCGGCGCATGATCTTTCCCGAACGGGTCTTTGGCAGATCAGTGGTGATGTAGATCTGCTTCGGTTTAGCAATCGCTCCGATTTCGCTGGCCACATGATTCCGGAGCTCTTGCTCGTCGGTGTCCTTTCCCTCACGCAGGATCACGTATGCGAAGACCGCCTGGCCAGTTGTGGCATCGGTCGCGCCGACCACCGCTGCCTCGGCCACTGCCGGGTGCGACACGAGCGCCGACTCGACCTCGGTGGTCGAGATGCGGTGCCCTGACACGTTCATGACGTCGTCGACGCGCCCGAGCAGCCAGAGGTATCCGTCGTCGTCGAGCTTGGCGCCATCGCCGGCGAAGTAGCGACCTTCGAACCGTGACCAGTACGTCTCTTGGTATCGCTCGGCATCTCCCCAGATTCCACGGAGCATGCCCGGCCACGGACGCGTAAGCGTCAGGTAGCCGCCGCCCACTGAAACCAGGTTGGCATCGTCGTCGACGAGTTCAGCCGACACGCCCGGCAGTGGGAACGTGGCCGAGCCCGGCTTGGTGGTGGTCGCGCCAGGCAGCGGGCTGATCATGATGCCGCCTGTTTCGGTCTGCCACCAGGTGTCGACGATTGGGCAACGTCCGCCGCCGATCGTGGCGTGGTACCACATCCATGCTTCGGGGTTAATCGGCTCACCGACCGTGCCGAGTAGCCGGAGCGACGACAGATCATGCTTGGCTGGCTCTTGGTCACCCCACTTCATGAAGGTCCGGATGGCGGTGGGTGCCGTGTAGAAGATTGTGACGTCGTACTTCTCCACGATCTCCCAGAAACGGTCGTTGCCCGGATGATTGGGGACACCCTCGTACATCACCTGGGTGCAGCCGTTCGACAGCGGCCCGTACACGATGTAGCTGTGGCCGGTGATCCAGCCGACATCTGCCGTGCACCAGAACACGTCGGTTTCCGGCTTGAGGTCGAACACGTACTTATGTGTGTAGGTGGCCTGAGTGAGGTAGCCGCCTGTGGTGTGCATGATGCCCTTGGGCTTGCCGGTCGTGCCCGAGGTGTAGAGAAGGAAGAGCAGGTGTTCGGCTTCCATCGGCTCGGCGGGGCAGACGGTGGACGCTCCGTCGAGCAGGTCGTGGTACCAGTGGTCACGGCCCACGGTCATGTCGACATCGTTGCCACCGCGCTTGACCACAACGACATGCTCAATCGTCGGCGTCGATTTGCACGCCTCGTCGGCAGCAGGCTTGAGCGGCAAGACCTCACCGCGCCGGTAGCCGCCGTCGGCGGTGATCAGCACCTTGGCTTCGGCATCGTTGATGCGGTCGCTCAGCGACTGGCTCGAGAACCCACCAAACACCACGCTGTGCGCGGCGCCGATGCGGGCGCAGGCAAGCATCGCTACCGCTGCCTCCGGAATCATCGGGAGGTAGATGTTGACCCGGTCGCCCTTCTGAACGCCGAGATCCTTCAGGGCATTGGAGAACTGGCTCACTTCGTCGAGCAGGTCCTGATACGTAATCGTCCGCGTGTCGCCGGGCTCGCCTTCCCAATGGATGGCAACCCGGCCACCGTGACCGGCATTGACATGCCGATCGAGGCAGTTGTGTGCGACGTTGAGCGTGCCGCCCTCAAACCACTTGGCGTAGGGCAACTGCCAGTCGAGCACGGTATGCCATGGCTCAAACCACTCGACGAGTTCGCTTGCCTGGCGGGCCCAGAATGCCTCGTCGTCGGCGTTGGCTTCGTCGTAGAGCTCCGTACCGGCAACCAGCGTGTCGGCCTTGAAGGCATCGGACGGTGGAAAGGTCCGGTTCTCCGAAGCAAGGGCGTCGATGGTGTCGTGCTGCTCGTCACTCATACGTCTGATCGTAGATCAGACAGGTCAGCCGCCCGACTCCCGGAGGGCTCAGTTCAGGCCCGCCACTCAGCGACAAGGAACGATCCGAGGCCTGATGAGTCGAGGAGCGCCTCTGATTCGCTGACTCTGCTGCGCATCTTCATCGCCTCGAGACCGGGCCGCGCCGCCTGCTCCTCCCAGATCCGTTTGCCCTCGTTAACCAGGTCGTCGATCCCCCACAGTTGGAGGAACTGAGCCTGGGAACGGAGCGCATCGGGTTCTGGCAGTTGATCGAACGGGACATCGGTCGTGATGTCCTGGCTTCCGGGCGCAGTGAGGTAGTGCTCCCCACGCTCGTTGCCACGGTAGGTCCGCAGCCAATCGCGCCATGGGCGCTGAGCGAGTTCGGCGGTCAGCGGGACTCCGTAGTCGATGGCGAGCACCGTGCCGTTGCGCACGAGTTGCCGAGCAGCTTCGACCCACTCACGCGCCTGCTCGATCAACGGCACTCGGGCACCGAGCGTTGCGGTCTGAAGGAGCTGGGCGGGTGGCGGATCAAACGGCGCCGAAAGCCGCTCAGTCGGTCGGCCATCGGCATCACGGTCGATGTAAGCCTCGCGCCAACCGTTGTCGAAAACGGCAAGACGAAACGGAAGATTGTCGAGCAACTCATTCGCGATCACCACACCATCGAACGGTTCAGCAGGCATCGATGCTGTCGATTCGATGTCTGCTGGGTGGCGGTCACGCTGCCCGGCCGACAGTTCGACAGCCACGTACCGCATGGCCTCGAAGCAGCGCGGTTTCGCCGCTGCAATTGAACGGGCCAGCGTGCCGGGGCCCGCACCGGCGTCGACCACCGTGAACTCAGTCGGCTCACCGATGCGCTTCCAGACGGCGTCAAGGTAATTGGCGACGACGGCGCCAAAGAGCGGCCCGACTTCGGGCGACGTCAGAAAGTCGCCACGCCGCCCGGCATGCCCTCCGCCAGGCTTGGTGTAGAAGCCGGCCTCGCCATACAGGGCGTCACGCATGAACTCGTCAAAGGGCACCACTAGCCAAGTCTTGCCGGAAAGCCATCGAGATCGTCCGCCACGGCCAGAATCTGTCCGGATTTCGTGATCTGCGGGATACGCCGCGTCCCCGTGAGGCAAGGTGTTGGCCTGGGATGCGTGCAGACAGGCGGACTTGATCGTGCTCGGCTACCTGCCCACGGGCGCCGACGACGGTCTCTTCGGCCCGGGTACCGCTGGCGGTGTCCAGCGACTCTAGGAAGCGAGCGACCTAGTAATCGAAAGTGTCACGGGGCCGATCACCCTCGCCGCCGAAGCTCGCTCCATCTCAGCCACCGACGACTGACCACGCCGCCACCCGCACCCAAAATCAAGGCCGCTCGGCCTAATTTTTGCTCGGGGATCAGCCGTCGGCGTCGACGACGACAACCAATTCATTGGTGCCGGTGAGGTCTTCGAGGTCGCCGAAATTAGCGACCGACTGTGGGTACACACCAACGACGAGCGTGCCGACGAGGGTGAGGCCAAGGGCTGCCTTGATCGGACGAGGAGTGTTGATCGGGCTGGTGTCGCCGTCAGGAGCGTCGTCCATCCAGACAGTGCGGAGCACCTTCATGTAGTACGCAGCAGAGATGACGGTGTTGACCGCGGCGATCGAAGCCAGCACGTACGCCCAGCTGTTCTGAGCGTCAAGCACGGCCTTGAAAGCGTTGAACTTGGCGAACCAGCCACCGAGCGGCGGGATGCCGGCGAGCGATGCGAAGAACATCGTGACCAGGACAGCCATGCCAGGTGCGTACCCGAAGAGCCCACCGAAGCTAGAGATCTCACCGCTGCGAGTCTTGCGACTCACGGCAATCACGGTGGCGAAGGCACCGAGGTTCATGAAGCCGTAAACGAGTAAGTAGACGACCACGGCGTTGAGGGCGGAACCCGACGCATTGGCCTCACCGGCGAACGCCAGCGGCATCAGGATGAAGCCGCCCTGACTGACCGACGAGTACGCCAGCATGCGAACAATGTTGGTTTGGCGAAGGGCGAGCACGTTGCCGACCGTCATCGTCAGTGCAGCGAGGACCCAGATGAACGGCTGGTACACGTCCGAGGCGTTCGGAAAGGCCAAGTAAATGAGCGTCACGAGTGCGACGAAGCCGGCCGCCTTCGAAGCCACCGACAAGAACGCTGTGACCGGTGTCGGGGCACCTTCGTACGTGTCAGGCGCCCACGTATGGAACGGGACCGCCGAAATCTTGAAGGCGAATCCGGAGATGATGAACACGACCCCGACGACTTCGATGCCGCTCAGACTGCCGTCGACCAACGTGGCACCGATCTCGGTGAGCAACGTCGAGTTGGTTGCGCCGAACAGCAGGCTCATGCCGTACAACATGATCGCCGAGGCGAACACGCCGAGTAGGTAGTACTTCATGCCCGCTTCGTTCGACTTCGGATTGCGCTTGTTCCAGGCAGCCAACATGTAGGCCGGGATGGACAGCAATTCGAGTGCAACGAAGATCGAGATGAGGTCCCGTGATGAGGTCATCATCACCATGCCGAGCACCGAGCAGAGCATCAAGACGTAGAACTCACCCTGGTAATAGCTGCCCTCTTCAAGTTCAGTCTGGCTCATCAAGATCACCACGTAGGCAACCAATAAGAAGAACCCCTTGAGGACAAGTGCGTACTCGTCGATCACATAGCGACCGCCGAACATCGACCGGGAGTCGTCACCAATCACGAAGAGCGTGACGACCGGGACGAGCGCCCCGAGCATGACGAATCCCGTGAGTGTGGCCAGCATCCATTTCTTCGCGTCGGCAAGGCTGAGATCAAGCAGCAGGATGATGTTGATGCCGACGACGAGCACGAGCTCAGGCGCGATGGCATGCCAATCGATCGTTGGC
>CAWUXP010000013.1:0-10575 GCA_963926495.1 Candidatus Ilumatobacter herschelensis
GGTCGGATCGAACTGGCCGGTGACGACACGAGGAGCGAAGCATGAGTAGGCGGCCAGCACCTTGTGGGCCGTGATCATCGGGAACCGATCGCCGAAGACAACGATGATCGGCGACGCGACGCCGGTCAGGGTCGAAGGGAGCACGACGTGCTCGGGTACGTCAACACGGTTGCCCTGCAAGTCGTTGTACCAGTGGCATCGCCAGAGGTTGCGGGCATCAGGGCCCTGCGGATCAGCGTCGCCGACTTTCTCATCGTGATCGAACGTCGACGGATCGGCCAGCTGAGCAAAGGTTGGCAGCGTGATGCCCTGCTCGCGGAATCGCTGGATGCTGTTGGCCAGCGCTGCTTCGTTGACCACGCGGTCAGCAAGGCCGAATTGGTTTTCGAGTGCGTCGGTCGTTGTGGGGTCAGTCATCGTCACTTTTACATTCTGTCAAATTTGCAGACCGGCACCCAACACCAGACCGCAGATCTCCACATTTCAACTGAGCGAGCACCCGGCTGCCTCAGAAAGGACGGTCACCGGGGGCCTCGGTTGATGGACCCACATGAGAGTCGAGCCAGTCGGTGAGTGGCTTGGAGCCCTCCCACATCTCGCGAATGCGGTCGGCGGCTCCCTTGGTGTGAATCCAGTTCGGCGCACCGAATTGTTTCACCGCCAGGCAACCCTTCATCCGCAGCAGCTCGACACGAGGGTGGTCCTTCGGGTAGCCGCGCGGCGCCGTCTTCAGCGCGTCGATTGCCGTGACGTCAAACTTGTTCTTGCGCATGGCGGCCACGATCCCTGCCAGCTCCTCGCCGGTCGCGTCGGCGTCGATCAGATTCCGAGACCGCTTGAGCTGATCCTTGGCCATCGAGTAGTACCCGACACCGGCCATCAGCCCCTCGGACGAGAACTGCATGTAGTAGCCAGATCCGGCTTCGAGCTCGCCGTACGCACCCTGGTGGGTCTTGTAGGGCGGCTTGTTCTTCGAGAAGCGGAGGTCGTTATGCGGGCGGAACATGTGGAACGGACCGAAGTCGGCAAGCTCGTCGGTCAGGGCCAGCATCGGTGCTTTAACGTATTCGACAAACCGATGCTTGTTCTCCAGCCAGAACGCTTTGGAATTGTCAGCCGCGAGCTGCTCGTAGAATTCGATGCCCTCGGTCGGAAACCCGGTGAACGCCATAGCCCCGATCGTAGATCCCCGCATTGTTTCGCGGTAAAGGTTGGGGGCCTACCGTCGTGGCGTGTCCATGATGCCAGGCGCTGACGCCGCTTGGGTGCTGGTACTGCCACGGTGGAGGCGCATGCGGCATGCATCGGAGCACCGAGCAGTATCACCACGACAGCCCGCTAACGGAGCGCCAAATCTGACACAGGCCTGCCCTGAAAGTCCGACGAGGAGATCGCGGAGCTACGCGACAAGTACGAGGCGAAGGCAACGACGCTGAGCGACAAGATAGACGCTGCCGAAGACCGGGCTGACGAACTCGAAGAGCAGACCAAAAGCAAGCGCAAGGCCGAACTGCTGTCGACTGCCAGCTCGATGCTGGCCTGGTTGCCCGTATGATCTTTAGCGCGCCGACGTAGCCCAATTGGCAGAGGCACAGGCTTTAGGTGCCTGTCAGTGCGGGTTCGAGTCCCGCCGTCGGCACTAACCTGATCGAGTGAAGTCGACCAGCCTGGCGCGGGCGATCGAGCTGTTCGGTTGGCTGGCCACCGCTTCCGCCGGTGTCCTCTTGCTGACACAGGCAGTGGGTTGGAACGGTTCCACGCTGCTCGCAGCGCTCCAGGCGTTGACGCCTTTCCTCCTTGCCGTCACGATCCCCGTCGCCGGTGCTGCCAGCTGGTGGAAGCGGCAGCAACTCGCCATCACGACAAGCTTCGTCGGCCTCGGAGCGCTCCTCCTGGCGGCGCCGCTCGTGTTCGCTCCCGACGGCCCTGCGCCTGACCCCAATGGCACCGAGGTCTCGGTCGCTGCGGTCAATCTGCTCTTCTCAAACCCGGTCGTCTTTGACGCCGCGGATGACCTGCTGATTCGTAACGCAGACATGATCCTGTTCACCGAATACACCGCTGAGCATCAGGCTGAACTGCGCACACATCCGATCGCCACGTCATATCCACACAAAGTCGAGCGCTCCGGGCAATTCGCCAGCGGGATTGCGCTCTGGAGCAAGTACCCACTCGCCGAGAATCAGCGACCTGCGACAGTGCACTCCACCCTCGACATCTTGATGGACGGCCCTGACGGACCACTCCGACTTTTCGGTGTGCATCCGCCGACACCGATCTTCACCTTCGACGGATGGATTACCGACTTGGAGACCTTCGGCGAGTTGGGGTCCGCAGCGACAGAACCGACACTGATCATCGGTGACTTCAATGCCTCGTATTGGCACCCCGTGTTCCGCGACCTTCTCCGACGCGGGCTGTCAGATGCACACACGACCCACGGGCGGGGATTCTCCAACTCGTGGCCGACGGACAAGTTTTTCCCCGCCTTCGTTCGACTCGATCATGCGCTCACCGCAAACGGACTCGTGTCGACGTCTGTTCAGGACTTCACCGTCGCGGGGAGCGATCATCTCGGCTTCGTCGTCAGCGTCGTTCCAGCTCGCTGAGCAACTGTCGAAAGGCGCGCCCGCGATGCGAGATCGCGTGCTTAGCATCAGCGGTCATCTCCGCGAAGGTCAGGCCTGGGCCCTCATTTGGTTGGAAGATCGCGTCGTAGCCGAAGCCAACGTCGCCACGTTCCTCAGTTGAGATCACGCCGGGGCAGACACCTTCGACGGCCAGCTCTGACCCGTCCGGCCAGACGATCATCGCAACCGTCTTGAACGCTGCAGCGCGCGCCACAACCCCGTCGAGCTCGGCCAGCATCTTGTGTCGATTGTCGGCATAGCTGCAGCCCTCGCCAGCATACCGGGCGGTGTAGACCCCCGGCTTACCACCAAGCGCATCGACTTCGAGGCCCGTGTCGTCGGCAACCGCAGGAAGCCCTGTGGCGGCAACGATTGCCGCTGCTTTCAGGCGGGCGTTGCCAACGAGTGTGTCGGCGTCTTCGACCACATCCGGAACCTCAGGCGGCCGCGGCAGCAGATCAACAACACCGGCGAGAAGCGCTTGGATCTCGGCGACCTTGTCGGGGTTCGCCGATGCGCACACGAGTTGCATCGGTTGGCTCAACGTGCGGCGCGGGGCGTCGGGGCGTCAGCCACCAGCGCCGTCTGTGCGTCGCTGATCGTTGCCAGCCCGCCTTCGGCGAGACCGAGGAGTGCGTCGAGCTGAGCGCGGGAGAACGTCATGCCTTCGGCGGTGCCCTGCACTTCGACGAAGCTCGCGTCTCCCCCGCTGACCGGCCGGAGCATCACAACATTCATATCGACTTCGGCGACGCTGTCTTCGACGTACGGGAGGTCGAGCACCGGCTCGCCGTTGACGATGCCAACGCTGATCGCTGAGCAGATCGAGTGGAGCGGGTTCTTCGGGATGCCACCACGTTGCACGACGCGTTCGAGTGCATCGTGGAGCGCAATGAAGCCGCCACAGATCGAAGCGGTGCGGGTGCCACCGTCGGCCTGCAGGACATCACAGTCAACGATCACTTGACGCTCGCCGAGCGCCTCCATGTCGCAGGCGGCACGCAGTGAGCGGCCGATCAGACGTTGGATTTCGATGGTGCGACCTGACTGCTTACCTTTGGCAGCTTCGCGGTTGATGCGCTCAGGCGACGCTCCTGGCAGCATGGAGTATTCGGCGGTGACCCAGCCCTTGCCAGAGCCACGCATCCAACGCGGTACGTCCTCGTCGACGCTTGCGGTACAGAGCACCCGGGTGTTGCCAAACGACACGAGGACCGAACCATCGGCCATCTCGGTGAAGTCTCGTTGAAACGAGAAGGGGCGAAGTTCGTTGTCGGCGCGGCCGTCGGGGCGAGTCATATCCGTGAACGTACCCGGTGTATCGACGCGCTCCGAGGAACCGTGTCGACAATCAGCGCTGAGCGCTCACCGAGCCGGCGGCCACGACTCGGTCCGGTCGAGTTCCGGGCCAAGGAGCTGGCGGCCAAGCTCGCGGAACACATCGATGTCGCCACTCGATACGAACCGATGGCTGCCCGGTCGATCGACCGAGCGGAGCAGGCCGAACTCGCCCAGCGTCTGTTTCAGGGCAAACGCTGTCTCGTCGGCTGAGCTGACGAGGGTCACGCCGTTGCCCATCACATCACCGATCGTCCTGGCCAGGAACGGGTAATGCGTGCAACCGAGGAGGAGGGCATCGACGTCAGCGTCACGGATCGGTGCCAGCAGCCGTTCAGCCAACACCGTGACCTCGTCGCCGACGGTCTGCCCGCGCTCGACAAACTCGACGAAACCGGGGCAGGCGGCACTCGTTAAACTGACAGGAGCGCCCGTCGCTGCGATTGCCTGGATGTAGGCACCCGACGACACCGTTCCGACCGTTCCAATGACTCCGACGCGGCCCGTTGTGGTCGTCTGCACAAGGGCGCTGGCTCCAGGCCGAACCACGTCGATAATGGGCACATCCAGCTCGGCGCGGAGCTCGTCGAGACCAGCAGCTGTTGCGGTGTTGCAAGCAACAACGATGGCTTTGGCGCCGTAGTCGTCAACGAGGCTGTGCGCAAGTTCGCGAGAAAAGCCCCGCACATCGCTGAGCGGCTTAGAGCCGTATGGGTATCGACCGGTGTCGCCGATGTAGACCAGATCCTCCGCAGGCAAAAGATCAATGGCAGCTCTCGCGACAGTTAGGCCCCCGAAGCCTGAGTCGAACATCCCGATTGGCCGATTCACCGCAGTGATCGTACCGATTCCGTAGCGTGCCGTCAGTCAGCCGTCCTCAGCGGGACCGATGCGGTCGTTTCGAGAGGTCGATCCAACGGCTCGTCGACGTAGCGGTCGACGGCTGATGTGCTCCGGACCCAACCACAGGGCAATGTGTTCGGCTGCACCGGAGTGACAGACGGCAGCGTTGGAAACAGCATCCAAATCAAACAGTGGTGAGCGAAGCCCAATCCGTCCCGTACTCAACGGCACCGGCAGTGGAAGGTCGTTTCGGCGTTGCTTAGAAGTAGATGATCTTTTCGGCGGCGGCCTCAGCGACGTCAAGATCGTCGGTGTACGCACCAGTCGACAGATACTTCCATCCGCCATCGCACACGATGAACACGATCGTGCCCGATTCGATCTCGGTTGCGACCTTTGCGGCGCCTGCCAATGCTGCACCTGCGGAGATGCCCGCGAAGATGCCGCACTCTTTAACCAGTCGGCGAGTCCACTCAATTGACTCTCGCGGTCGCACAACTCGCTTGCGATCGAGCAGGTCGTAGCCGTTCCAGTTCTCGAACACGGGTGGGATGTATCCGTCGCCAATGTTGCGCAAACCCTCAACCCGCTCGCCCAACGGCGGTTCCACGGCGATGATTTGAATGTTTGGGTTGTACTGCTTCAAGAAGGTGCCCGTGCCCATCAGTGTGCCGCTGGTGCCAAGGCCGGCAACGAAGTGGGTGATGTCGGGGACGTCGCGCACTATCTCAGGGCCAGTTCCTTCAAAGTGGGCGCGCGGGTTCGCGTCGTTCGCGTACTGGTACGGAAAGTACCACTCCGGGTGCTCTGCAGCGAGCGCCGTGGCGCGCGATACAGCACCGTTGGAGCCTTCTTCACCAGGCGTAAGGATGATCTCGGCACCGAAAATCTCGAGCATCTGTCGACGTTCAATCGAAACGCTCGTCGGCATCATAATCTTGATCGGATAACCCCTCAACTGAGCGATTGCGGCCAGGGCAATACCGGTGTTACCTGACGACGGCTCGATGATCGTCTGCCCTGGCTGCAGTCGACCGTCGGCTTCAGCAGCCTCGATCATGCTCTTCGCAATGCGGTCCTTCACCGAGCCGAACGGGTTCTGCATCTCCATCTTGGCGAGGATGCGTACATTCGAGTTCGGCGACAGGTTCGACACGTCGACAACCGGTGTGTTGCCAATCATTGCGAGCACATCGCTGTGCATCGTTGCGGGCATCGCAGGTGCGCTCAGATTCATTAGTCCTTCCAACCTGGCTGGCACGGAACCTATTCCCGACCTGACCGGTAAGGATTGTACGACGGGTCCGGAAAAGACGCCTGACTCAGCTGATACTGATCTGCTCTTCGAGAATCGCGCCGTCGACGATGCGATAGCTGCGCACTTCGGGCAACCCTCGCTTGAGGCTCACGATCACGTAGTGCCAGTTGGGATCCACCGCCGCCGAAACGTCAGTCGGGCTCGGGTACGGCTCGGAGTGAGTGTGGCTGTGGACCACGCCATTGATCTCCCAGTCGAGGTCTTCTGCTGCCATTTCGGCTCGCATGAAGTCTCTCGGGTTGACCGTGTAGACCCGGGCGGACTGGTCATCGTTGTGACACGGCGTGAACGTCGGTGCACGATCAGGCGTCGGCCCGGCAAGGAGCCCACACATCTCGAGCGGGTATTCGTCGAGCGCGAGGCCCACCATCGTCGTGTACGCATCGCGTGAGATCTCAATCACGCGATTTAGGGTAGAGCCGATCTGTCGGTGACCGCGCGTGCTCCACCTCGACGGATAAGTCTTGCCCCAGCAATCGCGGCGCGCCGATACCCTGACAGCGCATGGCAAAGAAGGGCAAGAAGACCAAAAAGGGGTCGGGCAAAGACGACGGCACCACGACGATCGCTTCGTATAAGCGCGCCTACCGTGACTATGAAATCCTTGCCACCTATGAGGCGGGCATGGTCCTGACGGGCAGCGAAGTCAAGTCGCTCCGCGAAGGCAACGCCCAGATCGCCGAGGGCTACGCCCGCGTGCGGCGCGGTGAAATGTGGCTCGACGGCATTCACATTCCGCCGTACACGAACGCAATCGGCTTCGGCGCCCACGAACCGAACCGTGAACGCAAGCTGCTCCTGAACCGTGCCGAAATCGACAAGCTCGATGCGCGTACCGCTCAGGGCGGGCTGACCATCGTGCCGCTGCGGCTGTATTGGAAAGACGGTCGGGCCAAGCTGGAGATCGGGCTCGCCAAAGGCCTCGCCAAGGGCGACAAGCGTCAGAACATGGCCGAACGCGACCACGATCGCGAGATCGAAACTGCGTTCAACCGCGCTGCCAAGTACGACAACGCCTGATCGTTGCGGTACTGGGCCGGCTGTCACGTACCGCCGAACGAAGCGTGAACGGGTCGAATCGTCGGCTAGCGTGATGCTTCACATATTGATCACGGGGCTGACTGGATTCGACGTCAGTAACGCTGTTCGAGTTTGCAACCCGAGTTTCTCAGACTCGTTAAACGGGGAAAACAAAAGAATTGCCAACGAGCAGTTCACTCTCGCCGCCTGATCTAATCAGATGAGTGAAGAGTCATCGTGAGCAGAAATGTCGCACGGGGCCACTCCACCACAGCCCGGCAACAGAAGTGGGGGATGACAGCAGGAAAGACTGCTGACGGCGAGAAAGATCGCTGACATGTCGGAAAGACGATGCGTGGTAGGCCTTGAGCCTGCAGCCGACCCGTCGGTGTCTCAGCGTCAGAGTCAATACCGGGAATGGTTGTAGCAAGTTCGTCCACCGGCTGAGGGACGGGGGTTCGATTCCCCCCAGCTCCACAAGTGGGTTCGCCCAAGTACGTCAGGATCCGCCATCGTGCGGGTCCTGACTGGTTTAGCAGGGCTTTTGTTCGCCAACGTGTGCGGACGTGCGTCTTCGTTTCTGGAGCGTTGCGCCCCCGGTCATGCCCACCACACCCGAGATCCGAGCTGCCGTGGCGCTTATCCATCAGGCTGTTCGAGATCCCGACGCCGGCCACGACCCGATCGACATCGCCGCTGCGCACACCACCCTCGCCCGAGCCAGCCGCTGCAGCCAGCCGCCCGTCGACCGCTGGCTCGCCGACTACCTCAGCCCCGACGCCTGGTACTCCGGCCCCGAACACCTCGCCAACGCCATCGACGAACTCGCCCTCAACTTCAAACTCCCTCGTCCCGTCCGCACCGCTCCGCCGGACGGCGACCAGGGCACCCTCTTCTGAACGGAACAGCTCAAATGACTGAAATCGACAATTCCACAACTTGCGAGATCATGGCCCGCTTCAAAGATGGGCTCGACCCGGCGGCGTACGAGACGCTCGATGAACCGATCGGATGGATTTGCAAGCTCTGTGGCGGCCGGTTCGTCGTGAGCGGAGGTTCGCCAGCCTCGCTCGACCGGCTCGAACGTGCCGTAGCAAGCCTCCTCGACGCCGCCGCTTACCACCACCGAGCCGACCACTGCGACGCTCCTTGAACCCCATCGGCGACCGCTGACATCGACGAGCAGCACCTTGCCGATCTGGAGGATCGCGGATTGACCCAAGGTCGCGCGATCTTGAGCGGGTGGGCACCCGCATAAGTGCCGATAGAGCGCACGCTGAGGCCGCTTGCGACGCCGCTGATATGCGTGCCTCGCGATCGTTGCGTTGGCGAGGGAACGGTGGTCGAGCGTGCGGGACGATGGTCAGGTATCGGCTGAGACAGCGAGCCGCTCAATGGGTTGCCCGGTGATCTCGGCAATGAGCTCAAAGTCCTTGTCGAGATGCAAGACGGTGAGCCCGGCAGACTCAGCGGTTGCTGCAATGAGGAGGTCGGGTATCGACGGGGCGCGATGTTGGCCGAGCTCGGCAAGTGCGAGTTGGATCGCGACCGCACGGTCCTCGATCTTCAGGGTGAGGTACTCGACCGGCATTGATGCAAGTGGCGGTCTGGTCGTGCTCTGTCGAAGGTCGTTCGCTGACCTCGCGGAGAAGCCGATCTCGAGTCGGGTGAGTGTGCTGATGCGGACGAGCCCGCGCTGGATTCGGGTGGCCCAGGTGGCAGCGTCAGGGCTGGCGGCGAGTCGCACCAACGCGGACTTGTCGATCAACCAGGTGGTCACCGCCAGGCAGCGTCCATGACCGTGTCATCGCCGAGGTCGGAGAACGTGTCAGCGAACGCTGCAAGGTCGTCGGTGGTGACGTCGAGGGTCGCTTCGCTTCGCTCGCGTGCAAGAGTCCGTCGCAGATACTCAGTACGGGACAAGCCGGCACTGTGCGCCTTGGCATCGATCGCGGCCAACACATCGTCGGGCACATCACGGATCAGAATGTCACTCATCAGTCACTCCATCAGATCGTCGGTATCGCATGATATCACTTCCGAGTCCGTCTGCAGCCTGAGGCCACGGGGCAGTGTTGCGGTCGACGATCTCGGCGGTTTGCGCCCGGCTCGATGGGATGCCGTTGGCGATCGAGGTGGCCGCGGCGCGAATGACGGTGATGACACCGGCCCAGCTGTTGGCGGGTCTTGATGACCGGTTCCGGTTGTTGTCGGGTGGGCGCCGTCGGCAGCGACAGCGCACGCTCGAAGCGACGCTGGACTGGTCGTACGACTTTTCGGCGACAACACCCAACTCGACGACCAACGCGCTCGGCGCGCCAGCAGACCAGCGAACAGGCGTCGTGCCTTGTCGTTGGTGACGTTCAACCCAAAATCGTCGCAGCGCACGGAGCCGAGGTAATCGGCTTCGGTGATCTCAGTGTCCACGTGCCCCTCGGCGCGATGCACGCGGTACAAGCTGTTTCGGAGTGATCTGCTCTCCGTGTCGAGGATGCGTGATGCGACCAGGTTGTTGACGAACACCGCCTGAGGTGGCGGTGTGAGTAAAAGTGGCCGAGTTCGCAGTCGGCCTGGTCGTAGCTGCCGAGATCGAACCGATAGAGCGAGAATGGCCCGTCGTCTTGCCGCTGCTGCAGGTGGAACTCGCCGGGTCGTCGTTCGATGGCCCGATGAGTCCGGTCGCCGAACCACTGCGCAGGGTTGAAATCTGATGATGTCAGCGTCGGCCGACACCTAGCCCAAATCGTCTCTACAGTGATCGAGCATGTTTTTTGACCTCATCGTTGTCGGCGGAGGTGCTGCAGGATTCTTCTCTGCCATCACCTGCGCAGAGAACTCTGGGAAATCGGTGCTCATCCTCGAGAAGACATCGCAGTTGCTGCAGAAAGTGAAGATCTCTGGTGGCGGTCGCTGCAATGTCACCCACCATTGTTTCGAGCCGCGTGAGTTGAGCAGGAATTATCCACGCGGCGAAAAATCCTTGATTGGACCGTTTCATCGTTTCGGTGCCGCTGACACCGTTGATTGGTTCACCAGTCGCGGTGTCACGCTGAAAACCGAAGCAGACGGCCGGATGTTCCCCGCCACCGACAGCTCACAAACGATCATCGACACCCTGCTCGGTGCCGCCGCGGCCGCCGGAGTCAATATCCACACCTCAGAAGGAGCGACCTCCATCGTCAAGAGCGAGGACAACTTCGAACTCGCAACAGATACGGGAAACTCATACACGGCAGCAAGTGTCCTCATCGCTACGGGCGGGACTCGGCTCACCGCAGGGGCCAAACTCGCAGCGAGTCTTGGCCACCAACTTCAACCGCCGACACCCTCACTGTTCACTTTTAAGATCAAGGACCCACGCCTTGACGAACTACTCGGCCTCTCGGTGAGCCCTGCCGAAGTCAGCATTCAGCAGAGCAAACTCAG
>CAWUXP010000014.1:0-11324 GCA_963926495.1 Candidatus Ilumatobacter herschelensis
GGAAATGATCACCGACCCGGTCGTCAGTATCGGCGACCGATGCCTGATCGGCAAGGGCAGTGGCATCGTCGGTCACCTGCGGATCGAGATTGGCAACGACGTGTGGACAGGCCACCACGTCTACATCACCGATCAGAATCACGGGTACGAAGACCTCGAGCTTCCGATCTCGATGCAGGTGATGCCGGAACGACCAGTGTCGATCGGTGACGGTTCCTGGCTCGGCCACGGCAGCATCGTGCTGCCAGGTTCGAACATCGGCAAGCACGTTGTCGTCGGTGCCAACAGCGTCGTTACAGGTGATCTACCCGACAACTGCATCGCTGCCGGCGTGCCGGCACGGGTAATCAAGCAGCTGTAAGAAATCAGAGCACCGAGCCGTGCGGGGGTGCGCAGCTCGGCATCTCGTTGTCGCCAGCGAAGTTCTCGATGCGCTCGGTAATCGGAACCCCATTGACAGCGGTCTCGGTAAACGGGACGTTCTGTCCGCCTCGCAAGCGCTCGGAGTAGGCGTAGCGATCGTCGAGGAGCTGGCGCCAGTCGGCGATCCAGGCGGGGACGATGGCCTGGCCCTTCGCGTCGGACGGGGTGACCGCGATGAGGTCGTCGAGCATGCGGCCGAGCGTGTCCGTTGACCGGACCACGAGGTCCGCTCGAACATCGAGGCTCGGATCGGCCTGCATTTCGAATGCACGCAGCTCTTCCTTCACTGGGGCGCAGATTCCCTCGGCCCGCTCGGCCCACGCCCGATCTTCGATCTTGTTCACGGAGGTTTTCGAGGCGAAGAACAGCGCCCACGCCCAGAACGAAACGAATAGCAGCGCCCCAATCGGGAACAGCACCTTGCCGATAGTCAGGCCTTTCTTGCGCGCCGTCCGTTGAAAATGGCCGTTGTTGTCGATCTGTTCGCCGTGTGTCACCACAAGACAGGACGTTATGGCGGAGTACGGCTGGTAGAAACGCGACGTGCCCGACGTGACTGAGACAAATGCGACGCCTTCCGGCGACAATCGCAGGGAATCAAGCAGCTCGCGCGCCCGCAGGAACTGGCATCTGATCCGTTCGATGCTGTCGCTCCACCCGCGTCTGTTCACGATTGCGTTCAGCGGGGCTGCGGTCTTCGCACTGGCAACGGTGGCTTCAAGTTTCGCGATCCGCTGGGTGATTGACAACGTGATCATTGTTCGATTCGAAGAGGGCAACGTTGCAACAAGTGCGGTGATCACCGGTTTCTCGCTGATCATCGGCATCGGGCTGGTGCGTGCTGTCGGCGTCGTGTTCCGCCGAGCGTTCGCCTCAATGGGCATGTGGAGAGTCGCCCAGACTTACACCAACCAGGTGCTCGACAAGCTGGTTACCCAACCGCTCGGGTGGCACCGTCGGCATGCCGACGGCGATCTCGTTGCTCGCGCTGGTGTTGACACCGAAGCAACTGTCAGCGTCATTGCACCGATCCCGTTCGCGTCGAGCACGGTCGTGATGATTTTCGTCTCGACGATCTGGCTGTTCCTCACCGATATCCCACTCGGCCTGCTCGCGATCGTCGTGTTCCCGATCCTGATTGCGACCAACGTCGTCTACGAACGTTCGGTCGCCGTGTATTTCACCGAGGCGCAGGAACGACTCGGAAAGTTCTCTGCCGGAGTTCACGAGAGCTTCGAGGGTATTCAGTTGATCAAGTCGTACGGAGCTGAAGCCCGCGAAACGCAACGTCTGGCCGGCCTGGCAGGCGATGTGTTGACGCCACGGATTACGGCGATCCGGATGCGCAGCTGGTTCGAAGCACTCCTCGATCTCATCCCCACACTCACGAACATCGCTTTGGTCGTGATCGGAGCCGTTCGTGTGCAGTCCGGCGACGTGACCGTTGGAGAGTTCTCCAGCGTGATCTTCCTCTTCACCCTCCTCGTGTTGCCGCTGCGGCTGATTGGGTATGCGCTCTCAGAGCTCCCGCGGTCAATGGCGGCATGGACACGAATCCAAGCCGTGGTCTCCGAACCTGTCGAGGCCGATCCGCGCCGAGGGATTGCAGTTGCAGAAGCGGGCGTTGGAGTGGCATTCAACGCAGTCGGCTTCCGTCACCCCGATGCTGACAACCATGCGCTGTACGACATCACGATGACGCTGCCCTCGGGATCGATCACTGCGGTCGTCGGGCCGACGGGTTCAGGCAAGAGCACGCTCGCTGATCTTGCCGCTGGGCTCGTCGCACCGACATCGGGTCAGATCGAGATCACTGCTGGACAACGTTCGATTGTGTTCCAGGAAGCGTTCCTGCTGGCTGGCACGGTGCGCGACAACATTGAGTTCGGTACCGAGTTCAGCGACGAGGCGATTTGGGAAGCACTGCGTATCGCCGCCGCCGATGACTTCGTGCGGGGCCTCGCAGGCCAGCTCGACACGGTGGTCGGCGAACGTGGCGTCAGCCTCAGTGGCGGTCAGCGACAACGTGTGGCGCTTGCCCGAGCACTGGTCCGCCAGCCGGCGCTGCTGATCCTCGACGACACCACATCGGCACTCGACCCGGCAACCGAGTCCAAGGTGCTCGACAACATGCGTACGGCGCTGGCTTCCACCACCGTCATGCTCGTGGCTTCGCGACCGTCGACCGTTGCGCTCGCCGACGACGTGGTGTTCCTGAGCGCTGGCGCAGTGACCGGCCATGGCACGCACGACGAACTTCTTGCCTCGCACAACGACTATCGCGAACTCGTTGCGGCTTTCGAAGCCGACCGGATTCCATCGATATGACGATCATCGCGAGTGCTGTCGATCCGGTCGACGAAGAGCCGACGCCCCAGGATGCTCCGGCGGCCGCCCCGGGTGCCTTCGGGACTGGCAACACCGATACGACGATCACGACCATCAAGCGCGGCCTTGCGGCAGCTCCGGTGCTGCGTGACGGCTTAGGCCTGACGTTCTTCCTCGCGGCGATCGGGTCGGCTGGCCGCATCGTTGTTCCTGTGCTGATCCAACAGGCAATCGATAACGGCATCGTTGGCCGCAACGACGTGCGCGTGGGCTACGTCGCGCAGCTCGCCGTGATCGCTGCAGTCGCTGTGACGATCGCGGCTTTCGCACTCCGTCAGGCGCAGGTCAGGCTCGGCGAACGCAGCGAACGCGCCCTCTATGACCTGCGATCCAAACTGATTGGGCACATCAACCAGCTCAGCCTGGCTGACCACAACGAAGAGCGACGCGGCGGGCTCGTTGCCCGAGTTACCTCCGACATCGAGACGCTGGCGCAGTTCTTCCAGTGGGGCGGCATGGCGTGGATGCGCAGCTCGACGCTGATGGTCATCGTCGCCGTTGCGATGCTCGCCTACGACTGGATGCTCGCGCTCATTGCCTTCGCCATCTCGTTGCCGCTGGCGTTCGTGCTGCGCTCGGTTCAGAAGCGCTTGGTTATCGCACATGGCCGGGCACGAGAGAGCAACGGCGAGATGTTGGGCGCCATTGCCGAGGTCGTCTCCGGTGCCGGGGCAATTCGGGCCTACGACGCCGGCGGCACGTTGGCGGCGGTGGTTGCCGAAGCAACCGAGAAGAAGGCACGAGATCAGATCCGGGCTGCGCTGTACGGAGCATTTTTGTTCCCGTCCGGCGAGATCTTCGCTGTCTTTACGGTGTCGGCAGTAATCGGTGCAGGTATCTGGCGCGGGCCCGAAGGCGGCTTGACCGCTGGAGCGCTCGTCAGTTTCGTGTTCCTCACGTACCGATTCCTTGAACCGATTGCCGAGTTCACCGAGGTGATCGATCAGACCCAGACTGCGGTGGCTGGCCTACATCGAGTGTTGTCAGTACTCGATATGCCGATCACGCCGACCGAGCCCGAGCAGCCCGTGATGCTCCCCGCTGGACAGCTCGACATCAAAATCAGCCAGGTCGACTACGCTTACCCGACGCGGCTCGGCGAGTCGATCGACGACGATGCG
This sequence comes from Candidatus Ilumatobacter herschelensis, assembly GCA_963926495.1. Lineage (GTDB taxonomy): Bacteria > Actinomycetota > Acidimicrobiia > Acidimicrobiales > Ilumatobacteraceae > Ilumatobacter_A > Ilumatobacter_A herschelensis. The sequence continues at coordinate 3,933 of CAWUXP010000014.1, forward strand.
CGCGGTGGAGTGCTCGTGCTTCGGGGCATCGACATTCACATTCCTGCCGGGCAGCAAGTCGCCATGGTTGGTTCGACCGGTTCGGGCAAGACCACACTCGGACGGCTGATTGCTCGGTTCGCCGATCCGACCGCAGGCGTCATTTCGATCGGCGGGGTCCCGCTGATCAGCGTCGGCCGGGCCGACCTCCGCAGTCGTCTGGTTGTTGTATCGCAGGAGCCGTTCCTCTTCGACGACACGATCGCCCGCAACGTTGCCTTTGCTCGCGATGGTGCCACCGAGGCCGACGTGCAACAGATCGTCGACGATCTCGATGTCGCCGACTGGGTCGGCACACTGAGCGACGGGCTCGACACGCGCGTCGGTGAGCGCGGGAGTCAGCTCAGTGCTGGCGAACGCCAGCTCGTCGCGCTGCTCCGCGCTGGGCTCGCTGACCCCGATGTACTCATTCTCGACGAGGCGACGTCGAGCGTCGATGCGCTGACCGAGGTCCGAATCGCGCGGGCACTCGATCATCTCGCAGCGTCACGAACGACCATTGCGATCGCCCACCGCCTTTCGACTGCGGCACGCGCTGATCGTGTCCTCGTGCTGGCCGACGGTGTTCTCGTCGAAGACGGCCATCATGACGTGCTCGTCGATGCAGGCGGTGTGTATGCCGGCCTCTACGACGCCTGGGTGGAATCGACCAGCATCCAGAGTTGATCAGTCGCCAGGGTCGACGCCGAAGGGCAGTTCGCCTCTGACGCTGCCGATGATGCAGTCGACTTCTTCGAGCGTCACAGAACGGACGGCTTCGAATGAGCGGGTCTCGTTTGGCTCGACATCGCTGACGATGACGTTGGCTTGACGACGCTGATTGTCTGTGCCGGGCCTGACGAATGAGACACGAACAGTAAACGACGCCGTGTCGTCGCTGGTGTTGGTCAGTTCGCCCTGCGCAGAGACGTCGTTGCCGTCGCGTTCGCAGGAGGTGATTGATGTGTTGTTCGCGGCGGGGTTCTCGAAGCGGTCAATCGCGGTGACCATGACGATCGAGAAGATCAGGCCGCCGACGCAGGCAAGCAAGCCGAGGGGCCCGAGGACGAGACCGGCTGTTGCCATGCCGCTGCCGACACCGAACTGCGGTCCTGGCGTTTTTGCCTGTCGTCGTGCGCGGAGGCCGAGCACGACTGCCAATACGCCCGAGATAGCAGCCAACGCGAAGATGAACGGCAGCCACCCGAGGCCGATGGCGATAATTCCGAGGACCATCGAGGCGGTGGCGGCACCGTTCTTTACTCCGGGTTGCGGGGCGTGTTGTGGGCCGGCCGCACCGGGTTGTGTGCCGAGCGGATCAACGAAGCGATCGCCGTTGGTCGACACGTCGGCAGTCCACGCAATGCCGTTGTGATAGCGAAGCTCGAATCGGGCAGCGGGGTCGGGGTACCAGCCGGCGCGCACGTCGTTCACCCGGCGCAAGCTATCCCCACGAATCCGGCGTGCACGGCGGTGCTGCCGTACAGTCCGAACGCATGGAACTCGTCTTCATCCGTCATGGCCAACCCGAGTGGATGCGCGACGACCTCAATGTGGAGAATCCTCCGCTGACCGAACTTGGTCATCATCAGGCGAAGCGTATGGCCGAGGTGCTTGCAACCGAGGAGTTTGACGAGGTGCTCGTCTCGCCCCTACTCCGTGCTCGCCAGACCGCTGCACCCCTCTACGAGGCCCTCGGACGCGACGAGGTGATCGATGAATGGTTGCAGGAGATCGGTGACCCGAACTGGCACGGCACGCCCTATTCGCTCGCCCAGGAGGCCTACAAAGAGCTGCTCGCCCGACCGTCGCTCGAGCGATGGACCGGCCTCGAAGGCGGCGAGTCCGTGCGTGACTTTGCCGACCGGATCACCGCCGGTGCAAACGGATTCATGGCGCGGCATGGTGGCACACGCGTCGACGGCGAACTGCCCGTCTGGAAGCTCGACAATCCAGATCAGCGGATCGCAATGGTTGCTCACGCTGGCACCAACTCGATGGCACTCGGCCACCTGCTCGGCGTCGAGCCGGTGCCGTGGCAGTGGGAGCGGTTCCAACTGCACCACACCTCGATCACCCGGCTCGAAACGTTCGAACTCGGCGACGGTCATGCGTTCGGCATGAGCGCACTGGGCAACGCTGAACACCTTGCGCTGGACGATCGAACGCGCTGAACATCTACGGTCGTTGTGATGAGCGACCTCACGGCTTCAGCCGAACGCATCGAGCCCGATCCCGACCTGTTGAAAATGTTCTCTTTCAACCTGTTCAGCCAGCTGAGCGGAGCGGTGACGGCCGGGATGATTCATCTCGGCGATCGGCTGGGGCTTTTTTCCGCGCTGGCCGATGCTGCCGAGCCACTGACTACGCAGGAACTGGCCGACCGACTCGAACTCGACGAGCGATGGGTGCGCGAATGGGCCTACAACCAGGCAGCCGCGAAGTTCCTCACTGTCGACAACGCCGACGAGCCCGGTTCCGAGCGCTTTGGCTTGTCACCTGAAGGAGTAGCAGTGCTTGCGTCGCCGAACAGTCCGGCGAGCGGGATGGGCATGTTTCATCGCTTTCCACAAATGATCGGTGCACTCGATGTCATGCCCGAGAGTTTCCGAACAGGCCGGGGTCATGACTACGACAGCCACGGCTGTGAAGGGGCTATCGGCATCGAACGCAGCTTCGAGCCTTGGAACCGGAGCCATCTCATCCCGACGGTGCTGCCGCTCGTTGGTGACGGCGACTTGATTGAACGACTGCGCGCTGGCATCACGGTTGCCGATATTGGCTGCGGAGCCGGGGGAGCGGTGCTGATGATGGCTGAAGCCTTTCCCAACTCGACGTTTGTCGGCTACGACATCAGCCAGCACGCCCTCGATCGGGCCGAGGCCAGGCGCGCTGCGGCTGGCGTGTCGAATGCACGCTTCGTTGACCCGCGCAACGAGCCGGTGCCGGCTGACGCATCGGTCGACTTCATCACCACGTTCGACTGCATCCACGACATGTCGCACCCGACACAGATGGTCGCGTCGATCAAGGAGGCGATTGCCGTCGACGGCACCTGGCTACTCGTCGACATTAAGGGCCGCGACACGTTCGGCGAAAACATCGAGAAGAACCCGATGGCAGCGCTCATGTACGGCATCAGCGTTCTGTCATGCATGTCGTCAGCGTTGTCGGAGCCCGGCGGTGAAGGCCTTGGCACACTTGGCTTGCCAGAGGGCAAGGCCCGTGAAATGTCGGCATCAGCCGGGTTCACCGACTTCCGTCGGCTGGATATCGACCACTCCGTCAACGCGTTCTACGAGATTCGTCCGTGAGCCGCCTGTCGACGCTCTCTCGCTCGATCGACGGCAAGGTCGCGATCGTCACGGGCGCAGCGAGCGGCATGGGCCGCGCGACAGCGCACCTGTTTGCCGATGAGGGAGCGCGTGTTGTTGTCGCCGACCTGGGTGCTGATCGTGTTGGTGCCGTTGTCGACGAGATCAGCGCAGCACACGGCGCTGACCGTGCGCTCGGCATCGAGTGCGATGTCGCCGATCTTGAACAACTTCGCAGCATGGTCGAGCTAACGGTGCAGCAGTTCGGCCGCCTCGACATCGTTGTCAACAACGCTGGCGTGTCGATGAGTAACTCAGCGTTTCAGGCCGAGGACGAGTTTGAGGCCAATTGGGCAACCACGCTCGACATCAACCTGACAGCACACGCCCGTCTCATCCGACTCGCGATGCCGCACCTGACCAAGTCGGGTGCAGGGCGCATCGTCAACATTGCTTCGACCGAGTCAATCGTGACAACTGCTGGTCTTGCGGCGTATGCCGCAACCAAGGCTGGTGTTGTTGGTTTGACCAAGAGCTTCGCCGTCGAGCTCGGCCGCCATGGCGTGACCGTCAATTGCGTCTGTCCCGGCCCGATCGACACGGGTATGACCTCTGGTATCGATGCCGAGGCCAAAGAGAAGTATGCCCGCCGCCGAGTGCCGCTTCGTCGTTACGGCATCCCCGAAGAAGTCGCCCACATGACGCTCAATCTCTGTATGCCGGCATCGAGCTTTGTCAACGGAACCTCAATCCCGGTCGACGGCGGCATGACCATCCGCCACACATAACGAATGGGGCCTGACCCCATACGTCGCTATTGGCCGAAGCCGGTGTTGAGTCCGTTGAGGCCGGTTGGGTCGTGGCGGCCGATGGCGAGTTGCTCGAGCGTGCCGAGGCCCTCGTTCACGCCGAGTCCGCCTGTGGTCGTGGCGCGCACGATCGACTGAATATGGATGTGCTGCAGAGCGTTTGGGTCTTCCACTGGGAGGCGCCAGCGGTCACCGCCGACGACGAGTTCGCCTTTCCAGATTCCGTGACGCCACTCGGGATGGCCGTAGCCGATCCCCAACATGTGGAAGTCGAAGAGCGGTTCGAGCCTGATTGTCGAGGACTCGCCATGCCATGGCACGAAGTCGATTTCGAACCATTCGGCGCGGCGGGTGCCGGGCTGCCAACTGATTCGATAGTCAACATTGCGCATTGCCTCCGCTGGTTCGGCAAGGGCATCGTCGCCTCTGCCTCTGTTGGCCAGTGAGACGAATCCTGTTTCATGCCAGCGCTTGCCGTCGAAGTACTCGTTGACGTCGAAGTGAGTCGAGAAGGTGTCGAAGTTGAGCGGCGCCCACAACCAGTAGAATTGCGGATCGGCAACAGGCGCACCGGTCGGAGCCGGCTCACCGACGGGCCGAACGCCCCACGAGCGGTCACGGCTGCCGACCGTCTCACCAGGGTCGAGGTCGATCACTTCGCCATCGATCTCGACCCACCCTTCCCAACCGCCGAACTGTGTCATGCGCGTCGAGTCCATGAGGACGCGCTGGCCCACCTGATTAAAAAAGTGCGGTTCTTGGATCGGCGCGGATCGCCGAACGAACGTCAGATCGGCGCGCAGTCCGTGTTCAGGCGCATCGACCGCAATGCGTAGCGCATTGAGCGGATCGAGTACCTCAACCACGATCGGCCCGACCACGTTTGCGTCGGCACGGTCGAGCGGTGCACGGCGCGAGGCGTGGACGTTGATCTGCTCGGCGTCGACTGTTCGACCATTCAAGACGACGCTGAAGTGGGCATCAGCGACATGTCGATTGGGATACAAGCCCATCGCGAGCGCGAAGAACAGACGCGTGTCCTTCGTGTAGCCGTTGAAGAAGTAGCGGTCGTAGTGATTCAGATCAGTCCCGGCAGTTTGGGCCACGGGGTGTGACGTCTGATGGACAGGAAAGTCGTCGAACGAACTCAGCACCGGGGCGACGCTAGTCGTAGCCTCATCTACATATGTTGCGGGACGCATCAGGTGGCTGGCTCCGAGGACTCGACAGATATCGCCGACTGGCGATCATCACGACCGTTGGCATCTGTGTGCTGGTGGTTGCCGGTGGTGTCGTCCGACTGACCGGGAGTGGGCTGGGCTGCGACGACTGGCCGAATTGCAACGCCGAACGGTTCGTCGATGTGTCGTCCGGGCACACTGCAATCGAGCAAGCTAATCGGCTACTGAGTGGGGTTATCGGTCTCCCGACGTTGCTTCTGGCGATCGCTGCATTCCGTCTACGCCCGCGGCGCCTCGGGCTCCGCTGGCCTGCAGTTGGCTTACTCGTCTCGGTGCTGGCCAACGGCGTGGTCGGTGGCATTGCGGTCCGGGGTGACCTCCACCCGGCACTCGTACAGTCGCACTTCCTCCTCGCAATGCTGTCCATCACTCTCGGCATGTTTGCGATTCGACGGTCCGCACCGAACCCTCAGTTCAGCACTGCTCCGTTTGCGCCGCGGTCCCGACAACTTGCGATCATCGTCACTGGGTTGACTGCTGCAGCGCTCGCAACCGGCACCGTCGTGACCGGGACAGGTCCCCATGCGGGCGAGGAAGATGTCCGTCGATTTGGGTTCGACATTTCGCACGTCGCCCGGATCCATAGCGTCACCGTCATCATTGCCCTGGTTGCTGCTGTTGCGCTCGCACTGCAGCTGCGGTCTGACAAACCGGCGCAGCACCGTCTCGGCGGAACGCTCTCTGCCTGGATTTTTGTCGGACTGCTGCAGGGTGGGGTCGGCTATACGCAGTATTTCAATGGAGTTCCCGAAGTGTTGGTCGGTGTCCACATTGCTCTCGCTACAGCGCTGTGGGTGGTCACGATGCAACTGGTGATCTTCGGATGCGCCTTCGAGATTGCGAAACCTGCGCCCGAAGTTGCACTGGCACCTCTCGCCAGCGTCTAGTGTCTCTGTCTGTGCTGAACAGGTCTCAGGGGCGACCGCCACATCAGATGGCGATTCCCACCTCAACCCAACGATCCGGTCGGCCTTCGACCTGGTCGACCATTCTTCTTGCGGCCCTTGCGTCGTTACTGGCATTTATGTCGTTCGGGGGCTCCGTTACCGCCCAGGACGACCCTGCTGAAACGGTCGGTGGCACGATGCGTGCCAAAGACGACGCTGGCGATCCAATCTTCGTCGAGGGCGTCGAGTTTACGGTCCTCGATGCCGATGGTAACGAGGTCGGAACCGGAACGACTGATGCCGCAGGCGTCTGGCTCGTCGCGCTGCCAGGCTCAGGTGTCTACTCAGTTCAACTCAACGTCGACACACTGCAGGGTTTCGAGCTGCGCAACGCCGACAACAACCCATTGACCGGTATCGAAGTCCAGCCAAACACGCAGAAAAACACGCTCTTCCCACTCGGTGAACGAGCCGTTGAAGAGTCCAACTCCATTCGTCCCATTCAGCTGTTCATCGACGGCATCAAGCTGGGCATGATCATCGCAATGTGCGCCATCGGACTGTCGTTGATCTACGGCACGACCGGTCTCACCAACTTCGCACACGGCGAGATGGTCACATTCGGAGCCATGATCGGATACGTCTTTCACGTCACCTGGCAGTTCGACTTTCTCGGAAGTTGGATGACGTCATTGGTCTTTGGTGCGGTAATGGCGACTATTATCACCGCCGCCGTAGGCGGACTGTTCAACGAACTGGTGTGGAAACGGCTCCGCAATCGTGGAGCCAGTTTGATCTCGGCACTCGTCGTGTCGATTGGCCTTTCGATCTTCTTCCGCTACATCTTCCTGTATCAGTTTGGCGGTCGCGCCGGGTTCTACCGCGATTATCGCATTGGCAACCAGGTCGAATTCTTTGGGCTCTTCACGATGCTCCGCAAAGACATCTTTATCGTTGTCTTCGGTGCACTGATCCTTGTCGGAGTCGCGACAGGGCTCCGCAAGACTCGCGTCGGCAAGGCAATGCGTGCTGTCGCCGACAACCGTGACCTCGCCGAATCGTCGGGGATTGACGTCGAACAAGTCATCAAATACGTCTGGATCACCGGCAGTGCCCTGGCCGG
>CAWUXP010000015.1:0-8375 GCA_963926495.1 Candidatus Ilumatobacter herschelensis
GCCCACGAAAATCGCGCCAGCGTCACGCAGCCGGGTGACCACGGTGGCGTCGTAGGGCGGCTTCCAATCGGCGAGGATTTTGGACGAGCACGTGGTCGGGATGCCGCGGGTACAGAGGTTGTCTTTGAGCGCTACCGGGACACCGGCGAGCGGGCCCGGGTCGCGACCGAGGGAAATCATCTCGTCGATCTCGGCGGCGCGTTCGCGTGCCTGATCGGTGAGCACGAGGTTGAAGGCGTTGATCTCGCCGTCACGTTCATCGATGCGGGCGAGGTATTCATCGACAACTTCGACGGCCGTGGTGGTGCCGTTGCGGACGTTCTCAGCGAGGTCGACGGCGGTGGTTGGCTGATTGCTCATGTTGCTCATGCCGTTCAGTCTTCGATCCCGATGATCGGCGGCACACGGAAACGGCCGTCTTCTGTGAGGGGCGCTTGACCGAGCACTTCGTCCCGATCGAGCGTCTCCCCCTCGATGTCTTCGCGCATCACGTTGGCGAGCGGTGTCGGCTGCATCATCGGCTCGACTCCGTCAAGATCGAGCGCATCGATGTCCGCGAAATGGTCGAGCATCGCCGACAGTTCGGCAGTCGCAGTGGTCAACTCGTCGTCGGTCAGAGAGAGCCGGGCCAAGGTGGCCACCTTGCTCACGTCTGCGGCGCTGATCTTGGGGACATCTGGCACCCGACGGAGGCTATCCCCACCCGCGCCCACCGAAATCCGATATCCCGCTGCCCTTCCCAAAATGGAGACCAACAGACGTCACAGGCGCGTCGCAGTGATCCCGATTTCGGCAGGGGCGGGTTTGTCGGAAGGCCACTACAAATCATGACGGCGGGGAACGCTCACGTATCGTGCCCGGATGGAGCCACAGATGCAGTTGGACGTGATCGATCTGACGGCACCGATCGACGAGCAGGCTCGGAGCATGGCGACGGCGTGTGCCGAGGTTGGGTTCTTCAGCATTCCGCTGGCGTCGATCGAACGGTCGATCGCTGATGCCGCGTGGAATGATGCCGCGGGGTTCTTCGCACTCGCTGACGACGAGAAGCGGCGACTCGAGTTCCCAGAGCCTGGCTACCCGTACGGTTTCTCACCATTCGGGTTCGAGTCGCTCGCCAAGTCGACCGGAGCCGAGTCCCCGCCACCCGACCTGAAGGAATCGCTGTCGGTCGGCCCCGACTGCGCAGCCAACGCGATCTCGGCATCTCGCGATGACGCATGGATCCGCTCCGCCAGCTTGTGGCCTGCACATCCGCCACGCCTTCGCGAGTCGTGGACTGCGTACTACCAAGCCCTCGCTGCGGTCAGCGAACACTTGATGTCGGTAATGGCCATCGCACTCGACTTGCCCGCTCACTACTTCGACCCGCTGATCGATCGGCCGATCACCTCGATGCGAGCACTCAACTACCCCGCCATCGACATGACTCCGATTGGGCCCGATGCACTCCGTGCTGGCGCACACTCCGATTACGGCACACTCACGATTCTGCGGACCGATCACGTGCCGGGTTTGCAGATTGAATCGCCAGACGGGTCGTGGATCGACATCGCACCCGATCCGAACAACTTTGTTGTCAACCTCGGCGACTCGATCGCGCAGTGGACGAACGATCGCTGGAGATCCACGGTCCACCGCGTCACCGCAGCCGACCCCGCAGCGCGCCAGTCAATGGCGTTCTTCCACATGGCGAACTGGGATGCCACGATCGAGTGTCTCCCGACGTGTGTCGAGCCAGGAACTGCGCCGAGGCATGAACCGGTCGAGGCCGGGCCGTGGCTGATGCGGAAGTTTCAGTCGACGATCAGCTGAGTCAGCCGCGTGCGTCGGGTGCCCGATCGAGGCGTCCCGACACGTCGACCGGCAGACCGCTGAGCAACGCCACCGACACACTTGTACACGCAAAGCAGATGGCGATCGTCCACCGGTAGCCGCCCGTCTGATCAATGACCCAGCCAGCGAACGGCGTTCCAATGAGCGCACCGACACCAGGAGACGTGTACAGCAGGCCAAGGATTGAGCCGAGCCCGGCAACACCCAACCGGTCGGAGACGACGATCGGGCTGAGCGCGACGAATCCGCCGTAGCCGATGCCCAGCACGAGCACGAACACGACGAGCACTGCGTAGGAACTCCCAGCAACGAACCAAATCAGGAAACTGCCACCGAGGACCGCCAAGCACGCCCGATACAGCCGGAATGACCCGAACCGCTTAACGAGCGACCCAAAGCCCACGCGTGACACGACGCTCGAACCACCCAGGACGCCGACGAGCACGGCGGCCTGCACCGAGCCGATGCCACGTTCCTTTGCGTACTGACCGACAAAAACGAACGGAACGAACAGCGCCAACCCCAGCGCAGTCGCAGACATCGCGATGCGGCGGAACACGGGGCTCGCGAGCGCATCGGCGAATCGGGACGGCTGCGGCGTTCCGTCGCCCGGCGGTCGGTCGATCAGCGGGATACAGAGCAGGAGGACGCTGGCGCCGCCGATTGCAAAGAAGACGTACGTGTCTCGCCAACCCCACCGATTGATCAACGCAGCGGACACTGGCGACAGCACCAACGTGCCCACACCGATTCCGGCAACCGCCAGCCCAACAGCGACCGCTCGTTTCTCAACGAACCAGCCGCCGACCACAGCAACCATCGGCACGTATCCACACGCTGCAGCAATGCCAACGCCCGCCCCGTAGGTGACGTAGCCCAGACCGAGCGACTGCACACGGCTCGTAGCGAGTAAGCCAACGAGCATCGCTACCGCACCGATGACCAAGACGATCCGCGGGCCAAATCGATCCGACAGTCGGCCGGTGAAGATGCTGAGCGAGAAGAAGAGAAACGTAGTGATCCCGAAGATCACTGCGGTCGCACTCTTCGCCGCTCCAAACTCTTCGCTCATGGCCTCAAAGAAAGCTCCGAAGCTGTAGGCAACGCCGAGCGTGACGCCTGATGCGAGAAATGCTGCAACGACGGTCAGCCACGCCCGTCGTGAGTCGACGAGAACGGCGTTCACCTCGCCAACGTAGCTCGTCAGGACTGTCAGCGACGACCTGACGAATGTTGCCGTCGCAGCAGTGCACTTCCCGGGCGATCGGCTACTGCCGTGTGAGCTTGAAGAGCACCGCTGACTCAGGGTGCAGCGTCGGAGGCTGCACGCCGTGCGCAGCGAGCTGCCGGCCGGTGAGGAGTGCGCCGTCGGTCAGCCAGCCGGGCTGGGTCCGCGCCGCACCCCATCTCTCGTACGGGATGCCCAGGTGTTCGATCCGGTAAATGGCGTCGACGTCGAGGCCAGGGAGCCGCAGCGGCGGCGGCGTCTGGCTCGGCGCCGTGGTGAGCTGAGCGAACGACACAATGCCTTCGCTCCGGTCTGCGGCATAGACCCCGACAGCGTTGAACTGCGCATCCGAATCGAAACGCACGTAGTCGCCGTTGTGGAACAACTCGCGGTGCTCCTTGTGCAGAGCAATGACGGCGCGGAGCGCCAGACGCTCCTCGTCGGTCAGCTTGGTGACGTTCCACTCGACACCGAGATGCCCGAACATGGCCGTAGCCGCCCTGAACGACAGCGTCTGTGTGCGCCCTGTGGTGTGCGATCTGGTGGGCCCGATGTGGCTGCCCATCAGCTCAGGCGGGATCAGCATCGACGCGCCGCGCTGGATGACCTGACGTTCGAGCGCGTCGTTGCAGTCGCTGGTCCAGACGCGCTCGGTGCGCTTCAATATTTCGTGATCGATGCGGCCGCCACCTGACGCACACGACTCGAACTCAACGTTCGGGTGTGCCCGGCGCAGCTTGTCGATCAGGTGATACAGCGCCATGGTCTGGGCATTGGTTCCGGCCGCACCGTGCTGGTTCGCACCTTGAATGTGGTCACGGTTCATGTCCCACTTCACGAAGCAGATGTCGTGGTCGCCAAGCAGCTTGTCCAGGCAGTCGTAGATAAATGTGAACGCCTCGCGGTTGCCGAGGTCGAGCACGAGTTGTTGTCGGCCCAGCACCGGTTCGTATCCGTCGGTGGTCAACACCCAGTCGGGGTGTGCACGGAAGATATCGCTGTCAGGGTTGACCATTTCCGGCTCGACCCAAATGCCAAACTCCATACCAAGCCCGGTGACGTGGCTGATGAGCGGTTCGAGCCCATCGGGGTAGACGCTCTCCGAAACCCACCAGTCGCCCAGGCTTGTGGTGTCGTCGCGGCGGGAGCCGAACCAGCCGTCGTCGAGCACGAACCGTTCGATACCCAGGTCGACAGCGGCGTCGGCGAGTGCCTTGAGCTTCTCGGTCTCGTGGTCGAAGTAGACCGCTTCCCACGTGTTGAGCAAGACCGGACGCGGCTTGACGGGATGGTTCGACCGGGCGCGCAACGACCGGTGGAAGCCGTGCGTTGCGGGCGTGAGGCCCTGCGGTGAGTACACCGCGATGGTCTCCGGTGTGGTGTAGGACTGGCCGGGTTCGAGGACAATCTCGCCGGGGTGTAGCAGTTCGCCGGCCTGGATGTAGCGACGCCCATCAGGGAGCCGCTCGGCAAGCATCGTGTGGTTACCGCTCCATGCAACGTGAGCGCCCCACACCTCACCAGCCCACTCGTTAAAACCGCGCTGCCCGAAGAATATGACGGGGGGATACTCATGTGAGGTTCGACCGCGTCGGTTCTCGACGAGCAGCGATCCGTTGGTCCAGTCGCTCCGGACGGGATGAAACTCTCGGGACCAGCGGCCTTCGAAGCTGAGGAGTTCACCAGCCTGTTGAGCAACCGGCAACGTGACGGTCAGCCCATCGAGGCTGTAGCGGCGATCCGCAGTGTTGCTGATGGTCACCCAGACATGGAGTACGTCGTCGAGCACGATGGTGACGTTGAGTGCGAGGCCGGCGACGTCATCGGTGGAATGAACCGACAGTGAGTTGCCGTCAAGGGTGTGCGTCGGGTTCGAGAAGCGAGGCGCCCAGGCTTTGCCGCCACCACGGCGACCGAGCAGCCCGGGGCGCCCGGTCCACCCCGAGCCGTGTTCGGGAACAACCGAAATTGGTGCGATCTCGTCGAAGGTCCCGTGCACGATCGGCCGGCTGAGCGCGGGGAGCACCGTGTCCAGGTCGACGTCAACACCGAGCGATGCACCCCAGTGCACGATCGTCGGGGCGCCAGTCGAGGTATCAACGACGACATCCGTCGCTGCGTTCATGTTGGCACCAGCGGAGAGGCGAATCATCACAGTGACGCATCATAAAGAACGGGCAGCGGCGGACTCTTCATAGGGATGTCCGAAAAGATGTCCGAATGACTGCACTCCGGTGTGCGAACGATCACATGGTCTGCGCGTATTCCAGACACAGTCTGTGTAGAGCTGTTGATTTCGACGCATTCTTGCGAGAAGATGGCGCACATGAACACCGATATGAACTTGGCGACCAACATTTTCCCGGTCTCCCGGTCGCTGGCACAGGAACGCCATGATCTCATCGTGTCCGAAGTTCGAACACGCGGTTCTGTTCGGGTCACCGAACTCGCCACGCTGCTGGATGTCAGCGACATGACCATCCGGCGAGATCTCGATGTGCTCGACGAAGCCGGTGCTCTCGTCAAAGTGCACGGCGGTGCGAAGGTCTCAACCGACCATGCCGCCGATCAGCCCAGCTTCGACGCCAAATCGAATACGCAGACAGCCGAGAAGCAAGCCATTGCCCGGGCCGCTGCCGAGTTCGTCCGGGGCGGCGCAACGATCGGCCTCATGGCCGGCACCACCACTTGGCGGCTCGCCGGCGAACTCGCTGCAATCCCAAACCTGACCGTCGTCACCAACAGCATGCGCGTTGCCGAAGTGTTTAACGAGTTCTGGCGCGCCGATCGAAACATCATCCTCACCGGTGGTGTCCGAACGCCCAGCGATGCGCTCGTCGGCCCGATCGCGGCCACCGCACTTGCTGCACTCCATGTCGACACCTTGTTCATTGGGGTGCACGGCATGAGCGAACGGGCCGGTTTCACCACGCCAAACATCTTGGAATCGGACACGAACCGAGCGTTTATCCAGGCCTCGGGACGCAAGATTGTCCTCGCTGATCACAGCAAGTGGGGCGTCACTGGCCTCAGTTCCTTCGCCAACCTGAGCGATGCCGACGTCTTGATCACCGACGACAAACTCTCAGCCGACGCCGCCGCGGTCCTCGCCAACCAGATCCCCGACGTCCGCCAAGTTTCCGGCAGCTAAATCACCCCGCCCCATCCCACCGCGCACGGCCGGTCGATCAGTATTTTTTGTGTGAGCGATAGCAGAAACCGACGCCGCTTCTGCTCGCACAAAACGCGGGCCAGCTTTTGTGCGAGCAGATCTGGGCGACGACGCCGCAATCGCTCACACAGAATGTGCGCACAGGTCGATCAGTCGTCGGGGTCAGCGATTGCAGGTTCGAGAGCTGCGTCGTTGTCGACGACATCGGTCTCATCGAGGATCGGATGACGGCGCATCACGGCGAGAGCAACGCTGCCGCCCACGACCATGGCAATCGCGACCCATTGGTTCCACCGCAGGCCAACAAGTTCATCAGCCCGATCAATGCGGAGTCCCTCGACCCAGAACCGACCGATTCCATAGCCGATGATGTACATCGCCATGAGCTGGCCGAGGCCCGGCCGCCACTTGCGATCGATCCACAGCAAGACGCCACACAGCGCCAAGCTCCACAGCAGTTCGTAGAGGAACGTCGGATGGAACGTGGTGCCTGGGGCATAGCCGTCGAGGAGGTGGGCGTCATCGATTTCAAGTGCCCACGGCAGGTTCGTTGCCTTGCCGTAAAGCTCTTGGTTGAAGTAGTTACCAAGGCGTCCAATCGCCTGTGCGAGCGGGATTGCCGGCGCAGCGCATGTGGCCGCCATCGGCATGCTGATGCCCTTCCGCTTCGCAATGAGCAGCCCGACCGGAATGCCAGCAGCGAGACCGCCCGGAATCCCGAGGCCGCCTTCCCACAACTTCGGGATGGCTGCGTAGTTGTCGGTGAAGCGATCCCAGTCGGTGACCACGTGATAGAGACGCGCTCCGATCACCCCGGCAATGACTGCCCAGACCGCAATCGAGCTCGCATCATCTGCCGTGCCGGCGTTGCGCTCTTCGAGACGCTTGCCGAACAGCCAGACCGCGGCAATCACACCACAGGCAATGGCCAACCCGTAGATGTTCAGGCTGAGTGGACCAATGTCGAAGGAATTGAACGACGGCGACGGGATGCTGCTCAACAGGCTCATGTCATGCTCCGGTCACTCGTGCAACGAAGGCTGCAGCACCGGCGGTGATGTCGGCGGCGTCATAGTCCTGCGTGGCAACGTGGAAGCTCCGCTCAAGCAGCACGTGATCGACTGCGCCGCCAGCGGTCGCTGCCAAGTGGTCACTCGCTGCAGGTGGCACCACGTGATCATTTTTCGAGGTGTAGAGCAGGATCGGCATAGCGAGGTCGCCGTAACGATCAGTAATAGGCGCAATGCCATCGTTATACAGCGAGAGCAGCGGCACGAGCGGCGTTCCTTCGTAGGCAATCTCGGTCGCATCGGGGTCAGCGATGTCGGAACCGATTCCAGGCGCCACGGCCATGCCGTCCTCGACCATCTCCTGAATCATCGCCCGTGCGTCGTCGGCCTGATTCGCAGCTGCCGGATTGACAAGAACGAGGCCAGCCACATCGGGGTGCTGCAATGCTGCCCACAGGGTGAGCGTGCCACCCATGCTGAGGCCCATGACGACGATGTTGGCAGTACGCGCTGCGAGGCGCTGGTAGGCAGCTTCGACCTCACCCGACCAGTCAGCCCAGTTGGTCGCCAACATGTCGTCGATGGTCGTGCCGTGGCCGGGCAGCCGCGGCAGCTCGACGTGATAACCGAGCTCGGCGAACGAATCGGCTTGAGCGCGAAGCGACGACGGGTTACCGGTGAAACCGTGAATCACCAGCACGCCAGCGTTGCGGCTGCCGTCATGGCTCAGTGGCTCACAACCGGGAAGAATCATTGGCTCACTCATCAACCGCCCTTTCTACTTGCTCAGTGCACCTCAGCCGACGCATCACCACCGAGTTCCGCGCATTGTTCGCAGCCTCGGGGCCTACAAAGGTGGAGCAGATGGCAGGAGATGGCAGGAGATGGCAGGAGTAGATCGAACCGAAGGGCCCGATCCAGGGCCGCAGGCCGGATCGATGCTCTCGTTACCTTCGACCAGACAACCTGCCGATCAGACAACCTGCTGGAAAGTCCACCCACGACCCGACGGGAGTGGGAGTGGGAGTGGGAGTTAGACGTAGGGATCGTCGTCTGAGTGCGGCAACTCCCACCAGTCACCGGAGCCACTGGACGTTGCGGTCTCAGGGGTCCAGTCAGGGTCCGGATA
>CAWUXP010000016.1:0-7804 GCA_963926495.1 Candidatus Ilumatobacter herschelensis
TTGCATCAACCGCAACCAGACCATGCTGTTCTCGGCAACGCTCGACGGCGACGTCGGGCACCTTATCCGGGCGTATCAAACCGATCCGGTGACGGTGGCCATCGACGAGGCAACCGACACGGTCGGCAACATGAGCCACCTGTTTCTTGGCATCCACCATATGGATCGTGACAAGGTCATTGGCGCCATCGCTCGAGGCATTCCGAAGCTGATCGTGTTCTGTCAGACCAAGCGGCAGTGCGACAAGGCCACTGAACGGCTCCAAGAACTCGGCATCGACGCTATGGCGATTCACGGTGATCTCCAGCAAAAGACACGTGAGCGCGTGATGCGCTCCTTCGCCGAAGGCAAGCTGCAGATTCTCGTCGCCACCGACGTTGCCGCCCGCGGTATCGACATTGACGACATCGGTGCAGTTATCCATTACGAGCCGGCCAAAGACGTCAAGGACTACCTCCACCGTTCTGGCCGAACAGCTCGCGCTGGCCGTGACGGCTGGGCGATCACGCTGTCTGAGTACAACCAAGTCACCCAGGTTCGCATCCTGCAGCGGATGATGAAGATGGAGCCGACTAAAGCGGTCGACGTGTTCTCGAACGACAAGCGTCTCGAGCAGCTCGAATCTTTCGGCGACGACATCAAGGCGGCCGCCACGCTGGCGCCGTCCATGTCCTGACGCCGATCTGGCCCATAGCGGGCTTCGCGCTGGCTTTTAACTGAGTTCGCGCAATCCGCGCTGGCTCACGTACGTGGTGATCACGCCGATCAGGCTGATTAACGCGGCACCGCTGATCGCTGCGCCTGTGCTCGTCCACGTGGCGATGGCCCCGAGAATCAGCGCACCGAACGGCATGATGCCGAAGGATGTCAGAGCGTAGAGTCCCATGACGCGGCCCATCAGCGGCTGCGGCGTGTTGGCCTGGATGAGCCCCTGGTTCATGTTGATGTAGAACCCGCCAGCCAGGCCCATGAAGAAGGCGAGGACCAGAACCTGCCAGAAGTCGTGGTGCGACCGGTCAGAATGGTGATGGTTGAACCGCAGATCAGTGCACGATGGAAGGCTGCGCCTTTCTGTTTCATATCGCCCTTGCGCATCACCACGACCGAGCTGATTGCGATGCCAATGCCCATGAGCGCGAAGGGCAGGGCGGCATCGCCAGCGGTTCGACCCAGACCGTCTTTGACGTGGGCCTGCAGCGTGACCATGACCGCAGGGTTGACAGTGAGGCTGGCCATGACCAGCAGGCCGAACAGGACCCGCAGGTTGGCGTCGCCGAGGACGTGACCAAGGGCCTCCTTCATGTCGGCAATGATTGGTCGCTTCGGCCGCAGGTCAACGTGCGGCGGAACCTCGAGCCGCAAAAGAAAGATGACGCCGGCGAACATCAGGCCGGACTGGAACCAGAATGCTCCGTCGAACCCGTACTGATCACCAACGACCTTGGCGAGCACCGGCCCAAGGATCAGCGACAGCGTCATTGCAATGGCGTTCACGGCGATCGCGCTGAACAGCTGTTCTTTCGCCACGAGCACGGGGATGAGGGACGAACGGACCGGCTGGCCGATGGCTGAAGCGGCACCGGCAAACAAGGTCATCACGATGACCCAGCCGAACGAGATCGTGTCGGCACGAACCAACAGCGCTGTTGCGGCCATCACGGCGCCACCGGTGACCTGGGTCCAGATCAGCATCCGTCGGCGGTCCCATCGGTCGGCCCAGGCCCCAGCCTGCAGGACGAGTAACGCTGCCGGGAGTCCAAGCGTGAACACCACAATGCCCTGATCGCTTTCGCTCCGGTTCAGGCCGTCGAGGACCAGCCACCCGAAGACGAACCGTTGCGCGTTGGAGACAAGGAAAAAGGTGAGGTTGTTGAGCCACAGCAGGCGGAAGGGCCGAACAGTGATGGCATTCGCAGGCTGCTGGCTCTCCGTTTGTACAGCGGTCACCCAGTGACCCTGTCAGATCCGCGGGACCTGATCGTTAGTTGGGGCGGGCGACGAAGACCGGAATGGTGCGGTCAGTTTTCTCTGCGTACTGGGCGTAGGTCGGGAAGACCTCGACTGCTCGGTCCCACCACGCCTGGCGCTCGTCGCCTTCGACAATGGAGGTGGTGTAGTCGGCGGGTGCTGGCCCATCTTGGATCTCGCAGAGCGGTTCGGCCACGAGATTGTGGAACCACGACGGGTTCTGCGGGGCGCCGCCGATCGACGCGACGAGTGCGTACTCGCCTTTGTGCTCGACGCGCATCAGTGCGAACTTGCGAACGTTGCCGCTGCTTGCACCTTTGGTGGTGACGACGATGATGGGGATTCCGGTCTCGCGCAGCGTGTTTGCTTCGCGGCCGTTTGTTGCTTCGTAGGTGTCGACCTGTTCGCGGACCCAGTCCATGGTGCTCGGAACGTATTCTCCAGTCAAAGGCATGACGCTGAGAGTAGACGAGCGCGTCAGGTCCGCATGAGGTGGAAGACGTTGGCGGATCGGTCGAGATGGGTAGCGTCTCGCAACGTGAAGTTCCAGCGTCTGCTCGCCATGTCCGCATCGATCGTGTTCTTGGTCGCAGGCTGTGGTGGAAGCGAGTCCGGATCGGAGGCTGCTCCGAGCCCGACCGCTTCGATTGTGTCCACCACGGTTCCCGAGCGCGCAGCGGGAGATGCTGGCGACATCGACCAGACCTGTGCCGAGCTGCAGGTCGTCCAAGACCTGTCGGATCAGACCACGGCGTCGACGAACGAGATCTTGCAGCGAGTCGCCGCAGACCCGGAAGGCATGTCCGAGGCTGACACCATTGCCGCATTTGCCTCGCTCGCCGGCGAGATCGAGGCACTACTCCCGGAAACGTTGGCGGCCTACGATCGCGCTGCGGCCGTCGCCCCGCCGGGCATCGATGACGAGATCCGCGCCGTTGCTGACGGCACAGCACGACTGACGCCGGCACTCGTTGAGGCATTCACCAAAATTCGGAATGCCGACGATCTCGCAAACATCCAGGGGATCTTCGCTGAGCCGGAGTTGCAGGACGCAGCAACCGACTCAGGGATCGCATCGCTCCGACTCGACAACTTCACTCTTCCCAACTGCGGGTTTCAGTTCTCCAACGGCTGAGCGAATGGTGGTGAGTAAACACTCGGTCACACCGTGCCAGGCGCAGCGTGACCGGTACTGTTCACTGGGTGACGCTGACCGAGTCTTCGCCTGCTGACATCATCCGTGACCATGCCAACGATGCGTGGGTTGGGATTGTTCCGCTGTTACACGAGTACATCGCGATCCCGAACGTGTCGCCGGACTTCGACCCTGAATGGCGTGAAAATGGCTTTATGGCTCAGGCCGTTGAGCTGATTGCCGGATGGTGCCGAGCCCGGCCGATTCCCGGGATGACGGTCGAAGTGATGGAGCTGCCGGAGCGAACGCCAATGATCGTGGTCGACGTTCCGGCCTGCAACGGTGGCTCAAACGATGACCCAGTGCTGCTGTACGGGCACCTCGACAAGCAACCGGAAATGGAAGGATGGCGGGACGATCTTGGGCCGTGGACGCCTGTACTCAAGGGCGATCGGCTGTACGGGCGTGGTGGCGCCGACGACGGCTACGCAGCGTTTGCCAGCCTGACCGCCATCGAGGCCACGCAGGCTGCCGGAGGAGCCCACAATCGCTGTGTTGTGCTGATCGAAGCAAGCGAGGAGTCGGGCTCACCGGATCTTCCTGCGTATATCGAAGCGCTCACCGACACGATCGGCACGCCCAGCCTTGTGGTGTGTCTCGACTCGGGGTGCGTCGACTACGAACGCATGTGGGTCACCACGTCTCTGCGCGGCATGGTGATGGGCACCCTGGCCGTCGACATCGTGACCGATGGACTGCACTCGGGCGATGTGTCGGGCATGATTCCGTCGTCGTTCCGCATCATCCGTTCGCTGCTCGACCGTGTCGAGGATTCGGCGACCGGAGCGATGTTGTTGCCCGAACTCATCGCCGAGATTCCACCGGGCCGTATTGCGGAAGCAAATGAAACTGCACCGCTGATAGGCGCCTATGCCGACAACTATCCGCTGGTCGAGGGTGCCCGGGCAGCGGTCGACGACCCCGCCGCACAACTGCTTGCTCGCACCTGGTACGGCACGCTGAGCGTCGTCGGCGCAGACGGCCTGCCGCCCACGAATCGGGCCGGTAACGTACTTCGGCCGTCGACGTCGCTCAAGCTTTCGTTCCGACTTCCTCCGACTGCTGATCCAAGGGCAGCGGCGGCAGCGATCACCGCGGCGTTGGAAGCCGATCCGCCGTACGGTGCTCGTGTTTCGTTCTCGAACGTCGACGGGGCTCCCGGCTGGGACGCACCCGCAACTGCGCCCTGGCTGGCAGATGCGCTTGATGCTGCGTCGATCGCAGCATTTGGGCAGCCAGCACGGAACTTCGGCGAGGGCGGGTCGATCCCATTCATGGGGATGCTCGGCGAAAAGTTTCCGAAGGCACAATTCGTGATCACCGGTGTGCTTGGGCCGGATGCCAATGCCCATGGGCCCAACGAATACTTGCACGTCCCGACGGCCCGCAAGCTGACAATGGCTGTGGCTCACATCCTGTCAGCGCACTCAGCCAGATAGTTGCGAAAGGGGCCTGACCCCATTCGCAACTCTGGTCGTGATGTGGTCAGCTGCGCGGCCAGAGACCGTGGACGGTCCAGCCAACATCAGCGAAGCCGACCGCATCGGCGACGTGAGCGCTTGCAAGATTGCTTGGTTCGTGCAGGTACGTCGGAATCGCACCGTCTTCGAGCACCCAGCGTGCTGCAGTTGCCACGAGGCGTCGAGCGAAGCCTCGGCCCCGGGCTTCTGCTTCGGTGACCACGGAGAGTTCGTACCCGTAGCGGTCATGAATCTTGATGCCGACGGCCGCAATCACCTCACCCGCATCGTTACGAGCCACGAGACGAGGGCCATTGAATGGAGCGAGCCAGGGCGGGAGGTCGGAGGTTTGTGTGGTGACCCACTCTCCGAGGGCTTCGATTGTCGGGTCGACAGCTGTTGTCGATCGGAACACGCCGGCGCCGAAGCGAGCCGGGCCTATGCCGAGGATCGCGCCAAGTTCGTCTCCGAGCCCAGCTCGGTCAGGCCCATCCGATAGCGCTGCAGCTACGGCGTCAACCTGGAGTGGCGGGACGGCGATGATCGTCGCCCGCCCGTTTCCAACACCGAGCAACTTGCGAATCGAGCCGTCCCAGCTGGGCTGCAGCCGGGACGGGTCGCCAACCACAGTGATGCCGTCTGCCAGTGGCGGCCAGTGGCCCACCCATTCCGTCAGGTGGAGACCCAGTCGTTGCTCAACAGCGGAGTATGCATCGGCCATGCTTGGCAACGTAACTGGCGCGCTGCGGACTTCGAGCGGACTTTGAGCGGACTTTGAGAAGGTGTGGAGCCGACCGGTTGAGTGCTGCTCGATTTGGGTATGGTCGGGCTATGACCCGCACCTCCCGCCACGTCAATCTCGCCTCCCGCCCGAATGGCGCTCCGGTACTTGAGAACTTCGAAGTTGCGGAATCGCTCGTCCGGGAACTCCAAGACGGTGAGGTCATGATTGCCAACCGTTTCATGTCCGTCGACCCGTACATGCGGGGCCGCATGAATGACGTCAAGTCGTACGTGGCGCCGTTCCAGATCGGTCAGCCACTCGAAGGCGGTGCCGTGGGCGAAGTCATCGAATCGAAGTCGGCCACAGTGCCGGTCGGCAGCCAGGTTGTCCACAATCTCGGCTGGCGTGAGATTGCCATTGTCCAAGGCTCGGCTGTCCAGCAGGCCGCGGTGATTGATGGGGTTTCGCTGTCGGCGAACCTCGGCGTCCTCGGCATGCCAGGAATGACTGCCTACGCCGGGCTGCTCGACGTTGCGTCGTTCAAGGAAGGCGACGCTGTGTTCGTGTCCGGTGCAGCCGGAGCTGTTGGCTCACTCGTTGGACAACTCGCGAAGCTGAAGGGCGCTTCACGTGTCATTGGTTCGGCAGGCTCCGACGACAAGGTTGCGTGGCTGACCGACGTACTCGGCTACGACTCGGCTTTCAATTACAAGTCCGGTCCTGTCGCCAAGCAGTTGTTCGCAGCGGCACCTGACGGCATCGATGTCTACTTCGACAACGTTGGCGGCGAGCACCTGCAGGCAGCGATACACGCCCTGAACCCGATGGGTCGCGTCGCGCTGTGCGGAGCGATCTCGGCATACAACAACACCGAGCCGGCACCGGGCCCGAACAACATGTCACTGGCAATCGGCAAGCGACTGAACCTGCGTGGCTTCATCGTGAGCGATCACTGGGACATGATGCAGGACTTCATCACCGAGGTCGGCGGATGGCTTGCCGACGGCACGATCAAGCATGACGAAACGGTTATCGATGGCATCGAGAATGCCGGCGAAGCGTTTATTGGGCTCCTCGCTGGTGCCAATACCGGCAAGATGGTCGTCAAGATCTGACGCTCAGGCTGCGCTGATCAGCGCTTGAAGACCTCTCGAGCGAGGTTGATACCGCGCATGTCGCCAAGCAGCCCTTCGTCCATCCGGTTCATCACGTAGGCGAAGCTGATCTTGCGGTCGATGTCGACAATGATCGACGATCCGCCCCAACCGCCCCAGTAGGCGTAGTTGCCCTCTGGAAGGTACGGGACTGCTTCGGAGTGCAGGGCGTAGCCCATCCCGAAGCGCACCGGGAGGCCGAGCACCTGGTCGACACCGTGGGCCTGTTCTTCGAAGATCATCTGGATCGTTTCGGCAGACAGGAGCGAGACCCCGTCGACGGTGCCACCGTTGGCAACGATGGCCTGGACGCGCGCAACCGAGCGGGCGTTGCCGTGGCCGTTGGCTGCGCCGATGCAGGCCTGGCGCCACTCGGGCGTCCACGCCGTTTCGGCGCCCGGTGCGGGGCCGGTGAAGGTCTTGATCAGCACACCGTTGGGGTCGAGTGCTGCGAGGTCGAAATCAAGCGGCGGCGGCGGAATCACATTCGACACCCGGTCGAATTCGGCCGGGTCGAGCCCGATGTGAAAGTCGGCCCCGAGGGGACGCGCTATTTCCTCGGCAAAAAAGTCACCGAGCATTCGGCCGTCGATGCGGCGGATGACCTCGCCGATTAAATGGCCCTGATTGAGTGCGTGGTAGCCAGAGCCTTCGCCCGGTGTCCACCACGGAGCCTGCGCAGCGAGCATCGACGTTGACTTCTCCCAGTCGTAGATGTCCTCGGTGGTGACGGGCTGTTCCCAGGCACTGACGCCGGACGTGTGGCCCATCAGGTGGCGGACTTCGATGTCAGCCTTGCCGTTCTGGGCGAATTCTGGCCAATAGGTCGCCACCTTCTCGTGGAAATCAAGCTGGCCGCGCTCAGCGAGAATCAACGCCGCGAGGAAAGTCATTGTTTTGGTAGTCGACCAGACGTTGACGATCGTGTGCTCAGACCACGGGGTGGTCTTGGCCTCGTCGGCCCAGCCGCCCCAGATGTCGACGACGGTTTCACCGTCGACGGTGACCGAGACCGACGCGCCGACGTCTTTGCCGTTGTCAATTGTGCTGCTCAGTAGCTCACCGAGCTTGCCGTATTCGGGAGCGGATGTGCCGTGGATGTCTGCCATCGCACGATTCTGGCCGATCACCCCGTTTCAGTTGGGGTCAGACCCCAACTGAAACACAGCCGAGCCAGCCAGGGCGGCTGTTCTCGAAGCTCGCAATTTTGTCGATGTGCGTCATCGTGATGCCGATGTCATCGAGGCCGTTGAGAAAGCGGTGCTGCGTGGCTGCGTCCATCGGAAACGACTCGTCGATGCCA
>CAWUXP010000017.1:0-2918 GCA_963926495.1 Candidatus Ilumatobacter herschelensis
GTCGAACCGGTAGCCAGCTCGTTCGGCCCACTCGGCGAATCGTCGCTCGTGGGCAAACCATCCGGTCGAGCCGATCGCTGCCGGGTAGCCGTGCGCGAACCGGTACTCCTGGAAGCAGTCGCCGTTGACGTCGGGCTCTTCGCCCCAGCGCGTCGGCCGTGACTTGCGATCGTCCCGATCAACCTCCGGCCGGCTGAGCATCCCGCGGCTCCACGGCCGCTCGAAGCTCACCTGTTTGCCACCGGTGTAGAGGCTCTTGCCACCCCACGTGTTGTACGCGTTCCAGGTATTCGTCGACAGCATGAGCACAGCGCCCGCCCGGTCGTCCGGGTTGCCGGTGACAACAAAGCCGCAGTACGCCACGTCACGGCCGGGCGCAGCGCCCGCCGCAGTGACCGTCACGAGATAGAAGCCCGACCGCCAGGTTGGGTCGGCAGCAATCGACAGCGAGGCCGGCCAGCCGCATCCGTTGCTGTCGGCATCACGTGGTGGCAGCGTCGACACGCCCGGGTTGCCGAGCGACTTCCACACGACGTCGCGTTCGCCGCCCCACCGTTCGACGACCACGTCGAACGTGGCCGCCTTGGTCGAAACGTGGAGGTCGATCGAGCCGCCGGGCGCTGTGCTCAGCTGCGCGCAGTAGCTCTCGATTTCGTCGTAGAAGGTGATGTTGTCGGTCATGTCGTCGCGCAATCGATCAGGCTGCGTTGACAGCGTCGTCCACGATGCCATACAGCTGGTCAGCGAGGGCGTTGCCGTCACCGGCCGTCGACTCAACGACGAGGTATGCGCCGTAGCCGTCTTCCAGATCGAGCCACGGGACGGTGCCGTAGGCGCCGGCGTCGCTGATTCGACCACTTGCACGGTCGATCCACCAGCCCATGCCGTACCCCGTTCCGGCACCACCGGCTGAGCCGTCGTAAGCCGCAGCAATCCGGTCGGCGTGCATCGTGTCGAGTGCATCCTGGGAGAGCACCTGCTCGTCGCCACACCGGCCACCCCGCAGATGCATGAGCAGCAGTTGGCCGTAGTCGGGGGCCGTAATGTATGCGCCGCCTTCGAGGTTCGGATTGTCGGTGACGATCAACGTCGACGGGTCGGAGTTGAACTCGACCGGGTAGCTGAAGCCTTCACCCATCTGTGTGAAGTGGTTGTTGAACGCCAGCGAGTCGACACCGCACGGCTGGACGTAGGTCTCGTCGATCAGTTTGGCCCAGGACTTGCCAGACACCGCTTCGGCCACGGCGCCAGCTACTTGCCACTGTGCGCCGCCGTAGTTAAACGCGACGTCGGGCCCCGTAATCGCGCCGTCGTCGTCCGGCGAAGTGAAGATGCTCTCGGCACAGTCCTGCAGGGTGCCCGTCGGGAGGAACTGACAGATATACGGCACGTAGCCGAAGTCCGGGAACAACCCGAGCAGACCCGAGCTGTTCGACAGGAGCTGCGCCGGCGTGATCTCCGGGTTGCCCGACCCCCAGTCGACGGCGTCAGCAACCGGCGCGTCGATGTCGAGCAGTCCATCGTCCTGCAGGCTCAGCAGCACGCCAGCTACGAGCATCTTGCTCGACGACGCAATGAGTGAGGAACGTTCCGGGCCAAACTCGCCCCAGTACCGCTCGAGGATCACGCCGTCGTCAGCATCGACGATCACGAGGCCCGCGCCATTCAGGCCGCGGTCGTCAACGAACGCCTGCACAATCGGTTCGACCGCAGCAAAATCGTAGGCGGTCGGTTCGGGCTCGGGTTCCGGCTCCGTGTCGAGCGGCGCCGGCTCGGTCACGACCGGGTCAGCGTCTGGCACCGGCTCGGTGATGGGCGCCGGTGCTTCAGTCACGGGCGGCTCGGCGGCTGGAGAGCCACGCTCATCGTCGCTGCCGGTGCAGGCTGCAACACCCAGCGCAGCAGCGATCGAGAGAGACAGAAGTTGGCGGGTCTTCACGTCCCCGACCGTACAACGCGGTCAACTGTCGACCGAGGTCGAGTCCTGATTGCTGCCAACGACCCCTCATCTTCCAACCCGCTGCTCGCCGACCGCTCGCCCACTCGATGGCGATTTCGCCGCCAGGCCATCCGACGTGTCAGCATCCTTGGATGGCCGCTTCTCCGAAACCACCGACGCAGCACACACTCGACATCCTCGCGGCGTCAGCAAGCCAGTTCACTGCCGACCCAGCCGACACCGAACGAGCCAACCGCGGTCTGATCGCGACGCACGAGACCGGACTGATCGAAGAACACGGGCGCACCGTCTGGGACATCAGCCGACACGACTTCGTGCGCGAGTCTGAGATCGCTCCGAGTTCGGTCCACGCCAGCCTCTGGCACCAAGCCCGGCTGAATGCGGTACACGGCCTGTTCGAAGTTGCCCCCGGCCTGTGGCAGGCACGTGGCTACGACATCTCGAACATCAGCTTTCTCGCTGGCGATCGCGGCTGGGTCATCATCGACCCGCTGACCAGCGAAGCGTGTGCTCGGGCATGCCTCGACCTGGCTAACGCCGAACTCGGCGAACGCCCCGTCACCGCGGTGATCTATACGCACAGCCACATCGATCACTTCGGTGGCGTGCGCGGCGTGATTGACGAGGCCGCTGTCAAGGCTGGCGAGGTGCAGATCATCGCCCCTGACCAGTTCATGCGCGAGGCCGTCTTCGAGAACGTCATTGCCGGCCCAGCAATGGGCCGCCGTGCGTCCTACCAGTTCGGCATGACGCTCCCGGCCGGGCCGCTACAGCACGTCGACTGCGGGCTCGGCAAGGCCACGCCGACGGGCACGGTCGGGCTCATTCCACCAACGATTTCGATTATGGAGACCGGCCAAGAGCTCGTTGTCGACGGCATCCGGATCATCTTCCAGCTGACGCCCGAGGCCGAAGCCCCCGCCGAGATGAACTTCTTCTTCCCCGACAAAGGCGAGGC
>CAWUXP010000018.1:0-14905 GCA_963926495.1 Candidatus Ilumatobacter herschelensis
ACCGATGACGCGCATTGCGGTCGTGCCGCAGTTCTGCTCGTGGTCAGCGTGGAGGATGAACAGGACGTCCATGGCTCGCTCGAGGATCGGGTCGACTTCGTAGTCGCCGATCTTCCACATCATGTTCAAGAAGTTGGCGGCGTACGACAGCTCGTTGCTGGGCTGGTTGTACGGCAGGCCGACGGAGAACTTGTAACACATCGCAGCGATGGTCGGGCTCTTCGCGATGAGGCGGCGGATCTGGATATTCCGCTGCTCTGGATCGGTGACGTCTTTGGAGCCGGTGTAGAAGGTGCCAAGTGCAGCGATGGCTGACACGAACATGCCCATGGGGTGTGCGTCGTAGTGAAAGCCTTCGGCGAACTTCTTGCGCATGTTCTCGTGGATGAACGTGTGGTGCGTGACGTCGTGCGTCCAGTCGGCGAGCTGCGCCGTGTTGGGCAACTCGCCGTTCAGCAACAGGTAGGCAACTTCGAGGTAGGTCGACTTCTCAGCGAGCTGCTCGATCGGATAACCGCCGTAGCGAAGCACTCCGTTCTCACCATCGAGGTAGGTGATCGACGACTTGGTCGATGCGGTCGACAAATAGGCGGGGTCGTAGCAGTAGAGCGTCGGATCGAGCTCACGCAGCGCCGATGACGGGAACACGCCACCTTCGATGGGGACCGTCACGGTCTTTCCGGTTCGATCGTCGGTGATGGTGATGGTTTCGGGCACGATGGCTTCCTCCAGGCTCGAACAGGTCAGATAGGCACGGACGAGGGGTCGCCACGTCCGAATTCATCAAGATACTGCGCGTCGATCGAACTGCTCCAACTAGCGCCACAACGTTTCATAGTTCTTGAGCGCCGTCTCATCATGTGAGACGTATCGGAGCGGCTCAAGGCATCCGGCGAACAGAGCGATTCGAGTGTCGTTATCGACGCGGTCAGAGTGGCGAGTTGCCGTGTTTGCGGTGGATGAGCATTTCGCGCTTGTCTTCGAGGACCGACAGCGCCGCACAGATCTCGCGGCGGGTTTCCGCCGGATCGATGACGGCGTCGATGAACCCGCGCTCGGCAGCCACGTACGGATTGAGCAACCGCTCGGCGTAGTCGCGCTCGAACTCGGCCTTCTCCTCGGGTGTCGACCGGCGAGCGAGAATAGCTGCAGCCTGGCCAGCGCCCATCACGGCGATCTCGGCCCAGGGCCACGCGAGACAGAGGTCATTGCCCATCGTCTTGGAGTCCATGACGATGTATGCGCCGCCGTAGCTTTTCCGCAAGATGACGCAGATTCGGGGGACGGTTGCCTGGGCGTAGGCGAACACGAGTTGTGCGCCGTGCCGGATCATGCCCCGCCACTCGAGATCCTTACCCGGATAGAAACCGGGCGTGTCGACCAACGTGATGATTGGCAGGTTGAACGCGTCGCACAACGAAACGAAGCGAGCGGACTTTTGTGAGGCCGGAATGTCGAGCGTGCCGGCAAGCGAGATGGGCTGGTTGGCTACGATGCCGACTGGGCGACCATCGATGGTGGCGAAGGCGGTGACCACGTTGGCGGCCCAGCGGTCACGCAGTTCGAAAATTGAGTCTTCGTCGGCAATCGCTGCCGCGACCTTGCGGACGTCGTAGCTTCCGGTGGACGACTCAGGAATCTCCATTCCGGCCTCGGGGCAGAGCCGGTCGGCTGGGTCGTCGCAGGGCCATCGCGGGGGCTCCTCGTCGACGTGGCCGGGGAGATAGGACAGGATTGTTTCGACCGTCTCGATAGCGGCAGCTCGGTCGGCGACGACTGCACTCGGGACGCCGGTGTACCGGGCGTGGTTGGTGGCGCCGCCAAGTTCGTCTGTCGAGATCGCCACGCCGGTGAACTGCTCGACCATCGTGGGGCCCTGCACGAAGGCATAGCTCTCGCTGGTCATGACCGCGATGTCGGCGAGTCCGAGCAAGAGTGCGGGGCCAGACACTGCGGGCCCGTCGACGATGATCGCTGTCGGCACAACACCTGAGCATCGGGTGAGGGCGGCGGCGACAAGGCCCCATCCGTGCAGCGCCGCGATGCCCTCGACAATGTCGGCGCCGGCCGAGGTCATCACCATGACTAGTGGCATGCGCTGACTGCATGCGGTGTCGATCGCTCGTTCGAGTAGCGAGGAGGTTCCGGAGGTGAGGCGGATCAGTTCTTTGGAGTCCTCGAACTCCACCCAGACCACCGAACGTTCACCGAATTCGCGAACGTCGGCGTGAGCAGCCGACGGTCGCAGCCGGTCGAGACCGAATCGATCGCTCGGGCCTGCTACTTCACGCGACGCCGCGAACCGGTCAGTCCCGAATCGATCGTTCTTCAAGGGCGCCGTTGTCATCTCTTCGAACAGTACAAGGCCATCGACCCGACGAGTGTCCTCTGGTGGGGGATGCGGTGGGGTCGCGGTGGGGGCTGCGGCCAGCGTGGTCCGGTCGAACTGGTCGGTGGTCAGTCGCCTCGGGCCGGGGCGATTGCGCTGGTCCCCGGGTGAACGCCTGGCTGCTTGTGGCCGTTTTGCTGGATCAGGTCTTGAAGGATTTCTAGTGCAGCGGTTGTCGGAGCGCTCGGGCTCGGGCGGCGGCGGCGGACGAATGCGACGACACGGCGAGGGAGTTCAGGGACCGAAATACGCACGAACGAGCCCTTGAGCCAGGTGGGCACAGCTGTTGCCGGAACGATGGCCGCGCCGAAGCCGTCGAATGCCAGCGAAGCGAGCAGGCGAACCCCATCGATTTCGGCTTGCGCCCGAAGCGTGATGTCGGCATTCACTGCAGCGCGTTCGAGTACCTTGCGAAGTGCTGAGCCCATTGGGGGAAGTAGGAGCGGGACCTGGTCGAGGTCGCGTAGCGGAATTATGTCGCGGCCGGCGAGCGGATGATTCTCGCCGGCGAGCAGGAAGAGGTCTTCGGCAAAGAGCGGCTCGATCACCAGTTCTGCATCGTCAATCGGCAGGTGGACTATTGCGGCGTTGAGTTGGCCGCTCAAGACGTTCGGGACGAGCGCCGACGTTGCGCCTTCTTGGATGACGGCCCTAACGCCCGGGTGATCTTGGCCCAGTCGGCCCAACATCTGGGGGATCAACCAGCGAGCCGTTGTGCCGATGACGCCGAGCCGGGTCTGCCCGGAGACGTCTTCATGACGGCTGGCCATGTCGGTGGCGATGTCGTCCATCTCGTTCAACACGCGGCGTGCTCGCTCGACCACGCGAGCACCTTCTTCAGTCAATCCGCCATGGGCTCGATCAACCAGAATCACGCCCAATTCCTTCTCGAGGCGATTGATGTGTGCGGAGACGTTCGATTGCACGGTGAAAAGCGATCGCGCCGCCGCAGAAAAGGTGCCGTGGTCGGCGATCGCAACGAGCGTAGACAACTGCCGGACATCCATCTCTCAAAACGATAGCAGATATCGTTTATATCTACTTGTCAGATCACACGGTCAGGTGCATAATAAAGGAGTAATAAAGACTAATCAAAAAGTCGACGTGTGAACACCCCCCATTGTTCCACTCGTCGGGAAGTCCACAAGCTGATCCCCCATCAGCGGACATTCCCAGGTTGAGAGACCCGGATCCCGCATCCGGGTCTTTCCCATTTTTCATGCCCTGGTCAGTGGTGGCTCGTAGAGTACTGGCGTGACCAGCAGCACCGTCGGCGCCGGCGCCGCCTTCTTCGACCTCGATCGCACGCTTCTCTCTGGAGCATCGGGCGAAGTGTTCTCCGACGCGATGCGCATCGCAGGACTCTCATCCAAACCGTTCCCGGGTGAAAAGTTCTTATTCGGGCTCTTCAACGCGATCGGCGAGACGCTGCCCTCTATGGCGCTCGCTCGTCAGGCGGTCACCCTGGCAAAGGGGCGGTCCCAACAAGCAGTCAGTGGCGCAGCCGAGCAAGTAGCAGACCGGCTCGTTTCGATGGTGCAGCCGTTTGCCGACGCGTCGTTTGCCGCTCACCGTGAAGCTGGTCGGCCGATCGTCTTGGCAACGACCACCCCGTACGACCTCGTGAAGCCATTCGCTGACAAGCTCGGCCTCGATGACGTCGTTGCTACTCGATACGGCGTCGACGCCGATGGCAACTACGACGGCACGCTCGTCGGACCGTTCGTCTGGTCCGCCGGCAAGCTCGAAGCGATTACCGCATGGGCCGACGAGCGCGGAATCGACCTCGCCGACAGCTACGCATACTCCGACAGCGTCTACGACACGCCGATGCTTGATGCCGTTGGGTTTCCGATCGTGGTCAACCCCGATCCGCGGATGGTGCTCATGGCGGCATCCCGCCGGTGGCCAACGCTCAACCTCGACGTGTCGCCCGGTGTGGTAAAAATCCCCGTCATTGGGATGGAAGTGCAGCGGCTGGCACTGCAGTTCGCCCGGCCCGCCGCGTACCCGTACGCACGCTTCGACATCTCAGGCATCGAGAACATCCCGACCGAGGGCCCTGTCATTCTCTGCGCCAACCACCGCAGCTATTTCGACGTCTCGGCGATGTCCATCGCGATTGGCAAGAGCGGGCGGACAGCTCGCTTCCTTGGCAAGAAAGAAGTTTTCGACGCTCCGATCGTCGGACCGATCGCAGCGGCAATGGGCGGCATTCGTGTCGACCGAGGCACGGGCTCCGACGAACCGATGAAGGCTGCGATCGAAGCTCTCCGCGGTGGCGAGATGGTGTCGATGATGCCGGAGGGCACCATCCCACGTGGGCCGGCCTTCTTCGAAACGACGTTGCAGGGCCGCTGGGGTGCAGCTCAACTCGCTCACGACACTGGGGCCACGGTCATCCCGATCGGTCTGTGGGGCACCGAGAAGGTGTGGCCCCGCTCGAGTCGGCTGCCGAAGGTGCTCAATCTCACCGATCCGCCGACAGTACGGATCCGAGTTGGTGGGCCAGTCGATCTGAAGGGCAAGTCGGTCGATGCCGACACGAAGCGGATCATGAAAGCGATCATGGCCGAGCTTCCCGACGAAGCTCGTGAGGCGAAAACGCCGACCGCCGACGAACTCGCGCTGACCTACCCGCCTGGCTACTCGAGCGATCCTGCGCACGAATCAGCTCGTCGCCCCGGGGCCGACTGAAACATTTATCACTAAAATCTCATCCGCTGACGGGCGGGCTCCGAACAGTTTGTATGTCGCATTCAGCGGCGTGAACAGAATCCCCCCATTTCATCGTCACTAGGAGTTCCCCCCATGAAGCACACCCCCAAGCGGCTGTCTGCCGCGCTGATCGTCGGAGCGATGACCTTCGCCGCCTGCGGTAGCGACGGTAATGACGCAGCCCCAGCCGACACCGAAGTAGCAGCCGAAGTCGGCACCATCGTCGACGTTGCTGTCGCCAATGGCAGCTTCGACACCCTGGTCGCAGCAGTGACCGCTGCTGACCTCGTTGAGACCCTGTCGAGCCCCGGCCCGTTCACGGTCTTTGCGCCGACCGACGATGCGTTCGCCGCACTGCCAGCTGGCCTCGTCGACGCACTCCTGCTCCCCGAGAACAAGGCCACACTCGCCAAGATCCTCACCTACCACGTCGTATCCGGCGAAGTGATGGCTGCTGACGTGACCGACGGTGACGTCGCCACTGTCGAAGGCCAGACCGTCGCACTGTCGACCGCTGATGGTGTGACCGTCAACGGCGCCAACGTGATCATCGCTGACGTCCCGGCAAGCAATGGCGTCATCCACGCCATCGACGCCGTCCTCCTCCCGCCCGACGTCGACGCAGCTGCGTTGCTCGCACCGGCCGAGGAAGAAGCCGCCGAGGCACCTGTTGAGACCGAAGCACCTGTCGTGACCGATGCCATGGCAGAAGAGATGGAATCATTCGGCTCGATCGTCGACGTTGCTGTCCTGAACGGCAGCTTCGAGACCCTCGTTGCAGCCGTCACGGCAGCCGATCTCGCCGAGACCCTCTCGGGTGAAGGTCCGTTCACGGTCTTCGCTCCGACTGACGATGCGTTCGCTGCATTGCCTGAGGGCCTTGTCGCCGCGCTCTTGCTCCCTGAGAACAAGGACACGCTTGTCAAGATCCTCACATACCACGTGGTTTCGGGCGAAGTGTTCGCCGCCGACATCACAGATGGTGACGTCGCTACGGTCGAAGGTCAGACCGTCGCACTGTCGACTGCTGACGGTGTGACCGTCAACGGCGCCACCGTCCTCATCGCTGACGTGCCTGCAGACAATGGCGTCATCCACGCCATCGATGCTGTCCTGGTGCCGTCGGACGTGGATGTTGCTGCACTGCTTGGCTGATCCTCCGAACAGCTAAGTACTGATCGATGCCCGACTCGCTTGCGAGTCGGGCATCGTCGCGTCTGTGGGGCGTTTGCGTGATGAAATTGGTGCCCATTCCAGCCAAAACCATCACGCAGACGCAACCGACGGGCAGAATGCCGTCATGAGCGACCTGCCCCGCCCGATCGACCTGCTGCCGCACCGCCCACCGTTCCTGTTGGTCGATGAACTGATCGCCGTTGACCCGGGCGTCTCGGCCACCGGCATCTGGCGCCTCACCGGCGACGAGTACTTCTTCCCCGGGCACTTTCCGGGCCGCCCGACTCTGCCGGGCGTCATGATGTGCGAGTCGATCGCCCAGGTCGGTGCATGCGCCGTTCTCGCCCACCCCGACTATTCGACCAAGCTCCCGCTCTTCGGTGGCCTCGACAAAGCCCGCTTCCGCCGCCAGGTCGTTCCCGGTGACGAGTTGCTCATCGAGGTCGAACTTGGGCGCATGTCAGCCCGAGCCGGCAAAGGCAGCGGCAAGGTCACCGTCAACGGCGAATTAGCCACCAGCTGCGAATTAATGTTTGTCTTCGCCGACCGATAAGTGCAAAGGGGCCCGGTCGACGAGGCCGAGGAGTCGCAGCCCGATCGATTACCGGCGACAGGACCCGTGAGCCGGAGTGGGAAGACCGGAGCGGCCTCAGGCCGGGGCGATGATGACAGCCCCGTTATGCCCACCAAATCCAAAGTTTGTGCTCAGCACGGGCCCAGGCTCCCAGGCGCGTCCTGCGCCCTGCACCAGGTCGATGGTCATCTCAGGATCGAGGTTGACCGTGTTGGCGGTCGGCGGGATGAAGCGGTGCTCGATCGACAGTAACGCGGCGGCGGCCTCGAGGGCGCCAGCGGCACCGAGCGCGTGGCCGGTGATGCCCTTGGTCGACACGACCGGGACTCCTCGGTTGCCGAACACATGCGAGAGCGCGGCGGCTTCGGCAGCGTCATTCAGCGGCGTGGACGTGCCGTGCGCATTGACCTGCTTAATGTCGGCCGGCGTCAGACCCGACTCGGCGAGGGCCTGCTCGATACAGGCGATCGCTCCGACTCCGCCAGGGGCTGGTGCCGTGATGTGGTGTGCGTCGGCGTTGCTTGCTCCGCCGAGAATCTCACCGATGATGTTGGCGCCGCGTGCCTCGGCCGCAGACCACTCTTCGAGAATGAAGACTGCCGAACCCTCGCCCATGACGAATCCGTCGCGGTCTGCGTCGAACGGGCGGCTGATGCCAGCAGTCGACAGCGCGGTCATGTTGGCAAAACCAGCGATGCCGGTCGGGGTGCCGGCTGCTTCGGAGCCGCCGGTCACTGCTGCGTCGAGGATGCCCCACTTGATGAGACGAGCGGCGTAGTTGATGGCGTGGCTGCCTGCTGCACATGCGGTAACGATGGTTTCGCTCTGACCGCGGAGGCCGTAACGCATCGAGATCGACGCGCCTGGAGCGTTCGACATCATCATCGGTACGAGAAACGGCGAGACTCGTCGCTCGCCCTTGGCGATGCGAATTCCGATTTGTTCTTCGAGCGTGTGGAGGCCACCGACGCCGGTGGCGAAGATCGTGCCGAATCGGCTGGCGTCGATGCCAACGGCGTCAACGCCGCCAACGGAATCGAAGGCCTGGCCAGCCGCAGCGAGCGCAAACTGCTCGACGCGGTCGGCGCGGCGCGACTGCTTCGGACTGTCGAAGTACGGGGACGGGTCCCAATCTTCGAACACAATGGTCCGACCCTGCGGCGCGGACGGTCCGTTCAAACCGGCCCAGAAATCTGTGGCTCCGATGCCGGCCGGAGCAACGACACCCAGGCCAGTAACGGCGACCCGACGGTCGCCTGCCATCAGAGTTTGCCGGTGACGAGGTCGTATGCGTTCTTGACGGTCTCGACTCCTTCGAGGTCTTCCTCAGGCACCGTGATGTCGAATTCTTCTTCGAGCGCCATGACGAGCTCGACGAGGTCGAGGCTGTCGGCATCGAGGTCGTCGCCGAACTTGGCGTCCATGACAACGGCGGATTCTTCGACCGAGAGCACCTCGACGGCGCCCTTGCGGAAACGGGCGACCAGTTCTTCATTCATTGCGGGGTCTCCATTTGGTTGGATGTTGATTTGAGATCCTAGAGCTATGACCTGGTCACGAGCGGATTCGCCGCTAGTGACCCATTCCGAGGCCACCGTCGACCGGTAGGACAGCGCCCGTGATGTAGGCCGCGTCGGGGCCGGAAAGAAATGCAACCGCACCGGCGATTTCGGCAGCTTGTGCCATGCGCCCGAGTGGGACGGCAGCGGTGATGTTCGCGAGTTGATCGTCGGTGAGCGCCGCAGTCATGTCGGTTTCGACAGGGCCGGGAGCGACGACGTTGACGGTGATCGATCGTGAACCAAGCTCGCGAGCGAGCGAGCGAAGCCGACGAGGCCTGCTTTCGATGCCGAGTAGTTGGACTGGCCGGCCGAGCCGAGCATGCCGACTACCGATGACATCAAAATAATGCGTCCGCTACGTGCCTTCAACATGCCTTT
Source organism: Candidatus Ilumatobacter herschelensis (assembly GCA_963926495.1). Classification (GTDB taxonomy): domain Bacteria; phylum Actinomycetota; class Acidimicrobiia; order Acidimicrobiales; family Ilumatobacteraceae; genus Ilumatobacter_A; species Ilumatobacter_A herschelensis. The sequence goes on from CAWUXP010000018.1 coordinate 8,798, forward strand.
TGCCGCCCGCTTGGCGACGCGGTACGACGCAGTGAGGTTTGCGTCGAGGACGGATGCGAAGTCGTCTTCACTCATGCGTAGGAGCAGGCCGTCCTTCGTGACGCCAGCGTTTGAGACGAGCACTTCGACGGACCCACCGAAATGTTCTTCGACTGCGGAGAACGCGGCATCGACCTCGTCCGTCGAGGTGACGTTGCACTTGACGCCAAAGAATCCCTCGGGTGGGGGAGAGGAGTTATATGTGACCGCGACTCGGTCGCCCTGAGCTGCGAACCGTTCGGCACACGCCAGGCCGATGCCACGCGAACCACCTGTGATCAGCACGATGCGGCCTGCAGCAAGTGGGGCAGGTGACGTGTCGCTCATTGTGTGTACTCCTGTGCGGTGGTGTCCCAGCGGACGATCGCGCTTGCCGCTGACATGCCAGCGCCGAAGCCGACAAAGAGTACGAGATCGCCGTCGCTGACGCGGCCATTGTCGAGTGCATCGTTGAGAGCGAGGGGGATCGACGCTGACGACGTGTTGCCAGTGCGATCGAGGACGATGGCGGCCTTGTCCATCGACAGGCCGAGTCGATCCATGGAGGCCGAGATGATGCGGATATTGGCCTGGTGCGGGACGACGAGCGCGATGTCGTCGACTGACACACCAGCATGCTGCATCGACTTGGTGGCTGAGTCGACCATGATGCGGACGGCGCGTCGGAAGACCTCGCGGCCTTCCATGATCAAGTGGCCACCGAGTTCGGCGTAGAGATATTTTTCGGCGCTGCCATCACTGTCGAGGTCCCAACCGAGTAGCTGGCCGGGCCCGTCGACGGCTTCGATGACCGAGGCGCCGGACCCATCGCCGAAGAGGATTGCCGTTCCGCGATCGGTCCAGTCGGTGATGCTGGAGAGTGTGTCGGTACCGATCAACAGCACCTTCTCGGCGCCCATGGCAATGAGGCCGTGCGCGGTAACGAGGCCGTACACCCAGCCGGAGCAAGCGGCGTTGATGTCGAATGCGCCGCATCGCAAGCCGAGCGCTTCCTGCACGGTTGACGCGGTGGCCGGAACAGCACGGTCAGGTGTCGTGGTGGCGAGCACCAGCGCATCGATGTCGGCGAGATCGACGCCGGACATCTCGAGCGCCTGGCGGCCAGATTCGATCGACAGCGCGCTCGTAAGGCCGCCGACATGGCGTTGATGGATGCCGCTGCGATCGACAATCCAGTCGTGATCGGTGTCAAACATTTTTTCGAGGTCGTGGTTCGTCAAAACCTTTTCGGGCAGGGCGGAGCCCCATCCGGTGATGACGGCGCCGCGTACGCCTTGGCGTGTTGCTGGCATGGGTGTTTCCTCCCGATTGGCGTCAGCTCGTGCGGAGCCAGGCGATGGGTTGACGAGCAGTGACTCGCTCGGTATCGACAGCGATGTAGCTCTGGAGCAGTCCGGCGAACGGCGAGCGGACTTCCTGATCGGCAACGTGGCCGATGATGGTGCCGACTTCGATTGGCGAACCTTCGGACAGATCTCCGAGGGGTCTGAAGATGCCAGCGGCGGGGCTGACCACGATGCGCTCGGTGGCGAAGAGATGTTCGCCTTCGAGCTGCGCGCCGCCTGTGGGGGAACAGGCGGCGACCCATTCGAGCAGTTTGTCGAGGTCTTCAGGAGTTGCGACCGAAATTGTCCGTGCGTCTGTGACCGTCCGTTTGGCCATGCCGGTGAGTACGCCGCCGGGGCCGAGTTCGGCGAAGTCGGTGACGCCCGCATCGGCGAGGGTCAGCAGGCTCTGCTTCCAGCGAACGGGGCTCGACAACTGTGCAGAGAGCAGGCTGGCCCACTCGTCGCCGCGGTCGTGGGCGGTGGCATCGACGTTTGACACGACGGGGATGTCTGTGTCGCGAGGGTGCGCTTCGGCGAGGGCAGCGCGGAGCCGATCGCGGGCAGCGGTCATGAACGGAGTGTGGAACGCTCCTGAGACCGGGAGGCTCATGACGCGTTTCGCGCCAAGGTCCTTCGCATGAACACTTGCGGCTTCGACGCCCTCAGGCGAGCCAGCGATCACGACTTGGCCGGGAGCGTTGTAGTTGGCGACCCACACGTCGGAGTCGGCCCGGCGACATGCGACGTCAACGTGTTCGTCGTCGAGACCGAGGACCGCAGCCATCGTGCCGGGCCGTTCGAGGCCGGCGTCGTGCATCGCTGCTGCCCGAGCAGAGACCAAGCGGACGCCGTCGTCAAAACCGAGGGCGCCGGTGGCGGTGAGCGCGGTGTATTCACCGAGCGAATGGCCGGCACAAAAGCTGGGCTCGAGCCCGAGTCGCTCAGCAGCGTCGAGCACCATCAGGCTCGACACGAACGTGGTGAGTTGAGCGTTGCGGGTGTCTTTCAACTCGTCGGCGTCGGCGTCGCATAACAGTGCACCAACATCGCGACCGGCGACCTCCGAGGCTTCCTCGACCAGTTCCCAACTCTCGTGGCCCTGCCAGGGGCGCCCCATTCCGGGTCGTTGCGACCCCTGGCCGGGGAAGGTGAATGCGAGCATTGGGGCGAGGCTAGACGGCTTCTTGGCATTAGTGCGGCTACCGGTGAGTAACAACGAAAGCGTGCCCGGTCCGGCATCCTTCAGCTGAGCACCCACCAGATTTGGTACTGAATGCTGCCCGACAACTTCGCACGCCCGGCAACGTCGTACTCGTGGCAACGTCGCGATAGAGGTGCGGAACGATTCCGGACCGCGGTACCCTCGCTTCGCACGCCCCAGTAGCCCAATTGGCAGAGGCAACGGTCTCAAACACCGTCCAGTCTCGGTTCGAGTCCGAGTTGGGGCACAAGTGAAACGCCAGGCAGATGTCGGCAGCAGGTGAGATTTGGTGGAGCGACTCTGAGGTGTGCGCCTTATTTGCGCCTTCTCATGGCCGCTCGAACTCTTCGCAGTCGACGATCGCAGCGCTAATAGCAAGCGACCTTGTAAAGTGCCGCGGTTCGATCGATCAATGCTGGAGAAACGCCGATGTCACCCGTACCCCCTCGTCTCGCTCAACTTCTCGGAATCGGAGCACTTGCGGTGGTGCTCGCAAGTTCTCTGGTCAGCTGTGGCAACGATGACGACAACCGAGACTCTCGCGTCATCACAGTGACGCATCCGGCGACGCCCGACCCCACCTACCTCGACCTCGGTGACCCGGGTGCTTCGGTGGGCGATCAGCGGATCTGGAACTTCGCAGGCGAAGACGAAGACGGCAATGCGGTCGACACGAACTGGGTGATGACCACCACAGCGGTCGATCACCCCGACACGAACGTCCAGACCCGCAACACTCTGGGGGTGTTGACCTGGGGCGACCTCAGCGACTCGCTGCTCCTCGAGGGTATCGGTCATTACCCAGGTGAGGGGGCTGTGCTCGTGCCCGCCTCCACCCTGGCCCGCGCCATCATCGGTGGAACCGGGCAGTTTGCTGGTGCTACCGGTTGGGTCGATTCAACTCATCTTGAGGACGGCACCTGGACTCACGTCTTCCACGTCGAATCCTGACCTCCAATCTGAGCGTGTTCCGGTTCGCGAATATCGAATGAGTGCGAACCTCGACAGACAGCACGGCGGCCAGCATCAGCGTGATCGAGAACAGAAAGTAGGGCCAAGCTCCACCGGCGGTCTCCCACACGCCGGCGAACTGCTCGAAGTCGTTCAGGTGGCTTCGGCCACCGCTGATGCACGTTGATCGCGGCAACGACGACCCCATGATCCGCCGCGAACTCAGCGCTGTGTGCCTGCACGATCTGGTCGTCCAACGCCGCCGCCAACCCGGCGGCCCGAACCTCACTCTGTAGTCGTTACTCGGGCAAGCATGGGCCAATGACCAGGTATCGCTCCCAGAGGAGTTCTCGCGCCAACCCGTCGTCGCTCAGGCTGGCCACGGCGGCCAGCGTCACCGTGTTCGTCGTGTTGGCGGGGCAGTCTTAATGCGAATATTCGACCCTGGTGACCATCCGACCTTCGGTAATGCGGTGTGGTTCGCACTGCAGGCGATCACGACGGTGGGTTACGGCGACAGCACGCCAATCTCTGCTGTCGGACGAATTGTCACCTCGGTTGTCATGCTCGTCTCGATCGGACTGATTTCGGTGATCACTGCGATCATCACCTCAATCTTCATCGGGAGGGTCCGTCGGCGTCGAGCCGAATCTGACGATGATGGAACGGCTGCGAGTCTTGCCCGAATCGAAGCAGCGTTCGCCGTGACCCAAGCTCACCTCGACCAGATCGAGGGTGGCGGTGAAGTCGACATAGTCCCAGATCAGATGCTCGCCTTTGATTCGGCGCCGCACTTCGATGGGCAAGCTGACGGAGCGAAACACGTGGACAACGCCGCCGGAAGTGATCGTCACTCGATCCCGGCCCGCTTGATGCGTTGCAACCCGCCGAGCCAAGGATGACTGGGTTGAGGTTGGCCGCCAGCATTGATCTCAATGATCCGCCTTCGCCTGCTTCTGCGCCCCGCCTTCCCCGAGTGGCTCGGGCCCAGCTACTGCCCCCGGATCTAGCTGGAGCATTCGTATTCTGCCAGGTCAGGAACTTCGCGAACGCGGTCTCAAACACCGTCCAGTCTCGGTTCGAGCCCGAGTTGGGGCACGCAAGTTCTCGACTGTTCCGACGGTCTGCCACAGTGCGGCGTTGAACCCACTCACGGGAGGCAAAACTTGGCGCACGGCCGAACCCGTCCACTCAGCGATCGGTTTCGACAGCTGGATGAGCGGCTACTTCTCATCGCGGAGCGCCCCGATGGGAACCGTGTCGGCCGAGGTAGTCAAAGCAACTTTTACAACTTTGACCCGTCGCTTGTCGACCGGTCGATGGCTGGCGCCTGAGAGAAAGCCTCGCGGGACGAGCTGATAGCTGCACGATTCACCGCTGCCGACCGGATGATCCGACGACTTGCGGGCGACACGATCGATGGGCTCGTTCCGGCTGCTGAGATTGCACGACGGGCCGCCGAGGCCGCATGCGAACATCCCGAAGGACGTCCGCTTGACGGTGCGCGGTACCAGCACACTCATGGCAGCAGCATTCAGGTTCCTGCGCCAAGACCCTGACGGAGCCTGAGTCGATTACAGTTCTGCGCAGCATGGGAAAGCGATCGTTGGAGCGGCGGCTCACGAAAACAGGAATACGGCTGAAGGGCTTGCGCGGCGAACTCGCTATTGTCGAAGAGCAGTTGCTGTACCTCGGCGAAGATGCTGACGACCAGGCAATTCGCGCCATGGTGGCCGAGACGGCGTCATCGTCGTTCGATGCTCGATCAGCCCAGGGCAACTTCGAGAACATGTCGAAGCATTGCTCCCGCTTGGTCGCCAAGATTGCCGAACTGGAACAGAAGCAAGACGAACTCCTCGACCAGATGCTCAGCACCAAGTAGCTCAGCGACTGCATTCGGCGTCGTTTCGACGCGATTTGCAGCGGTTCGGCGTAGTGCATTTTCGTTGTAACCAGGGGCCGCTGGTCCATACTAAAGCCATGCCCTTGCGCGTCGTGATTGCCGAAGACGAAGCCATCATTCGGATGGACCTCCGCGAAACCCTCCAAGAAGAGGGCTATGACGTCGTTGGCGAAACAGGGCGCGGCGATCAGGCGGTTGAACTCGTCCGCGGCCTCCAGCCCGACCTGGCAATCCTCGACATCAAAATGCCAGGAATGACTGGCCTCGAAGCGGCGGCGATCATCAACGGCGAGAAGATCTGCGGCGTGCTGATGCTGACCGCATTTAGTCAGCGTGAAGTCGTCGAGCAGGCTCGCGACGCGGGCGCCCTTGCGTTCCTTGTGAAGCCGTTCCAGAGGAGCGATCTCGTTCCGGCGATCGAAGTTGCGATGGGTCGTTTCCGTGAGCTGCGCGAATTGACTGGCGAAATCGATTCGCTCGGCGAGCAGCTCGAATCGCGCAAGTTCATCGAGCGTGCCAAAGGAGTGTTGATCGACGAGGTCGGCATGACCGAGAACGATGCGTTCCAGTTCATCCAGAAGACGGCGATGAGCGAGCGAACCCGGATGCGTGACGTCGCGGATCAGATCCTCGACGGTTCCCTTCGCCCGGACGCCGGCTGATGGGGACGACCCTCCTCGTCGACG
>CAWUXP010000019.1:0-12217 GCA_963926495.1 Candidatus Ilumatobacter herschelensis
GTCCGAACCGCCTGACCGAACCTGCTGATCAGACCGAGCGCAGCGTTGCGGCGCGGCCGTCAACCGTCTGTGCCTGGATGACGTAAAACGCTGCTTCCCTGGCCAGCCGCTGGGCCGGGTGGTTGAGATCCATGCCGCTCCCGCCGCTCGCTGCGAGGAGCGCCGTCGTCGCCCGCTGACCGAGGTCAAGGCACGCGGCACGGTGGTCGCTCGCCTCAGCCAGCAGCGCATCGTCCGCACCGCCACCAAGCGACTCAACAACCACACGGTCACGCTGCCAGATGTCGCCCAGCTCGATTCGTAAGCGCTGGGCGGCGTCGACTGCCGGATCGTCGGGGCCACGCACCTCGTCGCCAAGCAGCCGGGTCGCACGATCAGCGACACCCAGTACCCCCGTCTGGCCAGCCGCTGCCCGAATGCGATCACTGGCCCGCCACGACGCTGCGTCATCGGTGCCGAGCACGCGGTTGTCCGGCACGACCAGGCCGTCAAACCGGAGAGCCACCGTGCCGGTCGACCCGAAGACCGCCAGGGCGAGCGGCACGGTGGCCAGGCCCGATTGCTCGACACCGTCGATGAGCGTCCAGATCAACTCACCACTTTCGGATTCGGCGGCGACCGTGAATATTTCGGCAATGCCCCACGACGTCGCCCACGGCGCAAACCCCTCGAGCCGCCATCCGCCCCGCACGCGTGTCGCTGTTACCGCTCGGCGATCGGCCCGTCGGAGGTGGGCAAAGGCCGTACCCGCAACGACCTCGCCGCGGCACAACCGAGGCACCCACGCCTCGCGCAGCTCATCGTTCGACGCCTCACTGATGGTTCGAACGACGCCGTGATGCTGCGCCCACGCGAAGAACGTCGCGCCACACCCACTGCTTACGGCCGCCATGACGCGGCGCAGTTCATGTACGTCGAGGCCGCCGAAGCCCAGTTCCACCGGCCCGACAATGCCAAACAACCCAGCGTCGGCCAGGACCGCAAACCGGTCGAGTGGAATCAGCGCCGCACGGTCAATGTCTTGCGCGGTGGGGAACAGATCCTCATCTGCAATTCGCTGCGCAACTGCGATGGACGACTCGACCTCAGCTGATGGCATGAAGAACAGTCTCACGACCTGGACGCGTGTACGACAAGTCGGCCTGCCATGATCGGACAATGCTCGACGTCATCACCGCCGACCAAATCGATGCCGCACTCCCCTGGCCGTTCGCGATCGAAGTCCTCCGCGCCGGATTTGTCGCCGGTGATTCGGTCACCACTCCACAGCGCCACCATCACTCGATGGGAACCGGCGAAGATTCCCCGACGCTCCTCCTGATGCCGTCATGGAGCGACCAGTACGCAGGCGTCAAAATCGTCACCGTCTTCCCCACCAACCGCGACACCGACGTTGCGACCATCAACGGCAACTACCTCCTGTTGAACGGCGCCACCGGAGTACCTCGCGCAATCCTCGATGGCGGAGCACTCACCGCCCGCCGAACCGCAGCGGCCTCGATTCTCGCCGCGACAATGCTCGCTCGACCCGATTCACGCCGCCTCGTGGTCGTTGGTTCCGGGCGCCTCGCTGCCGAGCTGGCACGGGGTTACTCCGCACTGTTTCCCATCGATGAGATCATCGTCTGGAACCATCGATCGCCAGGCGCCGAGCAGCTCGCAGCGACGCTGAGCGACGAGGGCCTCCCCGCCACCTCAACGACCGATCTCGGCGCAGCGTGCGCCACTGCCGACATCGTGACCTGTGCAACGATGTCTTCGACGCCAGTCGTCTTGGGTGACTGGTTGAACGCCGGCTGCCACCTCGACCTCGTCGGCGCGTTCACCCCGGCGATGCGCGAAGCCGACGATGTGGCTATCAGCCAAGCGCGAGTCTTCGTCGACACGATGGTCGGAGCCCTCACCGAGGCCGGTGACATCTTGCAGCCCATCCAGAGCGGCGCACTGCGCGAGAGCGACATCGAGGCCGACCTCTTCAGCCTGTGTCGAGGTTTCGACATGCACCGCGCCGACGACGACATCACGCTCTTCAAGTCGGTCGGCCACGCCCTCGAAGACCTCGTCAGCGCGGCTGCGGTCTACGAAGCCCTCGCTCAGCTGCCGGGGTAACGCAGACCGTTAGCGCTGCAGGCGGCGCCACGGCCACCACTGCAGCGCAGCAAACACGGCAACGACAACGGCCATCGCGAGAACCGCGACGTTGCCACCACTCGAGTACCACCCGAGCAGCACGGTCACGACACTGCCAACGACCCAGCCGATATCGCCGAGCGCGACCTGCGGCACCAGCTTCTCCATCATCTTGGGCGAGGTCGTCGACAGCCAGCCGACGAAAATAGCGAAGACGATGAGGCCCAGCCCGACCAGCCTGATCCAACCGGGTCGCCCAGTGCCAAGGACATCGTCCACCGTCTCGGGCGCTGCTGCCATCAACGCACCAACCACGATCGAGTTCGCAGCGTTGATCCGCAGCACGAGCCGCAGTGGAGCCTCCGCCAATGTGGACTGCTTCATTCGGGTCGGTTCGTCCGTCGTGGTCATTGCTTCAAGCTAGACCCCGACGTTGTTCGAAAGCGATGACCTCCGAGCTGGTGGTCGAGACCTTCTGCAACGTTGGATGATGGACAGTCGGTTACTGCAAGAATCGTCGGATGAGTGAGTTCTTCGTCGACCTGCCCGACCGACAGGTGACGATCTGCGCCGACCGGGCAGGCGAGGGCCCGCCCCTCGTTGTCCTCAACGGCACAGCAAGCGACCTCCGCAATGCCCCCAACGCACTTGCGTGGCCGATCGCCGAGCACTTCGACGTGCTGACCTTCGATCATCGCTGCCTCGGCCGTTCCGAGCAGCACAACCCCGACCATCAGCCCTCGATGGTCGACTTCGCCGACGACGTCGTGGCGCTGTGCGACCAGCAGGGGCTGGACGAGTTCGCCGTTCTGGGCATCTCGTTCGGCGGGATGGCCGCTCAGGAACTGGCCATCAGCGCCGGTTCAAGAGTGAGCCGAATGGTCCTCGCCTGCACGTCAAGCGGCGGCGCAGGAGGTGCCTCCTACCCGCTCCACAAGGGGCCGCCGAACGGCACGTCATTCGACCTTGCCCTCTGGGACTCACGAGTTGGCACAGACGATGCCGTGACCAAGCTGATCACACGGCTGTACGGCCACCGTGACCGCCCGAGCACACCGCCACCCGGCCTCGTGCAGCAGCTCACGGCCCGCGCGCAGCACGACACGTTCGACCGGCTCGGCCAGATCACGACGCCCACGCTCGTGGCGTATGGACGGTTCGATGGCGTCGCTCCCCCGTCGAACAGCGAAGCGATTGCCGAGCAAATCCCGAACTCGGTGCTCACCGCATTCGAGGGTGGCCACCCGTTCCTGTGGCAGGACCGCAGTGCGTGGCAAGTTCTGATCGAATTCCTACGCGCCTGAGCTAGCGCCGTGTCAGACGACGTTCGGGGTGTCCCTGATCGGCACTTCGGGGACGCGATTCACAAGCTGTTGCCTGCGCGTTATCGGACGGGTGGTCGTGATCAGAATGCCGGATCCAGAGCGGGGTGAGGTGTCTCGCCTGTGAACGTTCTGGGCGGGTTCGTCAACATCTGTTGACGGCCGTTCAATTCGTCGTTACGCTTCCGAGGTGGACATCGAGGCGAGCGCCCGCAAGCACGGTGTCTCCGATGACGACATGCTCCATGCCCTCCGACATCACTGGCAAGCCTTCGAGACCGACGACGACGCTGTCACGATGTTCATCGGTCCGTCGACGAGCGCCGATCCGCTGGAGGTCGCCGTCGTCACCGACGACGATGGGACAGCGGTGATCCATGCCATGCGGGCTCGAGCGAAGTTTCTGAAAGGATTGGGGAAGCAATGAGTTCAACACGGCAAGAACGAGCAGCCAACCTCGAGCGTTGGGCCGACGACGTCGACTCCGACGATCTTCGCGAAGTCGACACAGATGCTTTGCGCCAGATCGTCGAACTTGTCGACCAGCGGCGCCACGTAGAGGACGAACTCGACGCGGCTGTGCGAGCCGCCCGCAGCGCTCATCGATCCTGGTCGGAGATCGGAGCGATGCTCGGTGTCACCAAGCAAGCCGCTCAACGAAAGTACGCCAAGAAAACAGTGGCCTGAATCCCGCAACGCTTCGCGGACGCTGGCGCGGGCTGTCTCAGGTCGCCAACGTGGGACACCTCTGGCGCGTCGTCCGTTGGCCCTCGCCGACCGGTCACGTCTGAGCTAAAACATGCCTTGCTTGTTAGCGAGGTCGCTCGTTGCCCGAGCGGTCTCACGCCGAATCATCTCGTCGGTCATTTGCGTTGGCGGCTTCCTCGAACGAAGCATCCTGCTGACGGCTCTCATCATTCGCCTGATCATGAATCCTCCTCGTGGTCGTTGCACAGGCGTCGCACATCCGCAGTGATCCTGCTGGAGGCGACCCGACGGTGTCCATCGTGCCACTTCCTGACCGGGTCGTTCGCCGACTACAGACACGCATATCCACGACGCAATCGATCCGCACGGCCGCCGCAGTACGGCACTTTCGATCGGTCCAAGGCCGCCCAGAAAGTGCTGCTTCGCCCGAGCGAGTAGGGCTCAGCGGCGAGGGCCCCAACGTCAATCTGTTGGCTCGAGCGAGACAACCTCAACGCTAAATTCGTCGTCGATCGCGTTCTCGATCGGATCGAGATCGATCTGCGTCGGGTAGCCGAGGTCGGCGTCGAAGTCCGCGCTCACAACGACGTCGGCGTCGTCAATCTCGTCGAAGAGGTCGGTGACGCTGTAGGAGGGAGCAAGTTGCGTCGGATCGCTCGTATCCACCTCGACTGCTTCACCATCAACGACCTGGACAACCTTGGGCCCGACGCGACCGATCCCGCCTGTCACGAAGTACGTGATCGTGTAGTCGCTCAGCCCGGCGTCTTGCCACCGGTCGAAGGCATCCGAGTACGGCTCCTCTGCTGAGGTACGAGTATCGGAGCCACAGGCTGCAGCAACGAACGCTGTGGTGAGCGCGAGCAGGGTGAGACGTTGGCGTCTGATCAGCATGTCCAGTTTGACGCTACGAGACCGGGCCCGGTTCCCTTGGACAGCCGACGAACTTCTCGAGATCGTCAGCGTGAAACGCGGTGGGGCGGCAGAACCGCCCAATTAGAACATCCTGTCGACGAACGCTGAGATTGACTGGCGCATAACAACGTCCCCGATCCGAACGCCCACCTACCCGCTAACGGCACGTCGGTGCTCGTTCAGGTGCGCAATATCAACTCGTGGCGATGACGTTTCCGTAGCGCTGCTGGGCTGCTTGGGCCGACGTCCCAAGGAGCTCGCCGATTCGCTGCCAGGACACGTTCTTGGCGCGAGCAGCGGTGATCGCGTCGACGATCTGTCGTTCGCTTCGAGCGCGTGCGAGTGCGGCGCGTTCGAGGAGGTATTCCTCGACGGGGCGTTCGTCGCCGGGTTCTGGTTCGTAGTTCTCGAATCGCTCAGCGAGTTCGTCGGCGTGGTCGAGGATGTCTTGGATCGAGCGGGGCATCAGGTCTCCAGGAATCTGTCGCGTGCGGGCATGGCATGAGCAATGAACTCGATCCCCTCGGCCTCGGACACGCCGACTTCGAGGAGTCGAGCAGCGGTGTCAGGTCCGATGGGCATGGTGAGATTGTCGAGGTCGAACACTCGGATTGGGTTGCGGTAGGCGTGGAGCATGTCGTCATCAGAGATCTGGTGCTTGCGAGCTGACGCCAAGATCACCGGATCCACAGCCATCAACTTACCTTGACGACACCGGTCGTGTGCGCGCACGTGAAATCTCCATCACCAATGAAGGAGAACCACCATGAATCCCACCACCGTGCATTCCAGTGAGGTCGTCGGCCAGCTGGTGCTGATCGAAGCCGATCCAATCCGTGAACGCGTCCGGCACGCCATCGCCGGGTTCTTGGCCGGATACTCCGGCACGACACTCGAGGCGTACCGGCTGGATCTGCGCGGATGGGTCACCTGGCTCGACGCTGCGTTCCTCGATCCGTTCGCCGTCGAACGCGCCCACATCGAGTTGTACGCTCGCTGGAGTGAGTCCGAAGGCAAAGCCCGCTCCACCATCGGACGACGACTCTCGACGATCTGCGGGTTCTACAAATACTGCTCCCAAGAACGGCTGATCGAACGCGACCCCTCGGCTCATGTCCGTCGTCCGAAGCAGGACTACGAGTCTTCGACGCTCGGCCTGGATCGCAACGAACTCGGCGCGTTCTTGGTCCAAGCCGGACTCTGCGGTGGACGCGACCACGCACTTGCCTGTCTGCTTGCGTTGAATGGGCTGCGCATCTCCGAAGCCCTCGGCGCCGACATCGACAACCTCGACGTCAACCGCGGACACCGCACCCTGTTCATCCACCGCAAAGGCAACAAGACCGCCACCATCCCGCTCTCGCCGCGAACGGCACGGGCACTCGATCTCTACATCGGTGAACGCGAATCGGGGCCGATCTTCTTGAACCACGACGGCACGAGCCGACTCGATCGGCACGCGTCGGCTCGGATCGTGCGACGGCTGACGAAGGCTGCGGGGATCGACAAGCGGATCAGTCCACACTCGCTGCGGCACAGCTTCATCACAGCGGCGCTCGACGCCGGCGTCCCGCTCCGAGACGTCCAAGAGGCTGCGTCGCACTCGGATCCGCGAACGACAATGCGCTACGACCGAGGCCGAGGATCCCTCGACCGGCACGCCACCTACATCGTGTCCACCTTCGTCGCCGGCGCCAGCCGCTAACCAACCCTGACCGGTCGCTGGCGACAACTTGATCGCCTGCGACTGCGGTTTCCTGCCGATCCACGTGACGCTCTCCGCTGCCGGATCCTGAGCGGGCCGGTTATTGCCGTCGGTCTGTCGATATGCGTGGTTCTGCGGTTGATTCTCTTCGCTGGGACAGCGCTCCCGGATTAGGGAGCCGGGAGCTGAGTCCTGGTGTCACCTGTCTTGGGGTTTCAAGCGGGTCAGCAACGCAGTTCCGAGTAGGCCCGAACCGAGGGCAGTCCATTGGGCTGCGGTGTGGCCTGATGAGTCGATGATTTGTCCGATCGTTGGCGGGCCGATGAGTCCGCCAAGACCGTTGGCTGTGTAGAGCGCGCCGAGAACACCGCCCATGCCGAGCGTGCCGAACAGTTGCGCCACCACGGCTGGGGAGAGCGCGATGATCCCGCCGTAGGACACGCCGAGGACGACCGCAAAGGCGATCAACAGCGGGTAGTTCGTGTCGGCGAGGATCCAGATCACGAAGCTCAGCCCGAGTCCGAGGCACGACAGGCGGTAGAGCCCGACGATGCTGATTCGGCCAGCGAGCGCACCGAGTCCCAGGCGGCCGATGATCGACGCCATGCCGATGATCCCGAGCAGTACTGCGGCGGAGCCCGACGTTCCCGTGGTGTCGATGTAGTCGGCCATGAACACGAATGGTGTGAACAGTGCAGCTGCGAGGAAGAGCGATGACGCGTAGAGGAACCAGAAGTCGCGACGTCCGCTGATGATCTCGCGGATCGGTCGGGGCGCGGCGGATGAACCGGGAGGTCGATGTGCCCCCACTGCGGCGATGACCAACAGGACCCCCGACACGGCTGCCAGGACTCGATACGCGTCGCGCCAGCCGTTGGCTTCGATCACTCGCTCCATGATCGGGACCATCACGAGCGTGCCGAATCCGATGCCTGCGACCGCGAGGCCAAGTGCGAGTGTGCGTCGCTGCTCGAACCAGCCGCCGACGGTTGCAACCATCGGCACGTAGCAGCATGCGACCCCGATCCCGACGCCGAGTCCATAGGTGAGGTAGCCGAGGCGGATCGAGGAGACCTCGGCGGTGAGGAGGAGGCCGCCCACCATCGCAACAGCACCGAAGATCATCACACGTCGCGGGCCCACGCGATCAGCGACCCGGCCGCTGATGATTCCGATTGCGAAGTAGGCGAACGTGGTGATCGAGAAGAACAGCGCCGTCGCCGATCGGCTGGTTCCGAATTCGTCAGCCATGGGTCCGAAGAACTCGCCGAAGCTGTAGGCGACCCCGAACACGGTGAACATGGCGAGGAACGCCGAGGCCACAACCACCCAGGAGCGTGCCGAGTCGACCCCGTGGGGTGCACCGACGTCGGTACTGAGGGTCGTATTGATCGACATGTGGGTTGTCTCCAGGTGCTGGGCCGCGCGAGCTGACGGTTGATTTCGTACTCGCTAGTACGCCATACTGGATCGCCGACACTCGTCGGTCAAGGAATTCTTTTACTCAAAGGTACGAAATGCCTGCCGGACGCCCCCGAGCACTCGATCTCGAGACTGCGATGCCCGTGATCCTTCGTCACTTCTGGCATGACGGATACGGAGGAGCGACCCTCGATCAGGTCGCCGCCGAGCTCGGCGTGACGAAACCAACCGTCTACCGGGCCCTCGGAGAGAAGGAGGCCGTGTTCGCTGCGGCCCTCGACACCTACCACCAGGCGTACATCGCTCCCGCCGAACAACACCTCGAGCAAGCGGCCACACTCCGCGACGCACTCACCGGGTTCTTCGCGGTCTTCGTCGATCGGATTGTCGACGACGACCTCCCTGCAGGCTGCTTTCTCGGCGACAGCGCCATTACGGGCGGATTCACGACCGGGCCCATCGCTGCGACCATTGACCGGCTGCAAGGGCGACTGGGATCGCTCGTGCAGCAACGCGTCGAAGCGGCCATCGATGGTGGCGAGCTCGAACCGGGAACTTCGGTGGCAGCCGTCGTCCCGTTCGTACTCGGGCAGGTCTCAGCGCTCTCGGCAATCTCGCGGACCGGGCCGACCCGGACGCAGCTCGACTCCGTGGTCGGCTACATGCTCGCCGGGCTCCCCTGGGCCAGCACGCGCTGACGCTCCGCCCCACACTTCGCAGCACAGATTCACCGCAAGAGCACGCATATCAGCGCTCGGCGGAGCGGTCGCCGACCTGTCCGCTAACGGCACTTCTTCCGCACCCCGAGGCGCCCATAACACTCGACCGACTGAGTGTCGACGGGTGCCACCTAACGCCGGTTCGTGGGCGCCACTCAACAGGGCAAACGTTCCTTGACACGGCACTAGTAGCCGGCGACGGGCAGTACCTGGTCGAGGAGGGCTTGGAGGACCTGCTCTTGCAGCTCGGTCGAGTTGCGGAAGTGGATGCCATCGGAACGCAGCCCCTCGCTTGCGGCGCAGTCGCCGTCGGGGCACAACCAGTTGGAGTAGTCGAACCGATTCCCGTCAAGCTCATCCGACGCCGTATTCAGACAGCCCGTCCCCGGGCGCCGCTCAGCGATCGGAATCGCGGGCGGCGCCACCGACGAGAACACGACGGTTGCCGACTCCTCGAACCGGCCGATCATCGCCTGGTACTCGAAACGCCAGCGGTCATCAAAGCCCGCCTCGCACGGTGTGATGACGGTGCCGTCATCGAGCTCGCGCCCGCCACCGACGCCTGGCCAGCCGAAGAGGAGGTACACGACGTCGGGTTCGAAGGCATCGACAGCGTCACCGAATCGGTCGGCGCTCCGGCAGTCCTCCGGGTCACCGAGTTGCGAGCCGTCGAGCAGCCACCATTTGCCTTCACGGACCATCGAGCAGGCGATCTGCCCATCGTTGCGGACCGTCACCGCTCCAAACCGTGCTGTGGCGATTTCGGTGATCTGCTGGCTCGTCAGCGATTCCGCAACCGAGTCGCCGATGATCTGTACACGCAGTGGTCGATCCGGCAGCGGCACCGTCGTCGCCACGCTCGTCACCGGAACCGTCGAAGTAGTCGCTTCAGCGATCGATGAAGTAGTCGATGGCGCCACGCGCGAGGTTGTCGGGGGTTCGGCATCCGGCGTTGGCTCGCCAGATCCTGACTCGGTTGACACCGGTGACGACGTCAGCAATGTGGTCACCGCAGGCGGAATGGCAAAGGGTGCGTCATCGACCCGCTGATTTTCGGCAGCCGATGCCACCGTCGCGCCGACGACGAGTGCACCGACGCCGATCGCGTAGCCGACAGCACGATGGGGCGCAGCCAACTTCGGCATCGGGGCATTCCGTTCGACGGCAAACCAGGACGCCGCGGTCAGGAGCGCAGTCACTGCGACCCAGAGCGCACCGAGGTCGACGCCGCTCAGCCCGGTTCGTTCGGAGTCGAGCACCACGATTACCGGCCAGTGCCAGAGGTACACGCCGTACGACACCCGACCAATGCCGACGAGCATGCGGTTGGACAGCACCTGTTGAAGCACCCCGTCCGAGGTCGCTGCCCACATCGCAGTCATCGACAACAGTGCAATCATCAAGAACCCAGGCCCGTAAAGCCACCGCTCATCGCCGCGCAGCGTCACTCCCAACGCAACTAAGCCCAGCACGCTCACCAGCCCTGCAATGTCGGCGGTACGCGATCGCTGGGCACGGCGCAGGCCCATCGCCCCCGCCGTTGCGCCGACCGCCAGGCCGACTGCACGCGTGTCGGTCCCGAAGTACAGGCGGCTCAGGCCCTGGCCCTCGTCAGACGCCAACACGGTGGCCAGCGCAACGGAGCCTGCGGCCACTGCGACTGCGACACCAGCAACAGCGTGCCGGACCCGCTGTGTGCCGGCGAGCCGCAAGACCACGACCAACACGATCGGCCAGACCAGATAAAACTGCTCTTCGACCGCCAGCGACCAGGCATGCTCGAGCAGCGACGGGGATTCGTACAGCGCAAAGTAGTCACGGCCCTGGCCAACCTGCCCCCAGTTGGCCACGTAAAGCAGCGCATAACCCACGTCGCGCCCCACGCGTTGCAGCGCTCCACCGCCTTCGATCACTGAATAGCCGAGTACGGCGGCACACACCAACAACATCGCCGGAAGCAGGCGCCGCGCTCGACGCGCCCAGAACGACCCGAGCGCAAGCCGATCGGTTCGGTCGATTTCGGCGAGCGCGAGTGCAGTAATCAGGTACCCGGAGATGACAAAGAAGACGTCAACGCCGATGAATCCTCCGCTCACCACACCGGCATGGAACAAAAAGACCGCGCCGACGGAGAGAGCGCGGAGCCCATCGATACCTGGCTCGTACTTCAACCGACGCGTCGGATGTCTGCGCCAACGGCGCTCAATCGGCCGACCAGATCGTCATAGCCACGATCGATGTGGTGAACGCCCGAGATGGTGGTCTCACCTTCGGCGGCGAGCCCGGCCACGACCATTGCTGCGCCCGCTCGAATATCGTGCGCCCACACTTCGGCGCCCAACAGGCGCGGGACGCCGCGAATCACTGCGTGGTGGCCACTCGTACTGATATCAGCACCCAACCGCTGCAACTCCTCGACGTAGCGGAATCGGCCGGGGTACAGGTTCTCGGTGACAATTCCGACTCCATCCGCGACCGCCAGCATCGTGATGATCAGCGGTTTGTAGTCGGTGGCGATACCGGGGTACGGCAAAGTGGCGACATCGATTGCCCGGAGCCGATCCGGCGCAGCAACGTGCAGCCCCGACGCTCCGTCGATTTCGACCGGCGACATCTGCAGACCCATGTCACCGAACCGATCGAGCAGCATTGTCATGTCGTTGGGTCGGATGCCAAGCACGTTGAGTTCGCCGTTCGACACTGCCGTGGCTGCGAGATAGGTGGCCGCCTGGATGCGGTCGGGCACCGTGTAGTAGCTGACCGGGCGCAGCGCATCACGCTCGACACCCTCGATGGTCAGCGTCGAGGTGCCAATGCCCGAAACGTCGGCACCCATCGCTACGAGAAAGTTGCAGAGGTCGGTGATCTCGGGCTCGCGCGCACAGTTGTCGATCGTTGTACGACCCTTGGCGAACACCGCTGCAGTCAGCAGGTTTTCGGTGGCTCCGACGCTAGGAAAGTCGAAGGTGATGTCAGCACCGTGCAAGCGTTCGCACCGCGCTTCGAGGTAATCGGGGGTGAACTTGAACTCGGCGCCCATGGCCTTGAGGCCACTGATGTGCATGTCGATCGGTCGAGCGCCGAAGTCGTCGCCGCCAGGCATCGACAGGCGCACCTGCCCACACCGAGTAAGAAGTGGCCCAAGCACGTTGATCGACGCGCGAATCTTCTCGACCAGTTCGTACGGAGCAACCGGCGTGATCTGACCCGTGTTGGTCAGTAACAGCTGGCCGGGCGCTGGCCGCTCCATGACGACACCGAGCGCTCCGAGCAACTCACCCATGATCGTGACATCG
>CAWUXP010000020.1:0-2846 GCA_963926495.1 Candidatus Ilumatobacter herschelensis
AAACGATCGGGAACTTCGCGCCGTTAGTCTGGAAGGCATGAGTGACGTCGCTGTCGAAACCCGAGAACCCAAAGCGCACGCTCGGATCGTGTACCACGGCCCGGTGTCACCGCACTGGGAGGTCTACGGCGATTGGGGCGACCGGCAAACTCTCGACGAATTCCGCGCCCGCGTGCTGGCACGCCTTGTCTTACTCCCGCGCGACGACCCGCAGTTCCGTCGCAACCGCGAGCGCATCGTGCGTGACGCCGAACGTTCACTGATCTCCATCGAATGGGACCTCGGTCGTCCCGAAGACGCATCCTGAACACCACAGGCACGACGACACCCGGAAACGGAATTGCTGTGAGCCGGTCCGAAAACGGACAGTCTGGCGTCGACGAACGCTTTCTGAATCGTGAGTTGAGCTGGTTGGCATTCAACGAACGAGTGCTCCAACTCGCGACCGAGCCGGGTATTCCCCTCCTCGAACGTGCCAAGTTCTGTGCGATCACGTCGACGAACCTTGACGAGTTCTTCCAGGTGCGGGTCGCGGCGCTGAAAGACCAGGTGATTGCCGGCATCGACCGGCCCACGTGGGACGGCCGGACCCCGGCGCAACAGCTCGCCGCGATTTCGGAATGGGTGCCGGGCATGATCGAGCGCCTCGACGAGGCCTTTATCGATCAACTCGTTCCCGAGCTCCGCGCCGCCGGTGTCGAGATTATTTCATGGGACGACACGACCGTCGACGAGCAAGCCGAACTCGATCGCATCTACATGTCGCGCATGTTCCCGGTGCTGACCCCGCTTGCTGTCGATCCGGGCCACCCGTTCCCGTACATCTCCGATCTTGCCCTGTCGCTCGCCATCAACGTTGCCGACCCCGAAACCGGTGATCGACGCTTTGCCCGGCTCAAGATTCCCGACATCTTCCCCCGCCTGATCAAATGTTCACCCGGTCGATTCGTACCAGCCGAGCAGGTCATCGGCGCCAAACTCGATCGGCTCTTCGTCGGGATGGTCGTGGAAAGCTGGGCCGCGTTCCGCGTCAGTCGCAACGGTGACCTCACGGTCGAGGAAGAAGAAGCCGACGACCTGCTTGAAGCGGTCGAGATGGAACTTCGTCGCCGTCGGTTCAACCGCGCCGTGCGGCTCGAAGTTGCCTTCGACATTGGTGAAGAGCTCCTCGAGCTGCTGGTCCGTGAGCTCGACCTTTCCCGTGACGACGTCACGGTGCATCGGTCGCCGCTCGACTTGAGCTGCCTATTAGAACTGATGTCGCTCGACCGTCCTGATCTCAAGGACGAAGCGTGGCCGCCGGTCACCGCCGGACGGATTGCTGCTGCCGACGAAGGAGACCGACCGATTTTCGACGTCGTTCGCCATCGTGCGGTCCTGCTCCATCACCCGTATGAGAGCTTCTCCAGCAGCGTCGAAGAATTCATTGGTCAGGCAGCAGACGACCCCAAGGTGCAGTCGATCAAGATGACGCTGTATCGAGCGGGCGGTGACAGCGCGATCATTCGCAGCCTCATGAAGGCTGCCGACCGCGGCAAGCAGGTCGCCGTGCTGGTTGAAATCAAGGCCCGTTTCGACGAGGCCACCAACGTTCAGTGGGCCAAGCAGCTCGAACGGGCCGGCGTCCACGTCGTCTACGGCATGGTTGGCCTGAAGACGCACAGCAAGGTCGTCTTGATCGTCCGCGACGACGGCGACCAGCTTCGCCGTTACTGCCACATTGGTACCGGCAACTACAACAGCAAGACGGCGCGGATCTATGAAGACATTGGCGTCATCACCTGCGACCCCGACATCGGCGCCGACTGCGCACAACTCTTCAACCACCTCACCGGCTATAGCCGTGCACACGATTACCAGACGCTCCTCGTTGCGCCACGCGATCTGCGCCGTCAGTTGATCGACCTCATCGAGCACGAAGCAACTTTTGCCTCGGAGGGCGAGATTGTCATGAAGTGCAACTCGATCGCCGACGAAGAGGTGGCCGAGGCGTTGTACGCGGCGAGTAATGCCGGCGTACGGATCGAGCTACTCGTGCGCGGTGTCTGCTGTCTGCGGGCCGGAGTCCCCGGAATGAGCGAGAACATTCGCGTTCGAAGCATCCTCGGCCGGTATCTGGAGCACAGCCGGATCTACCGGTTTAAGAACGGCAACGTTGTCGTCAATGGCCGGTTGCCGGGTGCTGTCACCAACGAGATCCATCTGATTGGCTCAGCCGACCTCATGCCGCGCAACTTGAACCGTCGCGTCGAGGTCTTGGTGCCAATCCAACATGAGCGTCACCGGGCGTGGCTCGACCAGGCAATCGAATTCCAGCTCGCCGACGACATCGTTTGCTGGGAACTGAAACCTGATAACCGATGGACACGAATGGGTCCGACCGACACGTTCGAACCGCACGCGCAAGAGCGCATGTACCGCTGGACTGTCGAACGGCAAAACCCCGGAGCGCACTGAACCGCCGCTACAGCCACACTGAACGACGGCAGCACGGCTGCTGAGTTGTGCCCAGATTCCTGGTTTCTGGTGATCATCCGGGCCTGTGGGCGTCTGCTGACGGGCCTCTGTTCACATGTTGGTTGTTTCGTAGCGAACCGTTCATCTCTCGTTCACCTGTCGCGGCGGACCGGTTCATGTTGCTTGCGTATCTTCGGGCTCGTTCGTTGCCATCCGGGCAACGGCAGCGTGAACCGCACCAAACTTTCCCCCAGGAGTATCAACGTGAACTCTCCCAAGCGCCGGCTCGTTGCCGGAGCATTTGCTCTCACTCTCGTCGCTGCAGCATGTGGCAGCGATTCCGAAGGCGGCTCAACCGAGCCCGCCACCGATTCGACCGTAGCCACAGC
>CAWUXP010000021.1:0-8711 GCA_963926495.1 Candidatus Ilumatobacter herschelensis
ATCGCATCGGCCGATAGCCCCGTGCCAGCGCTGCGATGCCACGCCCATGCCGATGCCACTGGCGAGGTCAGCAGCGCAGCGATCTCCCAAACCGATCCCGCCAGATCGTCGCCCGTCGGATACGCAGAAATAACCGGGACACCCGGCAGGACGTCACCGCCCGGATCAGCAACGGCTTCGATGATCTTTGTCTGGTTCGCAATCAACACCTTTGGCACAAGTCGACGACTTGCCCAACGCTGCATCTTCAGATCGAGCGCATCAAGGTCGAGACGTGGGGCAGCAAAGCGCTGCTTGGCAAAGGTGATTGGCCGGCGGCCCCACCACGATCGGCCCGGATCGATCAGCCCACTGGTGATCAGTTGTGGGCCTGTGTCGTGGTCACCGACCGCAGGGACCATGCCGTAGTACTCGTCGCGGAAGTTGGCGTTCAACCAGCAACGGTCCCCGAGCCTGCCCGAGCCTTGCTGCTCGAAGGCCAGTGGGACCTCAGGCACGCCCTGTCGGTCCGTGACCACGTGCCCCCACGTCGCCCCCTTCCGTGTTGATGGTGTGCCGAATTGGAAGACCAGGGCGCACGTATGGACGTGTGCATCGAACTCTCGATCGCCGGTCCACCACGACCACACGATGTCGGCATGAGCGTCGACAGCCGAGCGCGTTGCTCCTGCGTCGCGAGCCGAGAGCACAGACTGCGGGAGCACAAATGCAACTCGGCCGGAGTCGCTGACCAGTTCGGCAGCAAGTGCCACAAATTCGACGGCAGCATCGGCGTACGGGCCTCCGCCTCTGCTGCTCGAACCTCCACGAGTTGTCGTCGCTGCCATCTGCGACAAGAACGGTGGATTGCCGATCACCAAATCGAAGCGACGATGACGCAAACGGCTAAGAACCGACCAATCCAATGCCAGAGCATCACCCTGGACTACCTCATGCACGGCAACTGAGCTGGCCTCTGCAAGCGCCTGCTGCGCGGCCACCACGGCAGATCGGTCGATGTCGATCCCGACGGCGAGGGCCCTGCCACCGAGTTGTGCGATCCGTTCGGCAGCCGCTATCAAAAACCGTCCGTCGCCGCACGCTGGGTCAACAATGCAGATCTCATTCGACGCCAAAAGGCAGCGCTCAACGAACTCAGGAGTGACTGCAGCCTCGACAACTCGCTCCACGAGGTCATCCGGCGTGTACCAAGCGCCACGCTGCTTACGGTCGGCCCGGTCACTCACGCCCGCAGGCTACGCGCCGCGCGTCTGTGCGCGCGTCTGTGCGCGCGTCTGTGCGCGCGTCTGTGCGCGCGTCTGTGAGGGAGTGCCCGTGGGTGCGTAAGGTCGCTCCCGTGATCCAACCGGTGCCTCAACCGACAGCACGCGTCAGCGGGGCCGAACCATCGCCCGCTGATCGCTATCTCAGCTTCGAGCGCGACACGTGGGCCGAACTCCGTGCATCGACGCTGCTGACGCTCGGCGAACGTGAACTGAGCGATCTCCAGGGGATCAACGATCAGATCGACCTGGAGGAGGTCGCAACGATCTACCTCCCGCTGAGCCGCCTCCTCAACTTGTACGTGAGCACGATCCAGGATCTGTACAAAGTGTCGTCAACGTTCCTCGGCACCGTTACACCAAAAGTGCCGTACATCATTGGTGTCGCGGGCAGTGTCGCTGTGGGCAAGAGCACGTTCGCCCGCATTTTGCAGGCACTGCTGGCGAAGTGGCCCGCTCACCCCAAGGTTGACCTCATCACCACCGATGGCTTCCTCCACCCGAACGCCGTACTCGAGGAACGCGGCATCATGAATCGCAAAGGGTTCCCAGAGAGCTACGACACGCGCGAGCTACTGCGTGTGCTTCGCGACATCAAGAGCGGCCGCGCCGAAGTGACCGCTCCGGTCTACAGCCACGTCGTCTATGACATCGTCGACGACGAGCGCGTCGTCACACGTCAGCCCGACATCGTGATCCTCGAGGGACTCAATGTGTTGCAAACGGCTGAAGGATTCAGCGAGTTCGTCTCGGACTACTTCGACTTCTCGATTTACATCGACGCTGACGAAGCCGACATCGAGAATTGGTATATCGACCGGTTCCTCGCCCTCCGGGGATCGGTCTTTCAAGACCCGAACAGTTTCTTCAAGTTTTACGCTGAACTCAGCGACGAAGAAGCAGTTGCCACAGCCAAAGGGATCTGGCGTGAGATCAACGGCCGCAACCTCGCTGAGAACATTGCCCCAACCCGTGATCGCGCATCGCTGATCTTGCACAAAACCGCCGACCACCGGATCGACCGCGTGCAACTCCGGCGGCTCTAAATGCCCAGCCAGTCGGGCAGCTCGCTGATACTTGCGAGCTCGGCGAATTCCTCGTCGTGCACATCGACGCGTTCGAGCTCCCAGGTCATGTGATACGGGATGTGGACTGCGTGCCCACCGAGAGCTAGCACCGGCAAGATGTCGCTCTTCACCGAGTTGCCGACCATCAGCACTCGGTCCGGCTCGACACCTAGTCGGCGGAAAATCTTGGCATACGTGGCCGGGTCTTTCTCAAGCAAGATCTCAATGTCGGAAAAGTGATGTTCGAGCCCTGACGTGGTGGTCTTGCGCGTCTGATGCACCAGGTCACCCTTGGTGATCATCACGATCCGCTTCTCTGCCCCCACTGCCGCCAACACCTCGGGCACGTGATTCAGCACATGTACCGGCTCGGTCAGCATGTGCTGGCCTATCTCAACCAGTTGCTCAATGACTTCGACCGGTACCGTGCGATTCGATGCGCTGATTGCTGCGCGGACCATCGAGATGGTGAACGCCTTTACCCCGTAACCGGACACCGACAGGTCGGCGCGCTCCACTGCCCGCAATGCCTCCTCCACATCGACGCCGACCGGGCAGTACGGCCCGACGAGGTCGGCGAACGCAAGCTCAGCTCGGTTGAATGAGTCTTCGCTCTGCCACAGTGTGTCGTCCGCATCAAAGGCGATCAGATCGAAATCGTCGAGTCGGGTCATGAACGCCGAGTCTGGCAGGAGTCAGCGATGGATCGCGTTGAGGTAGTTGTAAACGGTGATCCGACTGACGCCCATCGCATCGGCAACATCTTCGACAGCGCGCCGCAGAATGAACGCGCCACGCTCGTCAAGGATGCGAATCGCCCGCTGCTTGCCTTCGCGCGACAGCATCGGCAGCGTGTCACCCAGTTCGGTTTCGACGGCATCGATCAGCCGGTCGAGCGCGCCGTGCAGCGGGGGCAGCCGGACAGCGGCGACGGTCACACCCTCCCAGACCAGTGGAACGTCACTCGGCTCGGCATGGTCGACATTGATGAACGCCGCACCGACCGCGTCGACGAGTGGTTTGGCCGCGAGCACTAAGGGATGAACACCTGCGAGAGGGTCGCGCTCGGTCGTCACTGAATCCAGACTATTCGACCGGACCCCCGCTGACCCACAGGGCGGTCAGATCGGTCAGCCGACGCCCATCACCCGTCGCAGTTCATCAGCACGCGCGGAGCAGTCTTTGCCAGCCATACCGAACGCATCATTCAGCTTGCCGAGCGCCGATTTGAATGATGTGTTCCAATCCTCGACGAACCGATCACGTGCCGGGCCCTGCCAGGTTGTGCCATTGATAACGCCGTCGACCGTGGTCATCACCTGGTTGATTGACTCGATTTGGCGGGTCAGGCTCGTGCCGAGATTGCTCAGCTGTTCGGGGTTCGCTCCGTACATCGTCATGGGATTCTCGTCTCTGTGCTCGTGAGCCGACCGGTGCGCCCGCTCAGCCACACAGTGGGGACGGAGCCGGCCGATCCGGAACAAACGATCTGCAAGACCGTCGGTCTCTGGACACCCCGAGCAACAACGAGGAAACCGATCCATTGGCTGCGTCGGTGCGTGTGCACACCCACGACGTCATAGACGCCACGATTGCATTGCGCCGCACGCTGCACCAGTGGCGCCAACTCGGCAACAACCTGCCAATCACTCGCGAGACTGTTCGGACGGCGCTCGAGGGCCTGCCACTCGACGTGACGCCGCACGAATCGACCAGCGGCATAGCTGCAACGAGTTCGCCGGCCGCGTGCTGTTCGTATTCCGGCCGGGCGAAGAAGGCCATCACGGCGCACAGTTCATGCCCGATGAGGGCCTCCTCGACGTCGGGGCGCTCTCCGACGGCTCCGTGTCGGCCGTCGAGTCGGCGTTCGCGCTCCACATGTCCGCCGCATTGCAGCCCATGACCACGCGATCGGTCAGCGAACGAACCTGCGCTCACGTGCACGAAGGAATTGAGCGGGTTGCTGAGAACATCGCTGCGGCACACGGCTGCGACGGCAACGTCGAGATCATCTACGGCTATCCGGTCACGACCAACGACGACAAGTTCGCCGAGTCAGCCGAGAGGCACATCCGCCCACCGAGCGAAAGTGCGTCGGTTGGCAGAACGAGCACCGCTGGCAGCGGCGTCAGTCGGCGTTATGAAGTTGTCGTGGTGGTGGTTGTGGTGCTCGGAGCCACCGTCGTTGCCGGCTGCGAAACTGACGTGGTCACCGGGCCTTGCGTCGTGACCGGGACGAGCGTCGTTGTCGTCGTGGTCGACGACGTGGTGGTCGTGGCGTTCGGGTCGGCGTAGTCGAACGACGGCAGCGAATCACGCTCGGTCTGCTGTTCGGGTTCTTTGATGCCATCCCAGACCAGGATCCTGTCGCCGAGGCTGACCATGCTCTGGAAGTACTCCGAGATGTGCATCGGCATGCGGACGCAGCCGTGTGATGCAGGCTCAAGCGGCACGTTCTCAGCGCCGTGTACAGCTATGCCGAAGTTGAAGTACACCGGGTTCCACATGCCACCGAGCGGGCTCACGCGCTTGCCTTCGACCTGGCGGCGGTACTTGAAGACCCCACCCGGGGTCTTGGCCAGCGCACAGACCTGCTTGGTGACCGGCTCCTCCAGCTCGCGGCCCTGCGCATCGGTGTCGTACGTGGCGGTTTCGCAGTACTCCTCCGGCTTGCCGTCAGCGGTCAGCTGGCCAGATGAGATGTGCGAGATGAGTGCTGGCTGATCCTTGTGGAACACGATCATCACCTGTTCGGGCAGGTACACCTCGGTGTGATCGGCTTGACCGTTGGTCGACCGGCGTGGGGTGATCGTGACATCGCGGCGCAGGGTCTCCCAGGCTTGGGGTGAGATCACGCCGGTTGCTGCGGTGCGCGGTATTCCGAGCACGAGCTTCTCGAACGCCCAGACGGCCTGTGTGGTCAGCTGGCCATAGATGCCGTCGGCAGGGCCTGGGTCGAACCCCAGGCTCGCAAGCCGTTCCTGCAACATTTTGACGTCGTCGCCCGCGAGGCCTTGACGGAGCGTGCGGTCGACGGCAGGAAGGTCAGGTGCCGCGTCAGGAGCTTGAGTGACAGGTGCTGGGTAGGTGGTTGTGGTCTGATCGTCGCCCAGCAAGGACACGGGTGGTTCTAACGGAGCAACGGCCTGCGACGTCGGCGACGAATCGCCTCGGCCCCCGAAGAACCCGATTCCCAAGATGCCGGCAACCAACGCGACCGCGATCATGAGCGGTGCGCGATTGGTTGCCTCGACACGCTGCGGCGCGCGCCGGCGAGTGCTTCGGTGTGCTGATCGAGGGGTCATGAGACGATTCGTAGACGTAAGCCGTTGGTCAAAAAATGTACTATCAACTCAACGGGAATGTGGGTCGTTCAGACCGGTCGAATCAAGCGACGCGAACGTCGAATGCTTCGGGACCGTTCTTGCCGTCACGCACGTCGAACACGACGCGCTGGTTGTTGTCGAGGGTCATGAAGTCGCGGTCAGCGCCTTCTGAGCGGTTGCTGTCGTTGCGACGGCTTGCGCCCTTCATGATGTTCGAGAAATGAACGAACAGGTCCTTGCCACCGGCATCAGGAACAATGAAGCCGTAACCACGGCCGCCATTGAAGAACTTGACGGTGCCGTTGCCGATCGACATATCGGGAGCAGGCAGGTCGGCCTGCTCGGAACGCTCGGTCTCGAAGCGGTCGTCGCGCTTGCGCTCGCGTTTCGCTGCGACCTTGGACTGGCGATCGTCGCCCGATCCACGATCGTCACGTGAAGCACGCTCTTGGCGTGCCACCGGGGCCTCTTCGCGGCGCATGGAGACCGGCGGGTCGGTCAGCAGATCGACGTCGGGACCGGTCAGCGGCTCGTTCAGCCCGATCGCACGCTGCAGCTTGCTGGCGTCCTTCTTCTGGCCGCCTTCGAGTAGCGAGACGACAGTGCCGGATTCGCCAGCTCGGGCGGTACGGCCCGAACGGTGCACGTACGTGGAGTTCTCAGCCGGCGGGTCGTAGTGGATGACGCAGTTGACGCCGTTGACGTGGATACCGCGTGCGGCGACATCGGTGGCAATCAGCGCAGCGGCCTTGCCCTGCTTGAAGGCGGCGAGCGCACGATCGCGCTGACCCTGGCTGCGTCCACCGTGGATTGGTTCGGCCTGCACGCCGAGCTTGCCGAGCTGCTTCGAGAGACGGTCGGCACCGTGACGAGTACGGGTGAATACGATAGTCGAACCCATCTTGGTGATCACATCGGCACACACCTGCTGGCGCTGTTCGCGCTGGACGAGCCAGAACTTGTGATCGGCGAGGCTCATGTCGGGGCCCTTCGGGCCCACTTCGTGACGCACCGGGTTGTTCTGGAAGTCGGCAACGAGCTTGGCGACGGGGCCGTCAAGCGTGGCCGAGAACAGCAACACCTGGCGGCGAGCGGCAGTCTGGCCAACAATGCGACGAACGGCGGGCAAGAAGCCCATGTCGGCCATCTGGTCGGCTTCGTCGATCACGAC
The DNA here is from genome assembly GCA_963926495.1 of Candidatus Ilumatobacter herschelensis. Taxonomy (GTDB): domain Bacteria; phylum Actinomycetota; class Acidimicrobiia; order Acidimicrobiales; family Ilumatobacteraceae; genus Ilumatobacter_A; species Ilumatobacter_A herschelensis. The sequence goes on from CAWUXP010000021.1 coordinate 6,827, forward strand.
GGTGCTGACGTCGCCCAAGTTGAGGGCGCCCATCTGAATGAGGTCTTCAAGGCGGCCTGGGCAGGCAACGATGAGCTCGGCGCCACGATCGAGTGCCTTGCGCTGGTTGCCGTAGCCGACACCGCCGTAAATCGACGTCGCCCAGTGGCCTGCTGCCTGACAGAACGGGCTGAGTTCAGCCATGATCTGCTCGGCGAGTTCGCGGGTCGGAGCGAGGACGAGTGCGACGGGGCGGCGAGCCTTGGCATCACTCAGGCCAGCCACGAGTGGCAGGCCGAAGCCGAGGGTCTTGCCTGAGCCGGTCGGCGCACGGCCAGCGACGTCACGGCCGGACATCGCGTCGGGAATGACTGCTGCCTGGATCGGGAATGCGTCGTACTTGCCCTGGCTTTGCAGGAGTTTGACGATCGCATCCGGTAAGCCGAGCTGGTCGAACGGGGTCGGGGTTGCTTCGTCGAGCGCACGTGGTGCGTCATGAGTCATGGTCATCGGGGATTCTCTCTTGTGTCAATTCTGTTGGTTACAGCGCTTGGCCGGAACAGAAGACACAATCCGAAAGCGCTCACCGATCGGAATTTCGATCGGAGCAGGCATGAATCGTAGCGCTCTCCGCGGCCAGTCGGGTGTGCGTGACGTCACGTCACGGCGCGGCTTCGCTCCCATCGTCCGCCATCGGCCACGATGGGGTCGTGCCCGCAACGTCGTCTCGCTCACCACTCTCCGGCATCAGGGTGCTCGACCTCACACGTGTGCTGTCCGGCCCGCACTGCACGCGCATGCTGTGCGACCTCGGAGCCGACATCATTAAGATCGAACCGCCAGCAGGTGACCTCACTCGGTTCTCCTCGCCGCGCCGCAACGGCTTGTCGAGCTACTTCGTCCAGCAGAACACGGGCAAGCGCAACTTGAGCATCGATCTCAGCAGCGCAGCCGGATCGGCGTTGCTGCTCGACCTGATCGAACACGCCGACGTGCTCATCGAGAACTATCGACCGGGCGTCATGGATCGGCTCGGCCTCAGCGCCAACATCGTCCACGACCGCAACCCGCGGGTCATCTACGCGTCGATCTCCGGCTACGGCCAGACCGGCCCATGGGTCCACCGTCGGGCCTATGCGCCCGTGGTCGAAGCCGAAAGCGGCATCGTTGCATCGCAGGGCAATGCGCGCGGCGGCACGTACGCAAAAGATCCGCATAGCCACGCCGATGTGTACACCGGCATCGAGATGTGCACGGCAATCCTCGCTGCACTGTTCCAGCGCGAACAGACCGGTGTCGGTCAAACGATCGACGTCTCGATGGCCGAAACGATGCTGTACGTCAACGAACATCTGCATGACGCGTTGTGGACCGACGAGGTGAGCCCCGAAGTGATCCGAAGCTTCCGTCCCGGCGACTACGTGGTCATGCAGATCGGGTCGGGCGAGTCGTACATCGTCAGCGGCCATCCGGCCGAGCGCGGCAGCTTCGACCTCTTCATCGCTGCGATGGCGCAACCTGAATTAGCCGACGACCCGCGCTTCGCCACCGTCGCTGCACGTGTCGAGCACTACGACGAACTGCGCGCACTACTCCTCGAATTCGCGCTGACAATCCCTGACGCTGCGAGCTTCGAGCAGCACTTCGCCGATCACGGTCTGGCAACGGGGCAGGTTCGACAGCCCGGCGCGCTCGCTGACACCGAATGGGCTGTCGAGCGTTCGGCCACCGTGCATGTCGATGATCGCAACGGCGGCACCATCAACATCCCCAACGCGCCATGGAAGTTCAGCGGCGCACCCGACGTCGGCGTCAGCGGCATTCCGAAATACCGGGGCGAAGACAACCGCGAGGTCTTGGCCGAGCTGCTCGGCCTCGACAGCGATGCGCTTGACCAACTCGAAGC
>CAWUXP010000022.1:0-2689 GCA_963926495.1 Candidatus Ilumatobacter herschelensis
ACGCTTCCCGAAACGACCCCGGTCAACGAGGTCGTCGAAACGGCGTTCGCGCTCGAAGACGATGTCGGCGTCCAGCTCGGCCCGATCGTGGTCAACGCAGTCGACGACGGCGCAGCGCTCCCCGACGTCGCCGCTGAGGACGCAGCACTCGCCGGAATGACCGGTGACGACGCCGACGTGATTCGTGCAGCGGCGGCGTTCAGACGCTCCCGGCGGGCGATGGAGAACACCGAAATCAGGCGGCTCGCCAGCGAGATGCCACTCGCGCAGCTGCATCTCCCGGCCCGCCTTGTGGCGGGCCTCACGTCCGCTGACATCGACCTGATGGCCGATGCACTGACCGAATCGGAGGCCGATCGTGGCTGATCTCGGTGCTGTCATCGACAACTCGTCGGTCATTGTGTGCTGCGGTTCGGGTGGCGTCGGCAAGACCACCACTGCAGCCGTTCTCGGGCTCGAAGCAGCGCGGCTGGGCCGCCGTGCCGTGGTAGTCACCATCGACCCCGCCCGGCGCCTGGCAGATGCTCTCGGCCTCGTTGACGGCCTGGCAGCCGAGCCCCAGCGAATCGGACTCGACTCCCGGCCCGGTGATGCGCCGGATGGTGATGCTCCGAACGGCGAACTTTGGGCGATGATGCTCGACACGGCGGCGACGTTCGACGGGCTGGTCACTCGACACGCGTCTGACTCTGACCAAATCGAACGGATTTTGACCAACCCGCTCTATCGGAACATGGCCGGGGCGATGAGCGGCACGCAGGAGTACATGGCGGCCGAAACTCTGCACACCCTGCACGGCGACGACCGGTTCGATCTCGTCATCGTCGATACGCCGCCGAGCCGGAACGCCCTCGACTTCCTCGAGGCCCCCGGCGTATTGGCGCGGTTCCTCGACCATCGGGCGTTCAAGCTGCTGATGCTGCCCACCAAGGGCGGGCTGCGGGTGCTGGGAGCGGCGGCGCAACCGATCCTGAAGGCCATTGGCCGGGTCGTCGGATCTGATGTCCTCGCCGATGCGGTGGCTTTCTTCCAGGCGTTTGCCGGTATGGAGTCAGGGTTCCGTGATCGCGCCGACGAAGTGGTCGCGCTGATCAGAGCACCCGAGACGTCGTTCGTCATCGTTGCATCCCCGCGTCACGACACGATCACCGAGGCCGTCTGGTTCGCCGAGCAATTGGTCGATCAAGAGGTGGATGTCAGCGCAGCAATCATCAACCGCACTCAGCCGGCCTTCGGTCAGGGCACCGCTGCCGATGCTCGAGCGGCTGCCGAGGCCGCTACTGGTGAACTCGCAGCGCTGTGGCACAACGTTGCCGACCTCCGGACGCTGCGCGAGGCCGAGCACGAGGTGGTCTCGCCGCTCGGTGACGCCGTCGGGCACGACCGGGTGGTGCTGCTCCCGCTGCTCGACAGTGATGTCCACGACCTCGATGGGCTGTACACCATTGCCGACCATCTCTTCGGACGGTCCTGAACCTCGTCGTGCCAGAAAAGTGTCACGCTTACGACCTGAACCCAAACAGACCAAAGTGTGACAACACGGGTCGATGTGGGTTGACCGGATAACGTCTGGCCTCGTGAACATCCTTATTGCCACCGATGCCAACTGGGTCGTCGATGACATCACGGCGGCGCTTGGTGCCGACGGCGTCACCTTTACCGTGTGTCGCGAAGGCCGAGTTGTTGCCGATCAAGTTGCCGAACGCCTGCCCGACCTGGCGATCCTCGATCTCCAAATTGGTTCCATGGGTGGCATGGCAGTCACCATGTCGCTGCGCCTGGACGAGTCGGCAGACACCTTGCCGCACGTACCAGTACTGATGCTGCTCGATCGCAAGGCCGACCTTCACCTCGCTCGCCGTAGCGGCGCCGAGGGTTGGTTGATCAAGCCGCTCGATGCGCTCCGTCTGAAGCGTGCGGCGAAGGCCATCATGAACGGCGGCACGTACACCGAGGGAATCACGGTTCCTGAGGTCCCGACCGTCGATCAGGCCGAAGCTCTCGAATCGACCGAGGAAGAACCGGCAAACGCCGTATAACATCCGCAGTCGCTACGGGGTGTAGCGCAGCTTGGTAGCGCGCCACGTTCGGGACGTGGAGGCCGGGAGTTCAAATCTCCCCACCCCGACCAATGAGTCGTTCTGTCTGTCGGCAGAGCGGCTCGTTTTGTTTTTCAGGGCCCGTCTGGGCTTGTTCGGTACCATGCGCGCATGGATCTGGTTGAGCTGCAGAAGGTGATCGAGCGGACGTACGGAGATCGCGATCGAGAGCGCGGCGTGTCGGCGACGGTGGCCTGGTTGGCCGAAGAGATCGGTGAACTGGCGCAAGCAGTCCGCAAGGGGACGCGCGATCAACAGATTCACGAATTTGGCGACGTGGTTGCTTGGGTCGCAACGCTTGCCAATCAACAGGGCATCGACCTCACCGAGGCAGTCCAGCGGTTTGCTCACGGGTGCCCGAAGTGCAGTGCATTGCCCTGCATCTGCTGACGCCCAGTCCGCTGTGCAGTTGACTGGGTGTCAACGAATCAGAGGCCGTTCGGTGCGTCGACGACGATGGTCTTGACCATCTTGTCGGTCAAACGCTGACGCTCCGGGTTCGTGAAGATCCAGATGGTGCTGACGAGCCAGAAGAGGCCGCTGGTGATGCTGTTGATGACACCGTCGATGACGAAGCCGCGGATGAACAT
>CAWUXP010000023.1:0-4034 GCA_963926495.1 Candidatus Ilumatobacter herschelensis
GACCCCATACGCAACTATCCGCGAGTTGAGTATGGGGTCAGGCCCCTTTCGCAACTATCTGATGTCATAGGTGGCGACGGTGCAACTGACGGCGAAGATTGGGATCGGTTCACAGAAGTGGACCGTGCCCTTTGCACCGCCGGCGGCGGCTGCAGCAGCGATGAACGTGCGGATCTCGAATCCGCCCTGGCCGGCGTCGGCGTAGACGGTGAGATCGTCGTAGTCGAGGAGCGCGTCACGGTCGTTGCGACACCAGCGGTCCATGAAGTCGCGGTCCCACTCGACGTTAATCTTCCCCGAGTCAGGGGTGGCTGGCCAATGCGAAATGCCGCCGGTACTGATTACAGCGATCCGCTCGGGCAGGGCGTCGCAGGCTGCACGGATCGACTCACCGAATTGCCACGCACGGTGCAGCGGGGTGAGCGGCGGACCCTGGCAGTTGATGTTGACCGGGATGATCGGAATGTCGTAGCCAGGCGTTAGGAAGTGCAGCGGAACCATGATCCCGTGGTCGAATTTCCACTCCTCGGCGTAGCTCACGTCCGAGCCGTGCATCACCTCAGAGATGAAGCGCCTCGAGATGTCGGCGTTACCTGGGACCTGTTGGCGGTCGATGCCGAGCCATCCCGGATCTTCGATCGGGCCCTCGTATGTGTCGGCCATGCCGATGGCGAACGTCGGCATGTTGTTCATAAAAAAGTTGGCGAAGTGCTCGGCGGCGATGATCACGACGGCGTCGGGCGTGCTTGCTTCAAGGTCGACGCGCATCTGGTCGAATGCGGCATAGAAACGGTCACGTACATCAGGGTCGGCCTGCTCGGACCGCCCGGTGATGCCGGGGGCGTGCGAACAGACGCCAGCAAAAACGAGGGGCATCAGCGACTCCGATTTTCTGGGATGACTTCTTTGACAACGGTCTCGGTGACGCCGGTGGTCATGGCGTACACGCCTTCGCGGACAGGGCCGTGCTTGGCGATGCCGTCGCGCATTTGCTGCAGGTAGTCCTGCCACTCGATCTGGTGGAATGCCGCGAAGTGCATCAGAATCTGCCCGTTCACGCCGAGGTGAAATAGCTTGCCAATGTCTGGGTCGGTGAGCGCCGTGATCTCCTCGGCGGTGAGGTCGAACGGTGCCAGTTCGGTGGCCGGATCGGCCGTATATCGAGCCTGCATCTGGTCGGAACGATTGAGTTCGTAGAGGAACTTTTGCACGGCGTAGAGGCTCATTCGTCCCACTCCAGATGGAGCGCTTCGGGGCCACGGAAGGTGATGTTCGGGAAGAAGCTGAAGTCTTGCTCAGAACCGTCGGGGTTGTCTGCGAGGCGCAGCGACGGGAGGCGTTGCGACAGCAGCTCAAGAGCGATGCGCGCCTCCATTCGTGCGAGGCCGGCGCCCAGGCAGAAGTGGATGCCCTTGCCGAATGAGATGTGGCGGCTCGCACCGCCACCCTTGAGGCCACGGGTGATGTCGAACGTGGTGGGGCTTTCGAAAAGATCGGGCTGGTGGTTAGCCGCAGCGAAGTTGAGCATCAGCTTCGTGCCGGCAGGCAGGTCGATGCCGCCGAGCGTGGTTGCCTGGGTGGTGACGCGCCGCCACGAGATCTGGCTTGACTCGAAACGTAGCGTCTCTTCGACAGCGGCGGCTGCGAGTGATGGGTCGGCGCATAGTGCGTCCCACTGGTCGCGCCGGGGGAGGAGGCACCGCAGCGTGTTGCATAACAGCGCCGTGACCGGGTCGTGCCCAGCGAACGAGATGCCGTAAACGACCGACTCGACCTCACGGTACGAGATACCGGTCCCGTTTGCCGGGTCAGGGTCGGCGTCGTGCGCGTTGAGGAGTTCGGAGGTGAAGTCATCGTGGCGTTCGTCGCGACGCTGGGCCACGAAGTCGCGGCAATAACGCCAGTAGGCGAGCATCCCTTCGGCGATCTTGGTCTGTTCGTCAGCGGTTGGTTGGCCCCACGAGAAGGCCTTGCGGTTGCCGCCCCACGACTTGATCATCAGGTCGTCTTCTTCTGGGAAGCCGATGAGACGGAAGACGATCTCGGCGGGAAGCGGAAAGGCAAGGGCGGCGACATAGTCGGCAGAGTTGCCACTCGCGACCATGTCGTCGAGCAAGGCCGTGGCGCGCTCACGCATGTAGTCCTCGAGCGTTTTGAGGCGACGGTTCGAGAAACCTTGACGGGTGAAGAGGCGGATGCGCGCATGGTCGGGCTCGGGCCGGTTCGACATCACGGCGATCGGATCGAAGTCGGCGGCACCCAGTACCACGTTGGCCTCCGGTGCCAGCGGGAAGATCGGGTCTTGCACGTTGGCCGAGGCGAACACGTCGGGGTTCATGAAGACGTGCTCGATGTCTTCCATCTTGGTGACCACGACATGACCGAGCTGCTCGGCGTAGAACACCGGGTGTTCGTCGCGGAGCGCGGCAGCGATCGGGTACGGGTCAGCCACGTAGTCGTCGCTCAATGGCGACCACGAAGCATGCATCGGGCACCCAGGCGGCGGTGCCGCAATCGTTTCTGGAGCGGCGTGATAGCTGTTCGAACTCACAGGTTCTCCTGACTTCGAGTTGGTTGGCCGTCGGTTGGTTGGTCGTCGGTCGACAATTTGGCGAGCAGGACGTACAGTACGTCGAGCTCGCCGGGATCGAGTAGGGCGTCGATCCGGCCGTAGGCATGTTCGCTTGATGGAGTGATTTCACTGACCAGTTCGAGGCCCCGTGCGCTGATGCTGATCTCGGCGCGCCGGGCGTCGGAGGCAGTGGCTCGCTCGATCAAGTCACGCTCGTCCATCGACGCCAGCATCCGCGACAGGCTCGGCCCGAGGAGGAAGGTGCGTTCGGCGAGTTGACCGACCGACATTGGGCCGTCGACATCGCGCAGCGCCCTGAGTACGCGCCACTGCTGCTCGGTGAGGTCGTGCTCGCTGAGGACTGGACGGAAATATCGCATCACGGACTCTCGAGCCTGCATGAGCGCCATGGGCAGGGAGTCTTCGAACGCCCGCAACGCGATGGGCGTAACGAGTGCGTTATTCATCTCGGACGCCGTTGCGCAGCGTTCCAAGTTCTGGAACGCTGACCTCGATGGTGTCGCCGGGAACCAAGAACTTCGGCGGGTCAAACCGTGCACCGGCCCCGGTGGGTGTGCCGGTGAAGATGACGTCGCCGGGCTCTAGCGTGCAGAATGTTGAGAGATATTCGATCTGGTATTCGATCGGATACGCCATTGTGGCGGGCGTGTCATCCTGACGGAGTTCGCCGTTGACGCGCGTGGTGAGATGCAGGTTCTCGAAGTCGCCGATCTCGTTGAGCGTGACCATCCACGGCCCAATGGCCCCGGAGCTGTCCCAGTTTTTGCCCTGGGTGACGTTGAACTTGGCGTGTCGTACCCAGTCACGAATAGTGCCTTCGTTGCCGAGTGCGAGGCCGGCGATGTGGTGACGAGCGTCTTGGCGTTTGATCCGCCGACCGCCGGTGCCGATGATGGCGACGATCTCGCCTTCGTAGTCGAGTTCTAGGCTCTCGGGTGGGCGCACCAGGGGCTGCTCGTGGCCGGTGAGCGAACTCGGGAAGCGGACGAACACGCTCGGCTTGTCGGGGCTGTCTTGGCCGTCTTTGTACTCGGCGTTCCGCCCGCCGTAGTTGACGCCGATGCAAAAAATCTTGCCGGGGCTCGGGAGGGTGCGTTCGAAGGTGACGTCGCCCAGCGCGAGCGTCGGCGCGGCCGACTCAGCAATGGTGCGGGCCTCGTCGACGCGCCGCTGTGTGAGAAGGTCAGACAGGTCGCGAACGCCGTCCAGTCGATTGCCGAGGTCGATGATGCCGTCAGCTCCATCGACGCCAGCGGCGATGCCAAAGCTGGCCCGGTTCGCTCCTGTTTCAGTTTGATGGGAGAAGCTGAGCAGTTTCATGTTGCACTTATATCTAACATGTTATATAACTGTGGTCAATGCCTCATCTAATCGTCGAGCACTCAGCCAACGTCGAGCACGTCCCGCTCATCCTCGAAGCCGTGCACGCTGCGGCGCTCGG
>CAWUXP010000024.1:0-5836 GCA_963926495.1 Candidatus Ilumatobacter herschelensis
CACGCCGTCGCCTGCAGCGAAGCGGTCGGACTCTGACGACACGACAGTGCCGGCAAAGTCGATGCCCGGCACCATCGGGAACGAGCGGATGATTCGCCCCTTGCCGGTGAGCGCCATGCCGTCCTTGTAGTTGAGCGACGAATAGTCGATGTCGACGACGACTGATTCGATGCCGTCGTAAACGGGTAGGTCGGCATCGGTCAATTCTTCGATCGAGGCGGCAGCCGACTTCGGATTGCCTTCCTCTGCTTCGCGGACGACGAGGGCGTTGAAAGTGTTCACGTTGGACTCCTGGGGGTTGGCCGACGCCGCAAGAGCGTCGGGTCGTGCATTGGATTCGGCCGGGTTGGATTCAGCCGGGTTGGATTCAGGGAGGCTGGCTTCGGCGAGGCTGGCTTCGAGTGCGCGGGTTGCGGCGTCGATCGCTGCGTGGGGGATGACAAGCGCATCGAGCGCGACGCACCCGTCGGTGCCCACTGCGAGCGGGTTGACATCGAGTTCAGCGATGAGATCGCCGACATCGTCGGCCAGGTGTGACAACGCGACCAATGCCATGGCGACCGCTTCCTTGTCCGCAGCGGGACGGCCGCGCACCCCATCGAGAATCGGCGTGATCGCGAGTTTGTTGATCATGCGGCGCGCGATCGGCGCGTCGATCGGAACCAGGCCGAGCTGACGGTCACCAAGCACCTCGATGAACACACCACCGCCGGCCACGAGGACCATCGACCCGAACTGTGGATCGGACACGACGCCGAGCGCCATCTCCACGTCAGGAATGATCATCGGCGCAACGAGCACTGCGGCGCCGAGCCGGTCGCTCAAGTCGGCGTAGGCCTCGCGCACGCCATCTGCGTCGACGAGGTTGAGCACCACGCCGCCGACATCAGACTTGTGCAAGATCCCGTCGACCGCCGTCTTCAGCACAACGGGATAGCCGAGCTCGTCGGCCGCGGCCACTGCCGCGTCGACGTCGTGCGCAATGGCGTGGGCCATCACCGGCACGCCGTAGTCCGCCAACAGATCCAGGCCTTCTGATTCGGTCAGCGGACGCGGCTCAGACAGTCGGGCGCGCCATCGTTCGGTGACCGCAGGCTCGGGTTTCCACGGCGCAGCGATGCTCGGCCGGAGCACAAAGTCGCGGTAGGTGAGCACGTTGCGCACGGCCAGCAGGCCGGCGACCGTGCCGTCGAGCACCGGGATACCGAGGTCGGTCATGCGGCGCGCGAGGTCTTGGGAGTCGGTGCCGATGTGATTCGTCATCATCGCGATCGGCTTACCGGTTCGGCGATGCACCCGGCGACAGATCCGAGCGAACGACTCGTGGAGGTAGAAGCCCGACGTCAGATCGGCAACGAAGACACCGATGGCGGTGTCGTCATCGTCCATCAGGGCCTGCCAGCAGTGCTCGAAGATCAATTGGTAATCGTTGCCGGTGCCCCATGCGTCGAGCGGGTTAATCGGCTCGAGGCCGTGGTCGAGCTGCGACGCGAGCACCGCTGTGGTCTTGTCGTCGATCTGCGCAAACGGCACACCAATGTCGTCGGCCAAGTCGATGAGTAGCTCACGCTCACCCCCCGAATCGAGGATCGCGGCAAGGCCACCGGCAGCTGGTCGACGCCGATCGGAAAGGAGGAGGGCGCTCGCAGCTAGTTCGTCGAGCGACTTAACCGGCAACACGCCATAGCGCTCGAACAATGTTTGGTACGCCGCATCGTCGCCGGCAATCGCCCCCGAGTGGCTCAACGCGAGCTTGGCTGCTTCGGGCGTGCGGCCTGCTTTCAGCGCCACGACGGGAACGTCTCGGTCGGCCGCTTTTTTCAAGGCGGCAATGAAGCGCTCCGGCGCGCGCACCGATTCGATGAAGAGCGCGATCACTCGCGTGCTCTCTTGTTCGAGGGCGTAGTCCATGTAGTCAGCAGTCGTCGTGACCAGTTCCTGGCCAGGCGACACCGCCAAGTTGAAGCGCAGCTTTTGGTCGTTCCACAGCAGGGCGGTGAGCACCGAGCCCGACTGGGCAATCAGCGTGACGCCGCCTTCCTTCAACTCGTATGGCCGATTGAACGGAAACGCCCGGAACCACTTCTCAACGTTGTAGAAGCCCATGCAGTTTCCGCCGACGATCGGCAGGTTGGCGGCCATTGCCATGGTGCGGATCCGGGATCGCAGTGAGTTGCTGGCCGTGTCGTCGGGCAAGAGCGCGCTGCCTGGGATGACCAAGCCGCCGACACCGAGGTCGATGGCCTGCTCGACCAGTTCTTCGAGCCGCGTGTTGCCCACACTGAGCACCGCCAAGTCGGGGACCTCGGGCAGGATGTCAAGGCTGTCGAAGCACTCTCGCCCCTCAACCTCGTCGTACTTCGGGTTCACCGGATAGACCCGGCCCGGGTACCGCGAGACTTCCAGTTCGAGCACCATGTCGTTGCCCGCCACGTTCGGCACCGTCGATGCGCCCACGAGCGCAACCGACTCGGGTGCAAGCATCCTGCGCAGGCGGTGTTCAGTCTGCGGTTGAGTCTGCAGTTCGGCCATGGCCATCCTCTCGTTCGACACGTCGAGCTTCGACCCATTCCTGGGCCTCGTTGTAAATCCCACTGAGGTGATCCATTTGGGCATGAATGGCTGCCTCGGCTGCCTCGGGGTCGCCAGACGCGACAGCATCGAGCAAAACCTGCTGCAGCGCCAGTACGTCGGAGCGCTGGCGGAATCGGTTGATCACGAGGTTCGTAGACGGGTGCAACGCCTCGAGCGCGAACACCATGACGTAGTCGAGCACCGGGTTCCCGGCCGCCTGCACGATCACCCGGTGGAAGGCAACGTCGGCGTCGCAGAATTCCTCATCGGACAGGTCGGGGCGGGTCTGCCGATCGAGCGCGTCTCCCAAGGCGGCGAGGTGCTCGGTTGTGCGACGCTCGGCTGCGAGTCGAGCGCAGAGGGTTTCGAGGAGGCGTCTACTTTCGGCGACCTCAGCCAGCGAGAACACCTCGTGGCTCACGAGGAGCGTCGCGGTGGTCGACAGATCCGATCGCACCTGTGCACTGCTCGGCAGCGTGACGAAGTTGCCGCCTGACACACCTCGCTGCGACCGGATCAGGTTCTTGGCCGCGAGCCGCTTGAGGGCCTCACGCACCGTTGGGCGCGACACGCCGAACTGCGCAGCCAACTCGGCCTCGTTCGGTAGCCGCTGGTCGATGACGAGTGCGCCCGACAGGATCGACTCGCGAATTGCTGTAGCGATCTGATCCGGGAGTGACTTGAGCTCGGTCACGTAACTCACCGATGAACTGTCGTTGCGCACTCCGACACGCTAACACAATAGGTCAGATCAATTGTTAATGGGGTCAATGGGGTCGACAGCGCCACCAGCGCCGTCGGGCAGGGCCAGCCGTCGCGTATTGCGCCAGAGGACCGAGGCCGCAGCAAGGCATCCGAGACCAGCAACGCCACTGAAGCCGAGCACCCAGACGAGGCCGTCTCGGATGGCATCGAGCGTGGGGCCGGAAGCAATCACGTCCTCGCCGCCGAGCACCTCGCGCACGACCTCGACGTCGCCAATCTGGTTGCCGACAACAAACAGCAGAATTGCTCCACCGACGGCAACGCCATAGGTGATCCCGATCGTGCGGATGAACTGGTGGGCGCTGTTGACCCGCCCCATCTCCGAATCGTCGGCGCTCGCCTGCAGCAGGGTGAGCCCCGCCGTGGAAACGAAGCCAATCGCTGCGCCCATCACGTAGAACGCCCCGAAGATGACGGGGATCGGCCACGTCAGAGCGACCCCGAACCCTGCCCAAATAACGGCCGGAATCATCAGAATCGAGCCGAGCAGGATGGCGTCGGCTTCGCGCCAGCGTTCGAGCAGCCGACTCACCAGGAACGCCGCTGACGACCACCCAACGGTGAGGAACAGCACCGAGAACGCGGCGAACGATTCAGACCGGCCGCGCGTGGTCTGCATGTAGAGCGGGAGGTAGTTGTCAGCAGCCAGGCCAGCAATAAGCACCAGGCCGGATGTCAAATGGATCCGCTTCAGTGGGAACCGCGTGATGTGGGTGCGCTCGACGAGCGGCCCATCGGCGCGACCGGAGTTGGTCCAGAACGCACGACCGAATGCGATGGCCAGTGCCGCACCGACAGCGGCCAAGGGCCAGCGAACACCGACCTGCGCCACAGCGAACAATGACGCGGCGACGAGGCCAACGATCAACGCGATGCCTCGGCCGTCCATGACAATCCGTTGCGGCTTGTCGCGGGTGCTCGGCAATGTCCGCCATCCGGCTGCCAGGGCGAGAGCCGTGATCGGCAGTTGCACGACAAAGATCATTCGCCACCCTGCAACGGCGAGTAGGCCAGCGGTGATCACCGGACCACCAAAACCCAGCGTCCCCCAGACCATCGAGTTCGCGGCGAACGCTCTTGCGCGTAGTCGTTGCGGATAGGCCAGACCGACCGCGGTCAACGCAACCGAAATCACCAAGCCGCCGCCGATGCCCTGCAGCGCGCGAGCGGCCACGAGGAGCTCCATGTTCGGAGCCGCCGCGGCAGCCGCGCTCGCAAACAGGAACCACACACCGGAGGACCGAAACGTCCTTCGCACACCGACGGCATCGATGATCGGGCCGGCCATGATGCCCGCCACCGCAGATGCCGCCAGGTAGGCAGTGATCACCCACGGGAGCAGGGCGACGCCTCCGAGATCATCAGCGATCGACGGCAGCGCAGCGACCAGCGCAAGGCCATCGAAAGCGGCAATGGCGACGATGGTCAGGTTCGCAAGCGTGACCGGCAGATAGTTGGGAGACCAGATGCCACCGGTTGTCTCCTGCTTCTCGACCAAGTCCACTACCGCACGCTACTGGCCGACCCGTTCGCCCGGCTCGGCAACGGTGGAAGCTGGGCGCTGCCTCACCGTCAACGGCTGACGTCATCGCCATGTCGCACGCGCTCAGCGTAAGGCGGGCAATCAGAGGGTGCCGACGTCCCAGGTCGATGGCTCCACGAGCTGACCGAGCCGCACATCGAAGCGCAGTGTCTCGCCTTGAGCGACCTCTTTGTCGAGGCGGAAGACGCGATTGCCCCAGCTGGTGACCGGAGCCAGCGGAGACGTCGACAGCATCGTTTCGTCGTCGAAGTGCGCTTCGAACCAGATGCAGCAGCCATCGACGATCGCGTCCGCCGACGCCGTGCGCTCGACGATGTGCCGGGTGGGCAGCGAATCCAGAGATTCGAGGCTGTTCAGGTCGAACTCAAGAATCGGTTGCGGATCACCGATCGTCGACGCAACCGAGTGCGGGCGAAGCCAAAACTGGTTGTTGCGACCGGTGTCGAAACGACCAGCGACGGGTGAGTGCTCGCTCGCACTGAGGTCGATGCCGTCTGGCAGATCGATGTTCCAGAACCGACGAATCCGCATGTCTTCGTTCATCGAAATGGGTTCGACGAACAGCCGGAACCGCGCCGGCAAAATCCGGCCACCGGGGCGCAACACGCGATCACGAAGATCGAGCAGATTCTCCAACATGTTCTCGTTGAACAGTTCGTCACCCATCTGCTCGTGAAGCACCACGTCGATCGGCTCGGGCGGAGTGAACTCACGGCTGTTTGCCCGGATGAACTCGATATTGGTGAATCCGTTGTGCGTCGCGATCTCTCGTGCGACTTGAATGAAGTCGGAATGCTCGACGGCATACACCTTCTTCGCTCCTGCTTTGCTCGCCATGAACGCAAGCAGACCGGTACCGGTGCCAAGGTCGAGCACGACGTCGCCCGACTGCACATTGCGTTGAATGCCGCGGTGATACGCCTCGACGCGAACCCGGTCGCTCAGCATTTCCTC
>CAWUXP010000025.1:0-2586 GCA_963926495.1 Candidatus Ilumatobacter herschelensis
GGGAACGTCACTGGATGATCGATGTCGTGGCCGGTCCGCACCATCTGACGGAGCTCGCGGCCTGCAGCATCAGCAGCGTCGAGCAGCGTGGCAAAGAAGAGGTCGGACGTGACCCGGCTGGAGCACGATGCCTGGACGAACACACCGCCGGGGCGCACAAGCCGGAGCCCGATGTGCGTCAGCCGGGTATAGGCGCGGACGGCAACGTCGATGCTCGACTGCTTCTGTGCGAATGACGGCGGGTCGATCACAACGACGTCGTATGTCTTTCCGGCTCGGGCGAGAGCGATCATGACTTCGAACGCGTCGCCGACCTCGGTCGTGTGTTCACAGGCCTGTACTTCTGCTCGATCAGCGTTCAGGGCCATATTCCGTTCGGCCGCTGCCAACGTCGGAGCAGAGATATCGACGCTGTGGACCGACCGAGCTCCGCCGGCGGCTGCATGCACGCTGAAGCCGCCCGTTGACGCGAACACGTCGAGCACATCGCGGCCAGCAACCAAACGGCCGAGGCGCATCCGGTTGTGGCGTTGATCGAGGAAATGGCCCGTCTTTTGGCCTTGACGCACGTCGGCTTCGAACCTCAGGCCGCCTTCCGTGAAGAGCACCGAGCCATCGATGATCTCACCGGCGATGACGTCGCCGTCGTCGAATCCGTACGTTTCGCCCTCAGCGACGTTGCGACCGAGCCTGAGCACGATCGACGACGGCCGCATTGTGGTCTCAAGTGCGTCAATCACCGTGCGGAGGTGCCGGAACCAGACGCTCGAGTACAACTTGACGACCAAGGTTGTGTCGTAGGCGTCGACGATCAGCCCTGGGAGGCCGTCGTTCTCGCCGTTCAGAACGCGGTAGCCCGGCTGCCCGCCGAACTCTGCGTCGAGCAGCGGTTGGCGGATAACCCGAGCTGCGTTGATCTTCGACTCCCAGAACGCCTGGTCGATGGTCACTGTTTTGCCGATGTGGACCATGCGCAGGGCAATGGGTCCAGCCGGGTCGAACAGGCCAACGCCGACAAACTTGCGGTCGTTGTTGAAGACAATGGCCAGGTCGCCCGTTTCACCTTCGTGGCTTGCGGAAACAATCGAATCGTCGAACACCCATGGGTGGCCCGCGCGAACGTGGCGCATTGCGTCAGCGGTCAGCCGGACGGCAATTCGGCGGTCGCTCAGGGTTGGAAGTTGTTCGAACACGCCTCAAGCGTACGGAATGAGGTGCCCTGTGCCGCTCAGCTGTTTGGCACGACGACGACGCCGACGTTCGGCGCAACGTTGCCGTCGTGGACGTCAGCCCACGCCTGGGCCATTGCGTCGACGCCCGTGCGGTGGTCGATGGTCAGCCACGATCGGCTGCCCTCGGCGAATTTCGTCATCGCGTCAGCGCATCGCTGGGCGTAATCCTCACGACCCCACTCTTGTTGGCGACGACCCACTTCGGTCGGGGCGAAGAACATCTGCGGCGTCGGGCCAGCGAGCGAAGCTGCATCTTCGGCAGTCGGGTTCGGAGCGTCGTGGTGGCTGCGGCCGACGGTCATCGAGTACGCGAGTTGGTCGCCCAACTGCTGATGCACGGCGCCGAGCACGGTCGGGTTGCCCGCCATGTCGATCGACACCGACGGGATACTCGCGTCGAGTTGATCCGTCTCGTCGTAGGAGAGCACGGTGTCATAGAAACCGAGGCTTTCCACGAACTCGACGTTGCCGCCCGACGTGAGGCCAATGACCTCGACAATGCCGCGTTCCTTGGCGCGTTGTGCGAAACCGATCGCGGTTTTCGACGATGCAGAAAGCACGGTGACCTGTCCGGCGCCAAAGTACGGGGCTTCGCCCGAGGCCACGCCACCACCGGAGTCGGCGAAGAACTCTTCAGCGAGGAATCCGGTCAGGAACAGCCCGCGCAGCAACGTGTGGCGATCTTCTCCGTCCGGCGCGTCGTCGTACATCGGGTCGTTCTTCGTGTCGACGTAGGCGCGGTAGACCGGAGCGTGCGGCTGACGGTGCGGACCGTCGTCACGGAAACCGTCACGAGTCGCTGTTGCGGTGATGACGGTTTCCGTCGCCATCGGGAACCAGCCGTAGTAACGCGACCCGACGGCAATGTCGGGGTTGGCTGATTCGGTGACCGTGGCCCATGCCATTGCCGGCACGCGGCCGAACGGCAGCTCGGTCGGGAAGAACTCCCAGTAGGCAAGCATGTCACCGAACACCGCGTACGTGATGTTGTTGGCCGTCAGCGCGAAGCGATCGACCGACACGCGGACTTGCCCCTCGCCAAGCGGCTGCGACGGCGTGTCGATGAGCCGTGAGTTGGCAATAACTTTGCGTTCGATCTCAAGGACAGAAACAGTGTCGTTCTCCATCGGCCCAGCATGACACCAATGCCCCAATCCCTCGGGTCAAGAATGCAATGACACACGCTCGAGAAGGTCGACACGGTCGTGCAGTTGGTCGTGGGTTGCACCGACCGGCTACAACCAGGGGCATGACCGAAGCTTCGAACTACCGCAACGCCGACCACCCCGCACTCGACGTGACAAGCCTCTTCGGGCTGTCCGGCAAGGTCGCCATCGTCACGGGCGGCTCCCGG
>CAWUXP010000026.1:0-22574 GCA_963926495.1 Candidatus Ilumatobacter herschelensis
GCTCGAGAACGCGAGGAGTGCCAAGGTGCGGCCGGTGAGGTCGGCATCGAAGACCACCTCGAGCGCCCAGGGGCCGATGAGGAATGCGCCTGCCGTGCCGACGACGCCCACAACGAGGACCACCATCATGAGGCGCTTCAGTCCGTTTCGGAACTCGTCGAGTTCGCCTTGTGCCGCCAGTCGGCTGAGCCGGGGGAGGAGCGCGGCCTGGACGGCCTGGAAGAGAAACAGGGGGATGCGTGCGAGTAGGACGCCCTGGCCAAATTGCGTGACGAGCACATCCTGGTCGTCGCCAGCCAGCAGGCTCGCAGCGATTGGACCGGCGTTGAGTAGCGAGGCGGCGAACACCGAACCGAGCAGGAGCCACCCGAGGTTTGGCGTGACTTCGCTCCAGGAGGCCGGAGGGCCGTCATCGTTGGAGAGCCGGCCACGCTGATAGACGTAGGCAACTGCGAACAGCGGGGCGATGGCGACGGCGAGACCGTAGGCGCCAACTGCGGTGATACCGACGACGGCGAGTGCGATGCACAGAATGATGCGGATGACGCCGTCCGAGCCCATGATCACCGCATACGAACGGAATCGGCTGTTGCCCGAGCAGATACCGCGCGCTAAATGGGCAGGCGCATACGACGCGAAGGCCAAGACGAGGGCCACGACCATGAACCAGTTGCCGTCGAAGTAGCTCTCGGCGATCCATGGACTGGCGATGGCGATGACGGCGACAACGCTGATCGTGAGGCCGATGCCGAGTTGG
This sequence comes from Candidatus Ilumatobacter herschelensis, assembly GCA_963926495.1. Lineage (GTDB taxonomy): Bacteria > Actinomycetota > Acidimicrobiia > Acidimicrobiales > Ilumatobacteraceae > Ilumatobacter_A > Ilumatobacter_A herschelensis. The sequence continues at coordinate 758 of CAWUXP010000026.1, forward strand.
ACGACCTTCTTCACCACCGGGGCGGTGCCCTGGCCGAGTGCGCGGCGGTGGGCGAGTGCGCGACCAAGCTCTTGTTCGAGCGGCAGGAAGAAGCCCGGAGCGAGGGCGAAGGTGGCGAACCAGAGCGCGGTGATCGGTGCGAAGGCCTCGTCGCCACCGACTGCGACGTTGCCGATCTTGAAGAAGGCGTACGTTGCAACTCCGGCAATCAGGAGTGCGATGCCCACAGGAATGGTCCCCTCAGGGAGCGGGAGCCGCTCGCGCGACGGCGACGTTGGCTCCGATGATTCGTCGGATGTGGTCACGGTGCTGCTCAGTCGCGAAGACTTCGTTCGAATTCGCGGCGCTGCACTTGGGCTCGCTGGAACAGCAGTAGCCCGAAGCCGACACCGACATAGGTGGCGTCCTTGGCCATATCAATCGTCCGCTTCGCAACAGCTTCTGACAACTGTTGGGCAGTGCGCGCGGCGGGAGCGAGATCGAAGTTCGTCAGGTTGACCGAGTGCCACTGCGCCATGTGACAGAGGCTACCGGGCAGTGGCCAGGCATGACCTCGACCGGTGGGTCGGCGCAGCTAACCTCGATCCATCGTGCTACCGGAATCACCACAGGCGCCGCCAGTTGTTGCGGTCGTCGTCGTTCACGAACCGGGTCCATGGTTCGAAGAAACTCTCGACGCGCTCGCCGATCAGGACTACCCGAACCTCCGGTTCCTTTTCCTTGCCGATGTCGCGGACGAGTCGCTGCAGACGCGGATTCGCGTGCGGATCCCTCATGCGTTTGTGCGAGGCCTTGGTGCCAATGCAGGGTTTGGTGCGACCGCTAACGAAGTGTTGCGGCTCGTTGAAGGCGACAACGGGTTCTTCCTCCTATGTCACGACGATGTTGCTCCGGGGCCCGACGCTGTCCGCACCCTCGTCGAAGAGATCTACCGTTCGAACGCCGGCATCGTTGGTCCGAAGCTCGTCGAGTGGGACAACCCGAGTTCGCTGCAGTCGGTCGGCCTCGGCCTGGACCGATTCGGTGAGGTCGATCTCGGTATCGACCCCGGCGAAGTCGACCAGGAACAACACGATGGCGTGCGCGACGTGTTCGCGCTGTCATCGGCGTTCATGCTGGTCAGGGCCGACTTGTTCCGTGAGGTCGGTGGGTTCGATCCCGCCATCTCGTTCCACGGCGATGACGTCGAGCTGTGCTGGCGGATTCATCACAGCGGTGCTCGCGTCGTGGTCGTTCCCGCTGCACGAGTTCGGCATCTTGGCCAGCTCGCTCAGCGGCGCCCTGACCTCAATCACAATCTATTGAGTGCGCGTCACCGGGTGCGCGCCGTAGCAACTCTCACTGGTCCAACGCGACTGCCGGGCCGATCGGTCGAAATGGTGGTCCTGACTGCCGTCGAGATGGTCGTCGGAGTGTTCACGGGCCGTTTCGGTGAGGCATGGGCATCGGTCCGTGCCCTTGTTGGGCTACTGCCGCGCTCGTTGTCGATGCTGGCCCGCCGGCGAGTCGTCAAACCGCTGCGTCGTGTGCCCGAACGAGAAGTGCTCGGACTGCAGGTCAGCGGAAGTGCCCGACTGGTCCGATTCCTGCGATCTCGAGACACGGAGACCTTCGTCGGCGCCGACGCCGACGTCCGTCGTTGGCGTGAGTCGACAACAGCACCGGTCCTTGCATGGCTCGCTGTACTGGCTGCAATCATCATTGGAAGTCGGGACTTCTTCTCGGCCGGCGTTCCAGCGGTCGGCGAATTCTTCCGCTTCCCTGAGAGCCCGAGGGTACTGCTCGACAGCTACGTCAGCGGTTGGAACCCGTCCGGCTCCGGAGCGACGTCGGCGAATCCAACGGGATGGGCAACGCTGTCAGGGCTTTCATTTTTCACGCTGTTCCGGATGGGGGCACTCCACACGGCGTTCATCGTCGGTCTGGTCGTCCTCGGGCTGATCGGGCTATGGAAGCTTGCCACCGTCTTCCCGTCGACCCGTGCTCGCATTGCTGCTCTCGTCGTCTACGCCGCAAGCCCGCTCGTCGTCGGAGCGATGTCGACCGGGCGGCTGAACACGCTGGTTACGTACGCCGCCGTGCCATGGATGATTCACACGATTCGTCGCGCTGTCGGTGTCGAAACTGCCGATCCGCGCAGTGCCGAATCGGACATGGTCGATGGGCTGGTGCAGCTGTCGCTACCAGAACGACTTCGCAGAACGGCAGCGGCAGCAATCGTTGTCGCGCTCGCCGCCGCTTTCGTTCCGGTCACCGTGGTCGTCGCGGTGGTCATCGTGGTCGTACTCACGCTGTCGACTCTGCTGGCGCTTGCCCCGTGGCGAACTGCGCTCGGGTACCTTGGCGTTGGTACCGCAGCAATCGTCGGTGGTCTTTTACTCAACTTCCCCTGGGCCGCCTCGTGGTCGTGGGATCAACTCGTGGGCCCTGCGCCGATTGGTAATCCGGGACGCGGCTTGGCAGATCTTGCATCGTTCCGACTCGGCGATGTCGACTTCGCGTGGCTCACACTCGCGCTGTATGTACCGGTCATCGCAGCGGTCGCGTTGGCCCGCGCCTGGCGACTGACCTGGGCCATCCGCTCAGGAGCGCTGGTCGTCGTCTTTGGCGCGCTTGCGGTGTTTGCCGACCGCGGTGCGTTGCCGTGGCGGGGTCCTGATGCTGGCATCTTGCTCGTTCCAGTCGCCGTCGGCCTCGCTATTTCTGCTGCTGCGGCCCTTGCGGCGTTCGATCTTGACGTTCGAGGTGGATCATTCGGTTGGCGTCAGCCTCTCGGGCTGCTGGCGAGTATCGCCGTCGTTGTCGGAGTCTTCCCTGGTGTTGTCGCAGTCGGTGATGGTGGATGGAACACGCCGACGACGCCGCTCGCCCGTCTGCTCGAAGCGCAACTTCCCCAAGACGCGATCGATCGACCAACCGGCGACTCGAACGAGAACGGGCCTCTGATCGAGCCTGGCAGTGGCGGCTACAACGTGCTGCTTGTGGGTGACGCCCGCCTGCTCCCCGTTCCATCGGTCGAGTACCGCGACGGTGTCTCGTTTGTAATACTCGACGACGGACTCCTCGATGTGCGCGACCGTTGGGCTGCTCCGTCGAACGATGCAAACACCGCAATCGCGCTTGCACTCGACGAAATGGCGAGTTCGTCCACATTGCGCGCTGGGCGATTGTTGGCGCCGTTGGGCATTCGGTTCATCATCGCTCCCGAATTCGACAACGTGATCTCGACCACTGCGGATCCACTTCCTCTTCCGGGCGGTCTGATCGATGCGCTCGAGGATCAGCTTGATCTGACGTCGGTGACCGGACTGCCGACACTTGAGGTGTTCGAAAACGCGGCATGGATCCCAGCGGTCAGCCAGCTCACCGGAACCACGGCGGAAGCCAGCCGGACCGCAGGCGCCGGTGCACTCGTGCGTGCAGAACTCAGCTCGGCGTCGCCGGTGTTTCTCGGTGCCCACCATCAGACGACGTCGATCGACGATGTTGTGCCTGGTGTGATCCATCTTGCCGTTCCCTTCGATGAGAACTGGTCGCTGACCGTCAATGGCCAGTCGATCGAGCCTCGACGTGCCTTCGGCGTGACGACAGCGTTCGATGTCGAGACGGCCGGCACTGGCGAACTGGCATACACGACGCCGCCGTCGCGCGCCTTGTTGTTGGCGCTGCAGGTCATGCTCTGGGCGATTGCTCTGTTCGCAGCGACCAGAGTCAGCTTGCCGCTGGCCCGACGGAGCGGCCCCCTCGTCGAAGACGAAACACTGATCGATCTGGGTGGGGCTGACATCGCCGCCGATGGTTCTTCCAGCGTCGGTCTTGACCCGGGATTCGACCTAGCCGGTGCAGTGGCCCGGCAAGACATGTCGACCTCAGGTGATCAGCCGCTACTCGAAGATTCTCCTGACATCGCTGACGCTCATGGCGCTGCTGACGGTGACGTACTGGTGGTTGCTGTCGATGTGGCATCCGACCCGATCGTGCTTGACGACGCGGACACCGAGGAGCCGTCATGAACCGTCGTTCCATCCCCGCCCTCGTCGTTCTGCTGGCAGCGTTCGTCGGGCTGTTCGTGGTGGGCCGCGACACTGTTGCAAGTCCGACCCCCGTGTTCTCTTCGCCAGCCGGCACCTGGATGCCTTCGGTCACGGACACCGGCTCATTGACCGGCAGTTGGTTCTGCCCCGGGGTTCCTGCGACCGGTGAGGATGGGGTCGGCGGCTCGGTCGTGATCTCCAACCGCGAGAGTGAACGGCTCGAGGGCCGCTTCATGGTGTTGAGCCCAGAAGGTCTCGAGGTTGAGCAAGGGTTCACCGTGGGCCCGTGGTCGCAAAGCACCATCGACGTCGATGCGTTCGTCTCGACGTCGTTCGCCAGCGTTGTCGTCGAGATCGACGGTGGCCGCGGCTACGTCGAACAGATTGCGAACCACCCCGCTGGCGATTCTGTTGCACCGTGTGCCAGCGAGACCTCGAACGAGTGGTATCTCGCTGACGGGTTCACCGCAGGAGGAAGCATAGAGACACTGATCCTGACCAACCCATACGACGATCTCGTACTCACCGACCTTTCCTTCGCGACCGAGTCAGGGTCCAGCGAGCCCAATGCCTTCCAGGGGTTCCCCGTGCCGGCCAAGTCGGTCAAGGTCATCCCGATCGCCGAACTCGGCAACCGTGACGAACCGATCATCGCTGCCAGCATTACGACCCGCGGCGGCCGCCTTGTTGTTGGCCGTGCCCAGCACTTCACCGGCGGCGGCCGCCTGGGCTACGACGTGTCACTCGCTGCCCCGGCGCTGCGCGACCAGTGGTGGTTCGCTGATGGTGAGCGCGGTGCAGGCATCACCGAGACCTTCTCGATTTACAACCCGACTGACGGCGATGTCGAGGTCGACGTATATTTCTTGGGCTTACCGCTTGAGTTCGACGGTGGTGGCTTCGCACCGATCAATGTTCCTGCCCGTCAGGTCGTGATGTTCAAGCCTTTCGAAGGTGCCGCCGACGACACCGAGAACGAAACCTCGGACCCTGAATTCTTCACCTCGCGTGTCCCAAACGGGCGCCACTCGGTTGTCTTTTCGACGTTGGCCCAGCCCACCGTCGTGGTCGAACGCGTCCTGACACGACCTGTCGGCGACTCGTTCGCCACATCAGTGGTCCAGGGCGCACCGCCTCGGCCTGACGGTTTCGTTGCAAACCGTTGGCATATCGGCGTTGGGCCGTCGGTGCCGACCGAAGACGCCTTGATCGTCTACAACGTCGACAACGAGCAGGCCACGATCACTATCGAGGCGATCGGCCCCGGTGGCCCGTCGGCCATCCCGAGTCTGACTGACATCCCGCTCGGGCCGGGCGCCGTGATCACGATCGACTTGACAGCTGACGACGCACTCGGCCAAGAGTTGATCGTCAACTCGTCGAATCGTGTCTTCATCGAGCGATCGCTCGGTCGTGGCGGCGATTTGCCAGGGCGCTCCGGGTCGTGGGCGTTGCCGGCCAGCAACATCTAAACGCGGCCCGCGCTCTGTGGCTCTGCTGCTGGCCCGCGGTTCGGTGACTACGCTCCGGCGATGACATCACCCACACCTTCGCGTGCAGCCGAGGGTGTCGAGGAACCGGGTCGCGACGCTTGGCTGGCCGTCGGGGTGACCACTCTGGTGTTCTTCCTCGTTGTCATCGACGTATCGGCGGTGAACGTTGTGTTCCCGTCGATCCGCGACGACTTCGAAGTCTCGGAGGCGACCCTCGGCTGGGTTATCTCCGGCTACAACATCACGGTTGCCGCCCTGCTGATGGTGGCGGGTCGCTACGCCGACAGCATCGGCCGCAAGAAGCTATTCGTCCCAGGCGTCGCCATTTTTATGTTCGGCTCATTGCTGTCTGGCCTGGCCCCGAACGCCACGATGTTGATCGCTGCTCGTGTCGTGCAAGGGATCGGCGGCGCAATCATTTCGCCAACAGCGATTGCAGTCGTCCTGCCGGCCTTTCCGGCCCACAAACGGTCATCGGTGATTGGGATCACCGGAGCGACCGGTGCTTTGGGCGCTGTCGCAGGCCCGGCGATCGGAGCGTTCGTGACCGAAGCCTGGTCGTGGCGTGGTGTCTTCCTGATCAACGTCCCACTGTGCCTGCTTGTGCTGGCCCTGGCACCGAAGCTGCTGACCGAATCGAAGAATCCGAACGCGACCGGTCGGGTCGATTTGCTCGGTGTGCCGATTGGAACGGCGGGCGTGGCGTTCGTGATGTTCGCAATCGTCCTCTCGGAGTCGAACGGTCTCACGGATCCGGTCACTGCTGCACTCTTGCTTGTCGGCATTACGCTCATCGCTGCACTGGTTCGTCGCTCCCGGCATCACCCAGAGCCACTCATCGAGACCGACCTTTTCCGGCACCGCTCGTTCACCAGCACGAATCTTGGGCTTGCCTTCTATTCGATGGCGTTCACCTCAGGATTCCTCGTGAACTCGTTGCTGTTGCAGGAGCTGTGGGGCCAATCGTTGCGGACGACCGGTGCCGCCCTGATGCTCTCGCCCCTCATTGCTGCATCAATTTCGCCCATTGCCGGTCGCTGGGCCGACCGGATCGGACACCGGTGGATCCTCGCTGGGGGCAGCTCGTTTTGTTCCGCCGGGTACTTTTTGTACCGGCTGCTGCTCGGTGACGACCCAGCAGTCTGGACACGATTTGTCCCCTTGTCGGTATTGACCGGCATCGGGGTCGGAGCGACGATTGCGACGTGGGCGAGTGCAGGGTTGGCTGATATCGAGCCGGCGCGTTTTGGCACCTCGAACGCGATGATCCGAACCACGCAGCAGGTGTTCTACGCCTTCGGTATTTCGGTCGCGATCGCGATTATCGCTCGTGGCGTTGGCAACACCGACGTTGCCAACTATCACCTGGCGTATACCTTCGTTGGCGGTTGCTATGCGCTGGCCGCGGTAACGGTTGCCATCACGTTCCCATCGGGTTCGAGTCGCAGTCGATCGACTTGACGCCGGCCGTGCACCCGGCCGTTAGCCTGACGATCACATGGAGCGCCTCATCATTGCTGCCGTCATCATCGCTGTCGTCGGAGTCGTTGCACTTGTCTCGCGATCTCGACGTACGCCAGACGCTCCAACACAGCGTCGCCACAACGTGCCGGAGCAGATCGACCGTTCCGACTTTGCTCGCCCGGAGGCGCCGTGGCTGGTCACGATCTTCAGCTCAGCAACGTGTGACGTGTGCAAGGGCGTGACTGAGCGAGCCGCAGTGATGGAGTCGAAAGATGTCGCCGTTGTGGAAGTCGAATACGGCGAGGCGAAAGCTTTGCACGAGAAATATCAGATCGACGCTGTGCCGACGCTGCTGATTAGCGATGCACAGGGCGTTACTCGCAAACACTTCCTCGGCCCGGTGAACGCCACTGACATGTGGGCCGCCGTTGCCGAAATCAGAGAACCAGGCTCGGCCCCCGGCCACTAATTGTCACACCGAGGTCAGACCCCGATGTGACAAAGCGGCTGCGAACCGGCCGTCAGATCAGTGAACCGGTGCGTTGCTGGGCAGGGCGGACTGGATGAGACGGGCGACTTCTGGGCCGTCGATCGTCTCGTGCTCGAGCAGAGCTTCGGCGATCAGGCGAAGGCCTTCGGAGTGCTTGGTAATGACTTCGGTCGCCCGCTGTTCCTGTTCGTGCAAGATCCGACCGATCTCTTCGTCGAGGAGCTTCGCTGTGTCGTCGCTGTACTCGCGGCCGGAACCCATGAGGTCGTCGCCGAGGAAGGTCTGTTGCTGGCTACTCCAGGCCTGCGGACCAACACGTTCAGACATACCCCACTCGCGAACCATGCGGCGAGCGATGCCCGTAGCCTGCTCAAGGTCGTTCGCTGCACCTGAGTTCAGGTTGCCGAAGACGATCATCTCGGCGACACGGCCGCCCATTGCCTTGCAGATGGTGTCCTCGAAGTACTCCTTCGAATATGTGTGACGCTCCTGGGGGAGCGACCATGTGACGCCGAGCGCCATGCCGCGGGGCAGGATCGTGACCTTGTGTAGTGGGTCTCCGTGGGGGAGCACGGTGGCGAGCAGTGCGTGCCCGCCCTCGTGGAAAGCGGTTGCTTTCTTCTCTTCGGCACTGAGAATCATTGACTCTCGGCGGGCACCGAGCACAACGCGGTCGCGAGCGTTCTCGAAGTCGATGCGTTCGATTTGCTTCGACTTACGTCGGACTGCGACGAGCGCTGCTTCGTTGACGAGGTTGGCGAGGTCGGCACCGGACATGCCCGGTGTGGCCTGCGCCATGGTTTCGAGGTCAACGTCAGGCCCCATCCGCTTGTCACGGCTGTGGACTTCGAGGATTGCCTTGCGTTCGCTCCACTCGGGCAGCGGAACCACGATTTGGCGGTCGAAGCGACCGGGGCGCAGCAATGCCGGGTCGAGAATGTCAGGACGGTTGGTGGCAGCGAGAATCACGATGCCCTCGGTGGCTTCGAAGCCGTCCATCTCGGCGAGCATCTGGTTGAGCGTCTGCTCTCGTTCGTCGTGGCCGCCGCCGAGGCCAGCACCACGCTTGCGGCCGATTGAGTCGATCTCGTCAACGAAGATGATGGCCTTGCCCATGCGCTTGGCCTGTTGGAAAAGGTCGCGCACGCGGCTGGCGCCGACACCGACGAACATCTCCATGAAGTCAGAGCCGGTGACGCTCAGGAAGCCGACGCCTGCCTCGCCGGCGACAGCGCGGGCGAAGAGCGTCTTGCCGGTACCGGGAGGGCCGACGAGCAGGATGCCCTTGGGCACCCGTGCGCCGATTTCCTTGAACCGTTCAGGCATCCGCAAGAAGTCGACCACTTCGGTGATTTCTTGCTTCACGCCGTCGTATCCGGCGATGTCGTCAAACGTCGTCGAGGGACGACTGGCGTCGTACGCCTTGGCTTTCGACTTGCCAATGGACATGACGCCACCCATTTGGCCTTGTGCACGGCGCTGCATCCAGACAAAGAAACCAATGATCAAAGCAATGGGTAGGAAGATCGACAGGAGGCCGAGGAGCCAGTTGCTGCTCGGAGGGATGAACTTGTACTTGACGTCTTGAGTAAGGAGTAACGCTTCGTCGGCCTCAGACACGCCGCGTTCGCCACCACCGGACGTGCTGTATTTGTCTTTGTTGTTGAACTCTCCAGTGATCTTCCCGGAGCCGGTGTTGATCTCGGCGGTGGCGATCTCACCGTCGACGACGAGTTCACGCCATTCGGAGTACTCGAGCGATTCACCGCTGTCGGAGGGCCAGAGGGACGGGACAAGGATGGCCGCAGCGAGAACGCCGACCATGACGTAGATGGCCCACTTCGGCCAACTCCCTGGGCCTTTGCCCGCGGGAGTACCGTCTGGGTTGACGTCTTTGCCGGGGGACTGCTCGTTTTTTTTGCGTTGCTGCTGACCGCTGCCGCGGCCGGGAGGCGGCGGAGGCGGGGGAGGAGGCAGGTTGCTCATTATGACATTGTACGGTGCTTCGTTGGGTGTGCCTGATCGAGCGGTGCGACAGAGTGCACATGATTGCGAAACGATTGCGAAAGCATGCGTGACGAGCAGTGCCCCCTCGCGCGGACCGCGCGAAAATTCGTTATCACTTCGCGCGAACGGTGACTATCCACCACCTGAACTCATCGGGGACCTAATTTCAGACATGTCATTTCCGCCGGGTCAACAATTGGGGCAGTTGGAACAATGAAACTCACGAATCACTACACCGGAGAGCACGTCCGGCCCGCAGTGGCAATTGCATTCGACCGCCAGTGCACGCGCACGGGCTGTTCTGAGCGAGCCGAGTGCACGCTTACATACGACTACGGGCAGTCGCATGCCTGGATCGAAGAATTACCCCTCGAGCGCGATCCGCACACCTACGACATGTGCGCTCGTCATGCGGCACGGCTGAGCGTGCCTGGAGGCTGGCACCTCGACGACCGTCGGATGGCGATCAGTCTGGCCGCCTACAGCGTTGCATGAACGCAACGGTGCTTGGGGGCATCGTCGTCTCAAAAGCATCGTCTGTCGACCGTGATTGTCGATTCCAAGAAGCGAATCACGAAGAAGAATCACAAAAAAGAATCACAAAGAAGGTCGAGACGGCTGCTGTGGCTCCGCCTGTGAGTAGCCGGGCGCCGTTAACGTGGCGTCGATGACCGACTCGCGCAAACCTGCGGTGCGCAGCGCGATCCGTCCTTCGCAGACGTTGTTGCCGATCGACGCCACGAGCGCGGTCGTTACGTTCTTTGCAGCGTGGTTCACAGCGCAGGTGCTGTCGCTCATTGTGCTGAGTATTTTCGGTGAGACCGGGGGCACCGACACACCGATCGGCGTTTTGGCAATCGCCCTCGCGGTATCCTGGTTTGCCTACGTCGCAGCGATGTGGACGGTTTCCGAACGTTCCGGAACCGCAGACCCGGTGAACGACTTTGGCATCTCGATTTTGCCGATCGATGCGATCGGATTCGGCATCGGCGTGCTGGCTCAACTCGTCGTCATCCGCCTGGTCTACCTGCCACTTGAGAACATCTGGCCGACTGCGTTTGCCGACGACGAGCTGAAACGAAATGCTGAAGGTCTTGTCGATCGGGCCGGTGGCCTGATGACAGTGCTGCTCTTCGTCCTCGTCGTGTTTGGGGCTCCGGTCGTTGAGGAACTTTTCTATCGCGGACTTCTGCAGCGTTCGCTGCTCGCTCGTTTTAATGACACGTTCGTCGTTGTCGGCGTCGCAGCGTTGTTCGCGCTCGTCCATTTCAGGCCCGTCGAGTATCCCGGCCTCTTTGTGTTTGGCCTTATCCTCGGTATCTGTGCGCAGGTCACCGGCCGCCTCGGCATGTCGATCACGGCCCATATCGGGTTCAATCTGGCCGGGCTCGTCCTCGTTCTCTGACCATCTTGCAACCATCATGCGACCATCATGCGACCATCATGCGACCAGCATCCAACGAGCATCCGACCGGTGGGGTCGCCTAGGCCGTCGGCCACGACGGGTGATGAACAATCATGGGGTGACGCGTTGAGTCGACTTCGATTTGTCACAATGGTCTGCGTTGTATGACTGAAGATGCGAAGCCCCCCACCGCTCACTCGAGCGACGACGAGCCCACCGAGTTTGCGGACTGGTTCGACCGAGAATTTGAAGCTGGCGAATCCCCTGACGGCGACGACTTGGACGATGTCTACCGCGACGATGTCATCGGCGTTGGTCCCGACCTCGATGATGTCACCGATGGCAATGTCCCCATCGCAGACGCAGCAGTCGAGGGCGATGCGGATGACGTCATTGTCGACCAACTACCCGTCCAGCTTGGAAAACGGGTGGTCCGTCGGGTGTTTCGTCGTCCGGTCGGATGGTGGAATCGTGAGTGGACAAACGAGCGAGTTGCTCGGGTGCTGGTCACGTCAGCGTCATTGGTGACCACGACGGTCATCATGATGCTGATCGTGCACTTCAACCCGCTGTCTCCGAGCCGCGACCTGCTGCTCGATAACACCACGCCAACAGGCGGCGACATGGGTGCTCACGTCTGGGCTCCGGCGTTCCTTCGCGACCACCTCCTCCCAAACTTCCAGCTCAGCGGATGGAGCATGGACTGGTACGGAGGTCTCCCGCTGTACCGCTTCTACATGGTGATTCCGGCGCTGGCGATCGTGCTCCTCGACACGGTGCCCTTCGTCGCCTACGGCGTCGCCTTCAAGATTGTGGCCGCATCTGGGCTCCTGCTTTTTCCGTTGGCCTGCTGGACCTTTGGTCGCCTCGCGAAGTTCCGTCAGCCAATCCCCGAGCTGTTTGCGTTTGCCGGACTCTGCTTCCTGCTCGATGAGAGCTTTGAGATCTATGGGGGCAACGTCAAATCGACGATGGCCGGCGAGTACTCGTTCTCGATCGCGCTGACCCTGGCGATGTTTGGGTTTGGCTTACTCGCACACGGGCTCCGCACAGGCCGCTTCCGTGTCTGGGCCGCAGTGGTGCTGTCGCTCGCGGCGGTGTCGCACGGCATTGTCCTGATCTTCGTCGCTGTCGGGGCCATTGTGATGTCGCTGATCTGGTTGGACGCAAAGCGTGCCTGGTACGCGGTGAGTACCGGAATCACCACGCTGCTGCTCTCGGCCTGGTGGGTCGGCCCGTTCCTCTTCGGCCACGAGTTCATGACCGACATGAAGTACGGCTTCCGGCCGAGTAGTTCCACCGATTCGTTCTGGGACATGTTCTTCCCGCTAACTACCGCACTTGATTTCCTGATCACCGGCCTGGCGATCGTTGGTTTCTTCGCGATGATCATGCGCCAGCATCTGACGGGTATGGCGCTCGGCGTGATCACCCTGGTGTTCGTCGGACTCGTCTATGTCACCCGTGACAGCCTCCCGGGTATCGGCTTACTGTGGAACCCGCGTCTGCTGCCATTCGTCTACCTGCTGCGTTACATGCTCATGGTGATCGGCGGGCTTGAGCTGATTACGTGGGCCTTCAACGCCGCCCGTCAGCGGCTTGCGAGCAACGAGCTCAATCCGTTCGAAGGCGCCATCGCCGCCAGCGCAATTGGGCTCAGCTGCCTGACCGTGTTCGGGTTCATGTACGAGACCCTGCCGTTCGACGGTCGGGTGAACGTCACGGAGGCAACCGAAGACGACGCGGCCACGAGTGTGTACGCGTGGGGCCCATTCCAGAAGACGGCCGACGCTGGCCGTGCCGTCGCCGACGGATGGACTCGCTACAACTGGGGTGGCTACGAAGCCCGAACCCAGTTCCCCGAATACAACGCCGTGGTCACGCAGATGGATGAGATTGGCCAGACCAACGGCTGCGGTCGTGCGCTGTGGGAGAACAACTCCGACAACGGTCAGTACGGCACGACGATGGCATTGATGTTGCTGCCGCATTGGACCGATGGCTGCATCGGCTCGATGGAGGGCCTGTTCTTTGAGGCATCAGGTACCACGCCGTACCACTTCATAACGGCAGCTGCTGTTTCTGAAAGCTCCTCGAATCCTGTCCGCGAGTTGCGCTACACCAACAACAACGCCGAAGTCGGTGTGCAGCACATGGTCGACCTTGGTGTCCGATATCTGATGGTCCGGACCGATGCCGCCAAAGCCGAGGCCAGCGAGCAGAACGAGTTGCGCTTCATCACGACATCGGCACCGTGGGACATTTACGAGGTCACCGGATCGAGCATTGTTGAACCGCTCAACGTGCAGCCAGTGGTCGTCAATGAGCGCGCCGGCGACCAGCGTGAACGCAACCTCGAGTTGGGGACCAGCTGGTTTCAGCGCCGTGACGACTGGGCCGCGATCCCTGCCGACGATGGCCCCGAGAGCTGGCAGCGCATTGATGTCGAAATCGACATGGCTGTGCGCAACGGTGAGCCGGGGGAGCGAAGCCGCAACGTTGACTACGTGCTGCCGGTGCAAGACATTACTCCGGTTGCACTGCCCGAGATCGCCGTGACTGACATCGAGATTGGGCAACAGTCGGTTGAGTTCAGCGTCGACCAGGTCGGCGTACCTGTGCTCGTCCGAGTCAGCTACTTCCCGAACTGGCAGGTCAGCGGTGCTGATGGCCCGTACCGCGTCTCGCCGAACCACATGGTGGTCGTGCCGACGAGTACCGACGTTCGGATGGCGTACCAGAAGAGCAGTCTCGACTGGTTCTTCTACGCACTCACGGCGCTGGGTATCGGGCTGTGCGTCTTCTGGCGCCGGCGTGGTGACCTCCAGTTCGCCAGCGAGGTTCCGTCGTGGCCTCCGAAACGTCTGGCCAGCGCTGAGAACCTGGACGACACCGGGTTTACTCCGGGTGAGGTCGCTGTGGTCCCAGATGTTTGGGCACCGGCACAACCTGTGCTCGCCGATTTGACGCCGCTGAATTTGTCGAATCCACTCGATTCAGAGCAGAAATCAGACCTGGTGATTGACACGATGCCTGACGATGTGCCGTATCTGCATGACACAGGTTTTGAGGGTCCGGACGACGACGCCAATCAAAGTCCCGGGCACTGACGCCAGCACCTCGCTAGCCTCGCAAACTCATGTCAGTTCTCGATCAGATCGTCAAGGCCTACGACATCCGTGGCACGGTGCCCGATCAGCTTGATGCTGACGTGGCCCACGCCCTCGGAGTTGGCTTCGCCTCCTTCCTTCGTTCGAACTCGAACGCCGAGCGAATCGTCATCGCCCGCGACATGCGCCCCTCGGGGCCGGCGTTCGTTGAGGCGTTCTCGCGCGGGGTCCTGAACCAGGGCATCGATGTCATCGACCTCGGCCTTGGTTCGACCGACTTGATGTACTACGCCTCGGGCGTACTCGATGCGCCCGGTGCGATGTTCACTGCCTCGCACAACCCTGCCGGGTATAACGGGATCAAGCTGTGCGTGGCCGGTGCTCGTCCGGTTGGTGTCGACACCGGACTGCTTGATGTCAAACGAGTTGCCGACGAAGTACTTGAGGGCGGCGGCCCAAGGCCTGCGACCTCGGCTGGGTCCCACAGCGAGCGCAACGTGCTGAGCAACTTCGCCGAGCATGTGTTGACTTTCGTCGACCTCGCCGACATCGGAAGTATGCGCGTCGTCGCCGACACTGCCAACGGGATGGGCGGCCTCGTGGTCCCCGCCGTTATGGAACGTATTCCGAATGTCGAACTCGAGGTCATGTACGGCGAACTCGACGGCACGTTCCCGAATCATCCGGCAGATCCTCTGCAGCCTGCAAACCAGCGCGACCTGCGCGCCCGCGTCAAATCGGGCGGCTTCGACATCGGTCTAGCGTTCGACGGTGATGCCGACCGCGTGTTTGTCGTCGATGAAATGGGGGAGGGCCTGAGCGGCTCGACCACTACTGCATTGCTTGCTGTCTCGGCGCTGCGCGCTGCGCCGGGCGCCACGATCCTGCATAACCTGATCTGTTCCAAGAGCGTCCCTGAGGTCGTTGCCGAGCACGGTGGTGTGCCAGTTCGGACCAAGGTCGGGCACTCTTACATTAAGCAGATCATGGCCGAAACTGGAGCGGTATTCGGCGGCGAGCACTCCGCTCACTACTACTTTGCGCGCAACTTCAACGCGGACAGCGGTTTGATCGCATCGTTGATGGTCATGGCCGAAGTCGGACGATCAGGCGGGCCGCTGTCCGCGGTCCGTGCTCCGTTCGAGCGCTACTCGGCGAGTGGTGAGATCAACACCCAGGTCGATGATGTAGCGGCGGTGATCGAGCAGATCAGTGCCGCATACAGCGACCATCAGCAGGATCGCCTCGATGGTCTCACCATCGACTGCGGCGACTGGTGGTTCAACCTGCGCCCCTCGAACACCGAGCCGTTACTGCGGTTGAATCTCGAAGCTGCCGATCGGAATACCTGTGACAACCAGGTCGCCGAGCTGCTGACAATGATTACCAGTTGATCCCGTAGCCTGGACGACATGTCACTCGCTCCGGCTCTCCTTGAGATTCTCGCCTGCCCCCAAGACAAGGGCGCGCTTTACTACCTCGAAGCAGAATCTATGCTGTATAACCCGCGCCTGCAGCGCAGCTACGCAATCCGCGACGATATCCCCGTCATGCTGATCGACGAATCGACAACGGTCGATGCCGACGAGCACAGCCGAATCATGGGCGTCATTGGCGATGCGGGCATTGCTCCGACATTCAGCTGATCCCACCGGGCCGAAATTCGCTAGAGTTGGCAAGACTTCGTCTGGACGCTCAAGAATATCCAGACACCGTCGATGACTCATGTAAGAAAGTTTTCGATCGACGCGCAGGTCTGTTGAACCTGCCCTTTATGACGAATGGGTTACGATGCTCCACATGAATTCGAAGCAATGGTTCCGACGCACTTTCGGCGCAGCGCTGGCATGTGCGAGCCTGGTGACCTTTACTGCAGTCAGCGGCCCATCTGCTGGTGTCGTGTCTGCGCAGACGCCGATCGATGCCGGTGGTGAGTTCCATCCGCTCACTCCGACGCGCATCCTGGACACCCGTACTGGCGCCAACAGCATCAACGATGTTGCGCCGAAGGGCCCCAAGGCGGCCGGTTTTGGTACCGGTACCAGGATTACCGACGGCGAGTTCAGCTTCAACCCGCTGGGGCGCGGTGGTCTTCCTACGAACGCTGACGACATCTTGGCAATCGTGGCGACCGTTTCGGTCGTCCAACCGACGCGCAGCGGCTTTTTGGCGGCGTACCCGAAGGGCTTCGTGTTCGGTGGCCCAGACGGCAATGGCGACGTCTCCTCGCTGATCACCTACTCGCCCGGCCAGGCCGTGCCGAACCTCGCAATCGTCGGCGTAGGCGACGACAACTCGATCACATTCAACCTGTTTATGGACGGGGCCGGAACGGCCAACGTGGTCGTCGACGTGTTCGGTTTTATTTCAACCTCGCAGTACAACAAAGCTGGTTCACGCCTGGAGATCGTCACTCCGGGTCGAATTCTCGACACCCGCAAGTCACCAAATCCCCGACCGGGCCAGAGCATGGGCAACAACGACAGTATCGCCCTGCAGATCCGCGGCGTTACTGGCGTCGAGCCGACAGTCAAAAACCTCGTACCTAACGATAAGTCGATCACTGCGGTCATGGTCAATTTGTCGCTCGTCAACAATAAGCCCGGCAGCAAGCCAACCTTCATCACCGCCACGCCCGATCCGCTGGGCAACAGCAAGCCGACAGCCATTTCCGTCGCAGCGGCCGGCATCGTCAAGGCGAACATGGCGATTGTGCCGATCGGTGCTGACGGGAAAATCCATCTCTACAACCTTCAAGGTGACATGGACCTCGTTGTGGACGTGCTCGGCTATTTCAAGTCCGATGTCGATGCCTCGACCGATCGTGGTCGTGTCGTGCCCCTCCAGGCACCGTTCCGAGCATTCGACACTCGACTCGCCGAGTTCGGCGATGCACCACTGCAGCACGCCTATTCGGAGGAGTGGAGTTTTGAGAACTTCGCTGCTTCGGTCACCTTGAACCCATGCCCCCCTCTGCCCATGGAGCAGGGAAATTGTGCCGCCAATGAGGAGTTGGGCCCGAAGCAACAGGGGTTCATCGGCGACCTCATCGCTGTCGGCCTGCAAAAGCTCTACCCGACAGACTCCGACCGGTCGGGGTCGTACCTGCAGTTGGTCGACGGCGGTCTCACGACCCGTCCACTGTCGGCCAATATCAACTTCCGTCTCGGCGAAGCAGTGCCGAACATGTCGCTCGTCAAATACGGCACGGGCCAGAATGGCAGCGACAAGCACGTGATCGAAGTCTTCAATGCCTACGGCTCAGTCGACTACATCCTCGACGTGTATGCCATCGTGCTCGACGACTGAGACCAGTCCTCGACGAAAGAGCAGCCGTTGTCGGCGGTTCAGCCGTCACAACTGACACTCCCCTTGACCGGCCGCAACCATTTGGTTGCGGCCGGTAGGCTTTCCGGACCGAATCACCGGGCTGATTCGATCGGTGCCTGAAGGCCCCTGCCCGGTTCGAAGAGCTACACGCCAACCGGCGCGTCGCATTCCGAAACCATGCCTCCAAAGGGGACCCCAATGACTGACACAGCACTTTCGCGTCTTGCCGAGACCAAAGATTTCCGCGTCGCCGACCTTGAGCTCGCGCCGTTCGGCCGCAAAGAGATGATCCTCGCCGAGCACGAGATGCCCGGCCTGATGGCGACCCGTAAGGAATTCGGCGCGTCGAAGCCGCTGGCTGGCTGCCGCATCTCTGGCTCGCTGCATATGACGATTCAGACGGCGGTCCTCATCGAGACGCTCACGACGCTCGGCGCCGAGGTCCGCTGGGCCAGTTGCAACATCTTCTCGTCGCAAGATCACGCAGCCGCAGCCACTGTCGTTGGCCCGCACGGAACCATCGACAACCCGCAGGGTGTCCCTGTCTTTGCCTGGAAGGGCGAGACACTGGAGGAGTACTGGTGGTGCACCGATCAAATGATGACGTGGCCCGACGGCCCGAACGGTGAGGTCTACGACGGCCCGAACATGATCCTCGACGATGGCGGCGACGCCACGATGCTGCTGCACAAGGGTGTCGAGTTCGAAAAAGCTGGCCAAGTGCCAGATCCGACCGGGGCAAGCAATGCTGAGTTCGCGATCGTCTTGGGCCTGCTTCAGCAGTCGCTCAAGACCGATCCCGGCAAGTGGACCCGGATGGCCGCTGGCATCAAGGGCGTCACCGAAGAGACCACCACGGGCGTTAAGCGCCTGTACAAGATGATGGAAGATGGCGAACTGTTGTTCCCGGCCATCAACGTCAATGACTCGGTCACCAAGTCGAAGTTCGACAACCTGTACGGCTGCCGCCACAGCCTGGTCGATTCAATTTCGCGTGCCACTGACGTCATGATTGGCGGCAAGACGGCGCTCGTGCTCGGTTACGGCGACGTCGGTAAGGGCTGCGTTCAGTCGCTGCAGGGCCAAGGCGCTCGCGTCATCGTCACCGAGATCGATCCGATCAACGCACTGCAAGCAGCCATGGAAGGCCTCCAGGTACTGCGGCTCGAAGACTGCATCGAGGACATCGATATCTTCGTCACCGCATCGGGCAACTTCGACCTGATCAACATCGAGTCGATGAAGAAAATGAAGCACAACGCCATTGTCTGCAACATCGGCCACTTTGATAACGAGATCGACATGGCCGGCCTGGCCCGCTCGGGCGCCGTTCGTGACGAACTCAAGCCCGGTACCGACGTCTGGAAGTTCGAAGACGGCAAGCAGATCATCATCCTCGCCGAGGGTCGCCTTGTGAACCTGGGTTGCGCCACCGGCCACCCGAGCTTCGTGATGTCGTGCTCGTTCACCAATCAGGTGCTCGCCCAGATGGAGTTGTTCAACAAGACCGAGCAGTACCCGCTCGGTGTCTACGTGCTCCCAAAGCACCTCGACGAAAAAGTTGCTCGTCTGCACCTCGACGCCCTCGGCGTGAAGCTGACGCAGCTCACCGACGAGCAGGCCGAGTACCTCGACATGGACCCGTCGGGGCCATTCAAGCCCAAGACCTACCGCTACTAAGCGGTTATTCAGCAGCCTGACAAGCGATGGGCCCAGACGACGTCGGGGCCCATCTTCGCGTCTGAGGTCGCCAACCGAGTCGACGTCTGACCAGCGTGAGCAAGGCAATGGCGGTCTGCGCCGGGCGGCGGGTGGCCATGAGATTGGGTTGGCTTGTCAGCGGAAGGCAGCCGGTAGCAGTTGCCCGGCCGTCCAGGTGGCGACACGACGTCACAATTACTGATATTTCTTCCCACGTTGGCGTTTGATCTGACGAAATATTTCGGGAAGGCGTCTATCGGGGATGTCGTGTGAACAGAAGCAACGATTTCAACGCCATCGTCGGCAAACCTGTGGCGCACATTCCAAGGGCTGGGATCGTCTTGGGCCTTCTCCGGGATATCTCGGTGATTGCGGGTCTGGTCGGTCCCTCGGCGTCTATGAAACCCATGGATCACGCGACGGCATCGCTGGACGAATTGGCCCTGAGCGGGATGGACCACGAGCTCGCACAGCCCATGGACCATGGCAGATGCAATCGCCTGGCTCAACGAGCAACTTGAGGGCTGCAACCAACCGGTTACGCAGTGCGGTCGACGGCGTTAGTGGGGCGTGGCGTCGCGCCGTGCCGATCGCGCTGTTAGGCGAGCGCGGTAGTTCTGGCGGGCTGCATCGCAAGACGCGGCAAGAAGATTTGGACCAGCGGGCCGATGCCGATGGTGAATGCAGCGGTGCCGATACCGATAGAGCCGCCGAGCGCAATGCCGACCGCGAGCACGATCAATTCGACCGAGGTACGGGCAACGCGAGTTGAAATCGAGTATGCGCCGACTGAACGCTTCGAGAGGCCGGTCATCAGGCCATCGCGCGGGCCCGGGCCAAGCCCGGCGCCGATGTAGAAGCCGGAACCGACGGCGATCACGACAATCCCACCAAACATCAACGCCAGACGGGGGAGCAGGAGGTCGGTGCTTGGTATCAACGGGAGCAGGAGGTCGACAACGAGGCCGATTTCGACGGCGTTGAGGATGGTCCCGAGGCCTGGACGCTCACGCAGCGGAATCCAGAGCAGGAGCAGAGCGAGGCCAGTAATGATGATGATCAGTCCAGTCCCGATGCCGGTCAACTCGCTCACACCGGTGTGGAAGACATCCCACGGCGCTGCGCCAAGTTCGGCATCGATGAGCATTGAAATACCGAGGCCGAAGAGGAAAAGGCCAAAGACACAGCGAGTCAGTCGTTCAGGAAACCGATCCCGAGGAATCAGTGGCAGGGCAGCGGTCATCAGCGTGCACGGTAGCGACACGAGAGGGAGAGCAAGCAGGGCGCCTCGCCGCTCGTCTGTCTCTCTGTCCCTGTCTCTCTGTCCCTGTCTCTCTGCCCCCCGAGCAAAGCGAGCAGCGGCGAAGCCGCTGGACTCACAGAAAGCGCCGAAGGCGCGCTGCGAAGGAGTCGCAGGTCGGCGCAGCCGACTCTGTGACACCTCATCGTCATGATGGATCACATGATGTTCGAAACACGTTGTGCTGGCTGCGAGCGACCGGGGGCTGCCATCTGCACCACCTGTCGCATTGCACTCGTGAGTCGGCTGCCGCAAACACAAGAGCACGGGGTCATTGCAGCAGTTCCGTTCGCCGGGCGGGCTCGCGATGTGGTGTTGTCGTTGAAGTACCGCAACCGGCGTCAGGTTGCACGGCATCTCGGCAGTCTGCTGGTCAATCGCCTAGTCGAAAGTGGGCAATATGGCGATCTCGACTCGGTCACTTGGGCCCCGACGAGCGCGAAGCGACGCCGTCACCGTGGTTTCGATCAAGGCGAGGAAATCGCACGCACGGTTGCGCGGCAACTCGGCCTGCCCTGTCGCCGTCTACTCGATCGACGCGGAGCAGCAGTGGCCCAGACGGGTCGGAGCCGAGCTGAGCGACTCGCTGCTCCCGAATTTGTTGCCCGTCCGGACGTTGCTGGTACGTCGGTGCTCGTTGTTGACGATGTTGTCACGACCGGTGCGACCCTGCACGCAGCGCGCGACGCACTGCTGCAGCAGGGCGCGCGTGATGTCGTGCTCGCGGCCGTTGCATCGACTCCGGCGCCGAGCAGTGCCCGGAATCGCGGCAAGGTCAGGCCGTTCCGTCAACTCGCCGCTGCCTGAACCGCTTCCTGAACACACGCAGAACGCTCGTCAGGGTGGCGTTGCTGCCACTTTGGGGCACCAATCCCGCCGGTAGCATCTGAATAACATGGGCATTCTCGATCGCATCCTCCGCGCCGGTGAGGGCAAGAAGCTGAAGGCACTCCAGGGCATCGTCCCAGAGATCAACGCCTTCGAAGCAGAAATATCGGCTCTCACTGATGATCAGCTCACCGGCAAGACTGCTGAATTCCGCCAGCGCCTGGCCAACGGTGAAGAACTCGACGACATGCTCGTCGAAGCATTTGCCGTCACGCGTGAAGCCGCTGGCCGCGTGCTTGGGCAACGCCACTTCGATGTTCAGATGATGGGTGGCGCTGCGCTGCACTTCGGCTGGGTCGCAGAGATGAAGACCGGTGAGGGTAAGACCCTCACGTCGACTGGTCCGATGTACCTCAACGCACTCACTGAGAAGGGCGTTCACCTGGTCACGGTCAACGACTATCTCGCTCAGTACCAGTCCGAGCTGATGGGCCGTATCTACCGGTTCATGGGCATGGATGTCGGCCTGATCCTGCCGGGACGCAACGCCACGCCTGCCGAGAAGCGGGCGGCGTATGCCGCCGATGTCACCTACGGCACCAACAACGAACTGGGCTTCGATTACTTGCGCGACAACATGGCGCCAACGAACGAA
>CAWUXP010000027.1:0-8975 GCA_963926495.1 Candidatus Ilumatobacter herschelensis
CGTCGCGATCACTGCTCGACGACGTGCAGCGCGGCGCACTGGATCTTGCCGTGTGCGTCGAGCCGCCCGAACCGATCGCGGGCATCGACACAACGGCACTACTCAGCGAACCGATGATCGTCTACGGCCCTCCCGACTCGAGGATCGGCGCGCCGCAGAGTTGGGGTCCGTGGGTGCTGTTCCCGTCGGATTCGCACACGCGCAGGCTGGTGGTCGATCGACTCCGAGCGCTGGGTGCACCCGTCACGATCGCCGCTGAGTCGCATCAGCCCGACGTGCTCCGCGAGATGGTGCTGCTTGGACTGGGCTGGACGGTGCTGCCGCGCAGCCAGGGCGAGTCCGAGCGTCGCGACATGGAAGTCGGCGACCAGATTCTCGAACGCAAGCTCGTCCTCGCTCGGCGATCAGGAGTCGTCACCGACCCCGCCGTCGACGAACTTGGGCACCGCCTCAAACGGCGGCCACGAACCGACTGACCCGGGTGGTGAGCGACCCCAGCACAAGGGCGAAGTCGCCGGTGTACACGTACCCGGTGCCAGTCATCCTGATGCTGCCGACGATGTCAATCGACAGATTGGGGATGCCGGATTCGAGCGCTTCGTGGTACGCGTTCAACTCCGAGTCGGTCACGGTCCAGGCACCGATGAAGCAGCCCGGAAAACCGGCGCCACATGCGACAACCCGCCCACAACTGCGAGCGAGATCAACTACGTAGATCGGAGTGAAAGTTCATGGCTGCGGCGTGTCATGCCGGCCATAGGTCGCTCCGCCAATTACACGCCGAATCCGTCGAGGGGCAATGCCGTCGTGTGCTTCATTTCTTCCATGACGAAGATGGATCGGACGTCGTAGAGATCAACGGCCGCAATCAACCGCTTGTAGAACGCGTCGTACGCCCCGATGCTCGCGACCATCACCTTGAGCGTGTAGTCAATGTCGCCGCTGGTTCGATACGCCTCGACGATCTCCGGAAACGAATCGCACGCAGATTGAAACCGCTCGATCCAATCCGGCCCGTGGTCGTTGGTGCGGATGTTGACGAGTGCGGTCACCCCGAGGTTGACGGAGGCCGGGTCCACCAGTGCGACTCGGGCCACGATGACGCCAGCATCCTCGAGCGCCTTGACGCGTCGCCAACATGGGGTGGCCGTGAGACCAACGGCGTCACCCAACTGGCGAGCACTCAGCGTCCCATCTTGTTGCAGCAAACGCACTATTTCCCGATCTAGTTGGTCCACAATCGATGATTCTTACAGATTTATGTTGTAGATGAGCACAATCATGCACAAATTAGAGGGTCCGGCGCGAAAATAGCAATGCGCAGCGCGCTTGAAGTCTCTACGGTTGTGCCATGGCAATGAAGCAGCATTTCACGGAACATCCGGCCTCGGTCGGCGAGTCCTACGCCGAGCATTTCCGCGTCGCCGCGCACTTCGCGCGCTGTCTCACAAAGGCGGCGGGAGCAGCAGCGGTTCATGCCGTTGTTCCGTCAATGTGTCAGACGACAGCAAGCGAATGCATCCGCTCGCTCTACGCCGAAATGAACTCAGGCGCCCGCGCCCAGGCCGCCGCTGACATCGCTGACGCTGCCGCCGCCTGAACGCAACGCTCGGCCGGCCCGCCGCTCCTTGGGGTGCTGGCCGGGCCCATCAATCGGGCCAATCAATCTGTGACGATGGCCTGGAGCAGTACATCGCGCTCGTCGGTTGGCAGGTCAACGACGACCTGCGGAGCAAAGCACACACCGATCGTCACGGCATCTGGCCGGACCTCTGGGAGAAAGCGGTCGTACCAACCGCCGCCTTGCCCGCATCGCTTGCCATCGACAGTGAACGCAATGCCGGGGACAACAATGACGTCAGGCCATGTCGGATCGAGATCAGCGTCTTCTGGCAGACAGATCTGCTTCCCCATTATCTCGCACCAGGCAATGAGCGGCGCTGTGTCAGGTTCACTCGCGATCGAGTCGAACACCATGATCTTCGATGCGGCAAGCACATCGGGCCGCTGTGTCAGCGTTGTCCAGATCCGCGCTGATCGTTCGGGTCGATCGAGGAGATTTTTGCGAACGGAGCGCATCTGGGTGCGCAACGCTTGCTTCGCTGCATCGACCTCGCTCTCCATTGGACGGCACTGTACAAGTACGGCGTCGGCACAGGTCGTTGCCTAGAGTCGGAGGCGATGAGCGACGAAGCAGAATTCGATTCAGGCCACTTCCGCACGATCATGGGTCACTTCCCCACCGGTGTCACCGTCGTGACCGGGATGAACGGCGTCGCTCCGGTCGGTTTCACGATCGGCTCGTTTACATCGGTCTCGCTCGACCCGCCGTTGGTAGGTTTTCTTCCCCAGGCTGGCTCGGCAACGATGGACGCCATCGAGGTATCCGGCAGCTTCTGCGTCAACGTGCTCAGCGATGCACAGAGCGACCTCTGCTGGAAGTTCGCAAAAAGCGGCACCGACGACACTCGCTTCACCGACGTCGACTGGCACGCCGCTCCATCCGGTGCGCCCATTCTCGATCGCGCCGTTGCGTGGATCGACTGCACGGTCGAAAAGACGTACACAATGGGCGATCACCTCTTCGTGCTCGGACGCGTCAGCGCCCTTGACGCCGACGACGACGGTGAGCCGCCAACACCGCTGCTCTTCTTCAAGGGCACCTTGGGCGGCTTCGACGCCCAAGGCTGAACACCGTCGACTGACCCTCCTGAGCGTCCTGAGCGTCCTGATCGGTCGAGCGGCTGGTTGGGTTCACGGCTCATTGCTGTCGGACCGAACAATGCTCGCGGCAGACTGTGGACATGCATCCACGCACCCCGATTGCCGCCGCGCTCGATGCTGGGGTCGTCGTGACATTCGTTGCCATTGGCCGCCGCAACCACGACGAGAGTGAAGCAATCGCTGGCGTTGCCCAAACCGCTGCTCCTTTCATGATCGCGCTCGCCGTGGCGTGGATTGCGTGGCGCGTGTGGATGCAACCGACCGGTGTCGTTACGGGCGTGAAGGTCTGGCTCACCACGGTCGCGCTCGGCATGGTGCTCCGCAACCTCGTGTTCGGCAACGGCACCGCAACGTCGTTCATGATCGTCGCCACGATCTTCCTCGGCACCTTTCTCGTCGGCTGGCGCGCCGTCGCCGCTGGCCTCGGTCGCCGCACCGCCACCGCCTGAATCACCGGGCCTGTCCACGGCTGACTCGCCGCTGACCAGAACTCCCCATCGGCTGTCCTCGGGTTGCTGACGGACACCGCTCCCCTGCCATCATGCTCTGATGGCTGCCACTGGAACTGCGCAAACAATCACACCTGCCGACGCAGGCTTCGATGCCGGGCGACTCGCTCGTATTGATGAGCACTTCAAGCAGTACGTCGACGACGGTCGGCTCCCGGGCTGGCAGGTTGTTGTCTCGCGCAAGGGCGAGATCGCCCACAGCTCCACCTATGGCAAGCGGAATATCGAAGCCGACCTGCCGTGGGAGTCAGACACGATCTGCCGCATGTTCTCGATGACCAAGCCAATTACCTCGGTCGCCGCAATGATCCTCTACGAAGAGGGCAAGCTGCAGCTCAAGGACAAGGTGTCAAAGTACATCCCGTCATTTGAGAACGCGCGGGTTTACCGCGGCGGGTCCACGACTGCGCCGGTCACCGAAGGGCAAACCGAGCCGATGAAGATCTGGCATCTGCTCACGCATACGTCCGGGCTCACCTACGGCTTCCACAACAATCACGTCACCGATGCCCTGTATCGCCAGGCTGGGTTCGAATGGGGTATCCCGAAGGGCATGGACCTCGAGAACTGCTGTGACGCGTGGGCCGGCTTGCCGCTCGCGTTTCAGCCCGGAACCGAATGGCTCTACGGCGTGTCGACTGATGTGCTCGGCCGAATCGTCGAGGTCGTCTCAGGCCAATCGCTCGACGAGTTCTTCCGTGAGCGCATGCTCGATCCGTTGGGCATGACCGACACCGAGTTCTGGGTCGAAGGCGACAAACGCGATCGCTTCGCCGAGCTGTACTACCCGGTGAACAAGAAGACCGCCGTCATGCCAGGGGCCCCGCTTGACAAGAAGCCGACCATGCTCGGTGGAGGCGGCGGTCTGTGCGGTACAGCCGCCGACTATCTGCGGTTCTGCCACATGCTGTTGAACGGCGGCGCACTCGACGGCGAACGCATCCTCGGCAGCCGCACCGTCAAATACATGGCGACGAACCATCTACCCGGCGGAGCGATCCTCGAAGACTTTGGGCGGCCACTGTTCGCGGAAACCGAGTTCAACGGCATGGGCTTTGGGCTGGGCTTCTCCGTGGTGCTCGACAGCGCCGAGAACAAGGTGATCGGGTCAGCTGGCCAGTACGCATGGGGCGGCGCTGCCAGCACGGCCTTCTGGATCGATCCGGTCGAAGAGATCGTGGCCGTCTTCCTCACGCAGTTGTTGCCGTCGAGCACCTACCCAATCCGACCAATCCTTCAACAACTCGTCTACCAAGCCCTCGTCGACTGAGCTCGCGTCGACTGAGCTCGCGTCGACTGAGCTGTCACACTGAGTCTGGCCTCCGGAGGGAACGAACGCAGCGGTCATGACAGAGACGACACCGCGCTGGCCAGGGCAGCTCCGGTCCGACTCATGAACTAACTCCTGCCGTTCCCGCTGCCGCCTCTGCGTAGCCGAAAGTACAGCGACAGGAGTGCTCCGACGACCATGAGGAAGACGATCGCCCGGACAAGGAATCTGATCGCTCCGAAAATACTGCCGAAGAAAACCCAGACGATGATGACCACGATCAGCCATCCGATCACCGAGGCGAGAAAGTTGCGTCCGCCGGAGTTACTCATGGGCTCAGGTTAGGGGCGAACGATGTCACGACCAGCGGCAGGCGGCACACCCCGTCTGGTAAGCCGCCAACCGGGTGCCCCTGAACATTCAGCAACATCTAGATGATCCTCAGCAGCTACGCCGAACTCGGTGACCCGGGGAGGTGGACCGGCTGGTGTCTCTCAGAGGCTGCCCCAGGGCTCTCCAGAGTTATGCCGTTTCTGCTCGAAGGCGCGCTACAGGCAGCCGGAGTAAACCATCAGACCGGGCCGGAGCTGGACTCACCCCAACGAACTCGCCAGTTCCTTGCCGAGCGAGCTCGCCGGATCGTCAGAGTGGGTTGGTGATGGCGCCGGTTTCGGCGCCCTGCACGAGCCGTGCGTACTTGCCAAGGACACCTGAGGTGTAGCGCGGTGGGTTGGGCTGCCAACCGACCTTGCGTGCCGCGAGTACCTCGTCGGAAACCAGCAGGTCGAGTTTCTTGCTCGGCACGTCGATGAGGATCGAGTCGCCCTCTTCGATGAATGCAATCGGGCCACCGTCGGCTGCTTCCGGTGCCACGTGGCCAATACAGAAGCCCCACGTCCCGCCCGAGAATCGACCGTCGGTAATCAGCGCGACGTCGCCGCCGCGGCCAGCACCTTTGAGTGCTCCAGTGATGGCCAGCATTTCGCGCATGCCGGGGCCCCCCTTGGGGCCTTCGTAGCGGATGACGATGACGTCGCCGGCGTTGATCTCGCCAGCGAGAATCGCCCCCATCGCGAACGACTCGTCGTCGTACACTCGAGCCGGGCCTTCGAAGTGCATCTGTTCGGCAGTGAGGCCGGCGACCTTGACGACCGAACCCAACGGGGCGAGCGAGCCGGTGAGGATGTTGATGCCACCCTCGCTGTGGATCGGTGCACTGACCGGATGGACAACGACGCCGTCAGGCTCAGCGATGTCCATTGCGTTGAGATTCTCCGCCATTGTTTTGCCGGTGACGGTCATGCAGTCGCCGTTCAACATGCCATTGTCGAGCAGGTGCTTGAGGACGCCTGGCACGCCTCCGACCTTGTCGAGATCGCTCATGTGGAACTTGCCACCTGGGGTCATGTCTGCAATATGGGGCACCTTGTCAGCAATCCGATTGAAGTCGTCGAGTTGGAGATCGACGCCGGCCTCGTTGGCAATGGCCAGCAGGTGAAGCACAGCATTGGTGGATCCACCGAGCGCCGACGTCAGCGCAATCGCGTTCTCGAATGCAGGCTTGGTCATGATCTGGCGCGACGTGATGCCGAGTCGAAGCAAACCAACAACGGCTTCACCGGCGAGGCGTGCATCGGCTTCGCGACGCGGGTCAATAGCCGGCGGCGAGGCGGAACCCGGGAGGCTCATCCCAAGGGCTTCGGCGATCGAGCTCATCGTGTTGGCGGTGAACATGCCGCCGCAGGCGCCCTCTCCGGGGCATGCCTTCACTTCGATGTCGTGTAGTTCCTGGTCGTCGATCATGCCGGCTGCGTGTGCACCGACAGCTTCGAACACCGACGTGATGTCGAGCGCCTTACCATTGTGCTCGCCCGGCATAATCGAGCCGTTGTAGACGAACACCGATGCGAGGTCGAGGCGGGCCGCAGCCATGAGCATGCCCGGGATTGATTTGTCGCAGCCAGCGAGGCCAACGAACCCGTCGAGCCGCTCGGCGTGCATGACGGTCTCGACCGAGTCGGTGATGACTTCACGCGAAACCAGCGAAGCGCGCATGCCTTCGTGACCCATCGAGATGCCGTCGGACACGGTGATCGTGCCGAACTCCATGCCGAAACCACCGGCAGCGTTGACGCCCGCCTTGGCCTGCGCGGCAAGCTTGCGCAGCGTCATATTGCATGGAGTGACTTCGTTCCATGCGTTGGCGAGGCCGATCTGCGGCTTCTCCCAGTCGTCGTCGCCCATCCCGATCGCACGCAGCATCGAACGCGATGGGGCTTTCTGCATGCCGTCGGTGACATCGCGCGATCGGGGCTTGATGTCGACAGGGGTGTTCGGAGCGTCAGCTGACATGGACGCAAGGGTAGTGCAGGGCATTCAATTGGAACCTGGTGCTGCGCGCACCAGCCCCGGTGTGCGGCCCGCTTGATCTCGGGCCGTACTTGCTCGCGCCGAGCCCACTTCTGGTGGGCGGACACCGAATACAGTGTGCAGCGTGTCCTCCTCGGCGGTGTCAATCGCGTCCGTCGCGTTCGATTCGTATGTATTCGAGCCGGTCCACGCACGTGACGGCGTGCACCTTGAGCGCGGCGAGGACGTCAACGGCAACGTGCTGGCAGTCGGCGCGGCCAAGCTGCAAACGCATCTCGGTGGCCGGATCGTATTCCAATCACGTCGGGCACCGAACTTGCTTGGCCTCGTCGACCAAGTTCACCCCATTGGCCACGAGGCTTTCAATGACGCTTTCATCGTCGACACCGATGACATCAGCCTGGTCCGCGACAAGTTCGCGGTGAGCTTGTGCGAGCAGCTTGTCGAGATCGACATTGCGGCAGGTCCACTGATCATCATCTTCGATCCGGGCGACGGCGCACTTCCACAGACAACACTTTTTGTGGCACGCGAAGCAAGAAACGATGAGGTCGTGGCCGTCACGATCAACGTGGCGCTGCGCGTGCTCGCAGCGATGACCCCATCCCGCTGACCTAGCCATTGCGGGTGGTCGATCGTTAGAGAACGCTCCGACTCGGCGCTTGTTCACATGAGCACATACGGTTCGCAACAGGCGGAATCACCGTCATCAACAGCCGTGGGCTCTATGCGCGGCGCTCTCGAGGAGACTTCCAATGCGCCTGCGATTCGGCACCTTCATGGCCCCGTTCCATCCCCCGGAACACAATCCGACCCTGTCACTCGAGCAAGATCTCGAGCTGATTCGACACATGGACGAGCTTGGCTTCGACGAGGCCTGGATCGGCGAACATCATTCGGCGGGCAGCGAGATCATTGCGTCACCTGAGATTTTCATTGCAGCGGCAGCGGCGCGAACCAAGCGCATCAAGCTGGGTACCGGCGTTGTGTCTTTGCCGTATCACAACCCGCTGTGGACCGCTGAGCGCATCGTACTTCTCGACCATCTCACCCGTGGACGAATCATGCTCGGCGTCGGCCCCGGAGCGCTGCCGACCGACGCAGCGATGCTCGGGCTCGAGCCCAGCGAGATGCGGCCACTACTCGAGGAGTACATGGCAATCGTGATGCAACTCCTGACGACCGACGAGCCGGTGAACTACTCGTCAGACCGTCTCACCCTGAAGGATGCCCGACTGCACTTACGGCCATACTCGGAACCGCTGTTCGACATCGCCGTCGCTGCAGTCGCGTCTCCGTCGGGCGCGAAGCTGGCCGGAAAGTACGGCGCCGGCGTTCTATCGCTCGGTGCCACGATGGCAATCGGGATGGACGTCTTGGCCCATCACTGGAGTATCCAGGAAGACGTTGCGGCGCAGCACGGTCAGGTCGCCGACCGCGACAAATGGCGCCTCGTCGGGCTGATGCACATCGCTGAAACTGAGGAACAGGCTCGCCAGGACGTCGAGTACGGCATCACGCAATGGTTCCGTTACTTCCAGAACGTTGCTGCCTTTCCGCAGATGGCGGTCGAGGGCGGCAACATCGACGAGATGGTCGACTTCGTCAACGGCGGGCTCGGTGTGATCGGAACACCCGATCAGGCGATTGCTCAGATCGAAGAACTGCTCGAACAGTCCAATGGCGGTTTCGGCGCCTATCTGACACTCAGCCACAACTGGGCAAACACCGCAGCGACACGTAAGAGCTACGAGCTGCTTGCGCGCCACGTGATGCCACGTTTTCAGGGCAGCGTCGGCAGCCTGATTGGCGCAGCGGATCGTGCGGAGAAATCACGGCCCGAACTCGCCGAAAAGCAGCTCGCTGCGGTCGACGAAGCAACCGCTCGATACGAAGCCGAGGTGACCGCAAGCTGAGGCGGTTCAGCTCTTCTTGGCGTTGAGGAGCGCTGTCACGGCTTTGCCGTCGGCCTGGCCCTTCGAAGCTTTCATGATGGCGCCAACGAGCGCGCCCATGGCCTTGCCTTCACCCGCACAGAACTTCTCCCACGCGTCAGGTTGAGCAGCGATTGCCGCGTCGACCATCGATTCCAGCTCGGAGTT
>CAWUXP010000028.1:0-2649 GCA_963926495.1 Candidatus Ilumatobacter herschelensis
CCTCTGTACCCGCGGCATCCCGACCACGTGCTCGTCCAAAATCCTCGCCGATTGGAAGCCGCCCTACGACGCCACCGTGGTCACCCGGCTGCGTGACGCTGGCGCGATTTTCGTGGGCAAAACCAACCTCGACGAGTTCGCTATGGGATCGAGCACTGAGAACTCGGCGTTCGGCCCGACCAAGAACCCGCTCGACACGACTCGCGTTCCCGGCGGCTCATCAGGTGGATCCGCCGCAGCCGTGGCCGCGAACTTCGCCGCCGTCAGCTTTGGTTCCGACACCGGTGGATCCATCCGTCAACCCGCTGCACTTTGTGGCGTGGTCGGCGTGAAACCCACCTACGGCGCAGTCAGCCGACTCGGGCTCATCGCATTCGGCTCGAGCCTCGATCAGATCGGCCCGTTTGCCCACACAGTGCGCGACGCAGCCGTCGCGCTTGAAACGATCAGTGGCCATGATCCGAGCGACTCGACGAGTATCCAGCAGGGCCCACTCGACCTCAGCGGCACCCTCGACTCTGGTGTCGAAGGCCTGCGCGTGGGCCGCATCAGCGACCTACCGAAAGGCGCCAGCCCCGACGTAGAGGAACGCCTCGAAGCTGCCTTCGATGCGCTGCGCGAAGCCGGCGCCGAGATCGTCGATGTTGAGATGCCCGCATTCAACTATGGCCTCACCGCCTACTACCTGATTGCGCCCGCTGAGGCCTCCAGTAACCTAGCTCGCTTCGACGGCGTTCGATTCGGCATGCGCACGCCAGCGCCTGACACGAACTCGATGTACACGGCCACGCGCACTGATGGTTTCGGTGCCGAGGTGAAGCGCCGCATCATGCTCGGCACGTATGCACTCTCGGCCGGCTACTACGACGCCTACTACGGGCGAGCGCAGAAGGTCCGTCGACTGATCGCCAACGACTTCGCTGCGGCCTATGCCAAGGCCGATGTGCTGCTCACGCCGGCATCGCCAACTGTTGCGTTCAAACTTGGCGACAAGGCCAGCGACCCGCTTGCCATGTACCTCTGCGATACATACACGATCCCGTCGAACCTCACCGGCGACCCGGGGATGAGCGTCCCGTTCGGCACCGGCGAACATGGCTTGCCGGTCGGCGTGCAGATCCTTGCCCCGGCGCTCCAGGACCACGTGATGTTTCAGGCCGCAGCAACACTTGAACGGCACATGCAGAACCACCAGGATCAGAACGTGAGCGGATCATGAGCATCACCTACGTGAACGACGACGGCTACTACCCGTCGAACGAAGAACACGCTCGTTGGGAGCACGAGGGTTACGAGATGGTCGTTGGCCTCGAGGTGCACGTCGAACTTGCCACGCGAACCAAGCTGTTTTCGTCGGCACCAAACCGTTTCGGTGACGAGCCGAACACGAACATTGACCCGGTCACGCTCGGTTTGCCAGGAGCGCTCCCGGTACTCAACCGGCAGGCAGTCGAGCTGGCAATTCGGCTCGGTCTCGCACTCAATTGCACCGTCCAGAAGTCGACGTTCGCTCGCAAGAACTACTTCTATCCGGACATGCCCAAGGCGTATCAGATCAGCCAGTACGACGAGCCAATCAACATCGACGGCTGGCTCGACCTGCCTGACGGTTTCCGTGTGGGCATCGAGCGCGGCCACCTCGAAGAAGACACTGGTAAGTCCACACACGTCGGTGGCGCCGGCGGCCGTATCCACGGTTCTGACTACTCACTCATCGACTTCAACCGTGCCGGTGTTCCGCTAGTCGAGATCGTCAGCCGCCCGGACATCCGGCATCCCGAGCAGGCCAAGGCGTATGTGACCGAGCTACGTGGCATCCTCGTCGCCGTTGGTGCGTCCGATGCGAAGATGGAAGAAGGCTCGATGCGCGTGGATGCCAACGTTTCGGTCCGCAAACCCGGTGCTAACTTCAACACGCGTTGTGAGATCAAGAATGTCAACTCGGTGCGTTCACTCGGCCGAGCAATCGAGTACGAGGCGCAGCGCCAGGTTTTACTGCACGAGGCAGGCGAGCCCGTGGTGCAACAGACGCGTCACTGGGACGAGAACGACGGCCGTACCCATACGCTGCGGTCGAAGGAAGACGCCGACGACTACCGGTACTTCCTCGAACCCGATCTCGTTGTCGTCGATCCCGGCATCGAATGGATTGATGCAGTCCGCGCCGCACTGCCCGTGCTCCCCTCAGAGCGTCGGGCCGGGCTCGCAGCAATCACTGGTTTGGCGGCCAATTCCGAAGCGATCATGGTCGTGACCGATCGCGGTCACGACGGTTTCGTCATGGACATTGCCAAGTACGGGGGCGACGCATCGATCGCACTCAAGCATCTCCAGCAGTCGCCCGAAGCTGCTGGTGTTCCAGCAGAAGACGTCGCCAAGCTGACCACGATGGAAGCCTCCGGGGGGCTGACGGCCACGCAGGCCAAGCAGGTTCTTGCAGACATCGTCGAAGCCGGCGGCGGCGATGCGGAAGCGATCGCAGCCGACAAGGGCTTCGAAGCAATGGGCAACTCCGAGCTGGAATCGATGGTCGACGCGGCAATCGCTGCTCAACCTGACGCGTGGGAGAAGTTCTGTGCGGGTGAAGGCAAGGCCATGGGCGCGCTCGTTGGCGCCATCATGAAAGCTTCGAAGGGCCAGGCCGACGGC
>CAWUXP010000029.1:0-23380 GCA_963926495.1 Candidatus Ilumatobacter herschelensis
GGTCTGCGAGTTCGGGATCAGCACGACGAAACGACCGGGCAGCGACACTTCCTGGGTGAGACGAGCACCCTTGTGCGCGATCGGATTCTTCGTGACCTGGCACAGAATCAACTGCTTGTTCTTGAGGATGTCCTCGATGCGTGGGTTGGAGCCTTTGACTTCGATGTCTTCTGGCTCGTACTGAACGTCGCTGCGGTAGAGCACAGCGTTCTTCGGCGTGGCGATGTCGACGAATGCCGCCTCCATGCCGGGCAGCACGTTCTGCACCTTGCCGATGTAGATGTTGCCGTGGATCTGTGCGACGTCGTCCGAGGGGCGACTGACGTAATGCTCGATCAGGTTTCGGCCTTCGAGTACCGCCACTTGTGCCAAACCTGGCCGCGCTTGGACGCACATGAAGTAACGCCCGATCGGCTTGCCGTTGCGCTCACGCCCGCGGCGCTGCTCGAGCCACGCATCGTCCAACTGCTGCGTCTCGCCCTTGCCGCGGCCCTTAGCCCGACCACGACGGTTCTTCTGGTTCTTACCTTGCTTGTCACTCTGCTTGTCGCCCTGGCGGCCGTTCGGCTTGTCACCATCTTTGCCATGGCCGTGCTGAGGCCCGCCGCCGTGACCTTGGCCGCCGCCATTGCCAGCGCCGCCACCCTTAGCGCGTCGATTGCGCTTCCTTTTGTCGCCCTCGCTGGCGTCGCTCTGATCAGCAGACAATTCGGAAGGCGGGGTAGACGTCATCGACCTGGTGTCGCCAATTTTTGGCTTTCGGACAAGGCCGCGCTCGGCAGCTTCGGCCGACGGCTTGCCTTCGCGAATCCGTTCCGGGATCTCGACGTCGTTCTTGCCGTTCGATTCGGAGGTGTTATCGCTCCGCTGACCAGCAGGTTTACGATTTTGGCCGCCTCGCGAGCCGCGCTGGCGTTGTTTGGCTGGCTGTTCAGCCGATGGCTCTGAATTGTCGGCCTTGAAGCCGGCGGATTCGTTGTCGTCCGAGTGTTCCATTGGAGAAATCCCTTCTGCGGAAGTGCGCCACAGCGCCTTCCGGGACGGTGTCGAGCAGCGAGCGATCGCGCTGGACACCATGATCGTCGTTCGATGGGTGTGATCGCAGCACAGGCTGCAAGGTCTGCGCCACCGCTCCGCCCGCCAGCGCACAAAGCACCCACAGAATCGAATCAGCTACGGCCATCGGACCAATCTACCGGAGCCCGAGGGCCAGCAGCGGGAGGGCTACGAGCGCGATGACCGCCCCGCCGCAGCGACACAGGAACAAACTCGGGCGTCAGCCCGAGAAAAGCAGGAGGAGCGGCGGAGCCACCGGACGACGGAGTCGTCCGAAGCGCGTCAGCGCATCCTGCGCATGTGGACGCTCTGGACCAGGCCGAACATGGCAAAGTAGACGATCAGACCGGAACCGCCATACGAGATAAACGGCAGTGGAAGACCCGTGACCGGCATGATCCGCAATGTCATTCCCACGTTCTGGAAGATCTGCCAGAGCAACATCGTGAACACGCCAGCGCAGATGTAGGTGCCAAGCGAATCACGCGACAGGTGGGCGATTCGCCACACTCGGATCAGGGCGACGCCGAAGAGGGAGAGGATCACCACGCAACCGACGAGACCGAACTGTTCACCTACTGCAGCGAACGGAAAGTCGGCCCACATCACCGGGATGTCGCGCCCGTTCGTCAGCGGCCCCTGCAGCCAGCCCTTGCCCCACACCCCGCCGGTACCGATCGCGCGCATGGCATTCTCAGCCTGATACGTCTCGTCAGCGCCCGCGGCCGCCGGGTTGATGAGCGCTCGGATTCGTGCCGATTGGTAGTCGTTGACGAGTTGCCCGAAGAATGCTGCAGCAACGGTTGCGACTGACAAGACGCTGATCATCGCGATGTATCGGGCCTTGGCTCCCGCTACGAGGAGTACTCCCATTGCGAGCGAAATAATCACCGAAGCTGACCCCAGATCCGGCTGAATCACGATCAGCACAGCTGGCGCGCCAACGATCAGCAAACCGCCGAGGAATCGTGGATACGACACTTCTTCGCTCCGTTCGTCAGCGAGGTAGACCGCCAACATCAAAAGCGTCGTGAACTTGGCAAGCTCAGCGGGCTGCACGTTGAACGGACCGAGATCGAACGAGATGCGATCTTCACCGCCGGCGATGCCGAGCAGGATGAGTAAGACGAGCACGACCAACGTGAGGCCGTACAAGAACCGGGCGCGTTCCTTCCACATTTCGTAGTCGAACGCCATCACGGCAAACATCACGACCACGGCAACAAACGCGAAGATCACCTGTCGAGTGACGAACGCATACGGGTCTTCGACAAGTCGCGTCCTCGATGCCGAGAACACGATGAAGCCACCCATGATTGTCAGCACGATCTGCACCGTCAACAACACCCAGTCAATGTTGCGACTGGGATCTGCCGGGCTCGCACCGATGTTGCCGAGCCCGGAGTCGGGCTTGCGGGAGAGGAAGGAGGTGGCCATCAGTACGACCAGTCTGCCTGATCAGCCACGACGGGAAAAGCAGCTGGTGTCATTGAGCTTCTTCGGTGCTGCCGGGAAGATCGAATTGGTGTCGAGCGGCTCGGAGACCACGACCGAATCGGTCGGCGCAATTCCAGAAAGCTGAAGGAACATGCATTTGACGACCGGGCCGGCTGCGGTCGCGCCGTAGCCACTCTTCTCGAGATACGCGGTGACGGTGTAAGGCTGCTCGGGATCGATGCTGTAGGCGGTGAAAGCCGATGAGTCGTTCCACGGAAAGTTGTTGCGGCCCTGCGCTGTGCCGGTCTTGCCGGCAATCGGGATAGCCGACGAGGGGTAGTCGAAAAACAGCTTCTCGCCAGTGGTGCTGTGCAGGTAGTCGCTGAAGTGACCTGGCCCCGTGATGACTCGACGCAATCCTGAGCTGATCTCCTCGCGGATCTCGGCAGGCATCGGGATCTGCCGAACGACTTCGCCGTCCACGTTCGGTTCTTCAGCGAAACGGGCCTGAGAGATATCGGCATACCCTTGCCGATCAGAGTCGGGGACACCAGCTTCGAACACCGCCTTGATGATTTCGGGCTTCATCACAAACCCCGAGTTCGCAATGGTGCCGTAGCCCACAGCGAGTTGCAGCGGCGACGCCGACAACAGGCCCTGACCAATGGCGAGCTGAACATTGTCGCCCGTGAAGTAACCAGTGCCCTCGTCCTTGCTGATCACTCCGTTGGCGGCATAGCGCTCCTTGAGTTCGCGGTCCGGAACGGTGCCGCCGAACTCGAAGGGAAGGTCGATGCCGGTGTCGGAACCGAAACCGAACAGTTTGACTTGCTGCTGCAGCAGATCTTTCTGCTCATTCTCTTCCATGATGAGCTCGCCGATCCTGTAGAAGAACGCATCGCTCGACACGGCAAGCGCCGTGTGTACATCGACCGTGCCGTACACACACGGCCCGCCGAATGGGCAGGTGGCGTTCTTGTAGACGCAACGGACGACGCCCGACTCGCATTTGTCACGGTCGACCGACACCATCCTGTACGTGCCAGTGTCTTCGTAGGTCTCGGTTGTGGTGAGGAGCCCGGTGCTCAGCGCCGCATACGCGGTGAACGGTTTGAACGTCGAACCCAGGTTGTACCGCCCTTGAATTGCACGGTTAACCAGTGTGGAGCGGTCGGGGTCGGTCTTGATCGTTTCAGGAATCGCCAGACCCGTCACCGGGTCGTATTCGACGGCTTCCAAGTCGGTCGCGTCGAATATTTCTCCGAACTTGCCACCGCTGAGGTCAGATTCGAACCACCGGTTGTCGAACGTCGGGTACGACGCCATGGCAATGACGTGCCCAGTCTCATGGTTCTGCACCACGACAGCCCCGGCAGGCGCCTTGAAAGGCACCTCCTCTGGGTAGTAGATCTTCTCTTCGGTCACGGGATCGGTTTCGTAGAACGCACGTGTTGTGAAGTTGGTGTCCCTATCGAGCGGATTCCTGGCAACTGCCTGCTGACGAAGTCGAATCTGCGTTTCGAGTACCTGCTCGGCGTACTGCTGCTGGTCAAGGTCGATCGTCAGTTGAATGTCTCGCCCGTTAATCGGCGGCACCTCTTCGATCACGCTCACAATGCGGTTTCGGTTGTCGACCTCAAACTTGATGTAGCCCCACTCGCCGTGGAGTTGTTCTTCCATACTCAGTTCGACACCGAACTGCCCGACGCGCTCATTGAGCGAATAGCCGTTACTCGTGTACTGGTCTTTGGTCTCGGCCGTAATGGCGCCCATATATCCAACGACATGGCTCGCAAGCGGCGCGAACGGATAGACCCGTTCCGAATCTTCGATGATCGTGACGCCCGGGAGGTCCTCGACGCGCTCTTGAATCGCAATCGCCGTGCGCTCGTCGACGTCTTCTGCGACAGGCATCGGCAGCAGCGTGTCGAAGATGCCACGCTGAAAGCGTTCTTCCATATCTTCAACCGGCACATCCACCCAGCCCGACAGGCGCCGGAAAATTTCCTCACGCTGACTGTCGCGACGCAGCAGTTCCCAGTCGACCGCAACCGAGAGCGAGCGTTGGTTGTCGGCGAGGATGCGGCCGTCGGCATCGAAGATCCGACCGCGTTCCGGGATCAACGGCTTCGTACGCACCTTGGTGGTGTCGACTTGCTGCTGCAGCGAATCCGCTTCGACGGTCTGTAAAAACCAAAGGCGCGCGCCAACGATTGAAAAGAGCAGGGTGCCGACCACGGCGAGAACACCGAGCCTGGTTGCACGCTTGTCAGCAGCCATGTTTTCAGTGTGCCCCTTCATCCGCTTGGATCGACGTCAGCACGATGCGGTCGTTCTTCACACAACCGCAATGTAGTTCCCCACGTCGCCCACGTGGACCGCGGCCTGGCGTGTTCACGAACGTTTCAAAGCGTTGACTCGCGTGGCGGTGCCACCCACTCGGCGCGCTTGATCCGGAGGCACCAGCGCGCCAACGGTACGAAGACCGGACTCAGAAGGCCAGCAGCAATCGCAACGACAGGGACAATGATTGTTAGTCGTGGCTCGAATGGGTCGGGAACGCCAGTGAACAGGCGGACCATAGGCAGCATCACTTCGCCGACCGCTGCTCCGAGCGTGGTGAACAACATCGCCAGCCACCACTGCGGGTCGGCCACGATCAACGCAAGGAGCCCGGCAACAGCGCCGGCCAGTGTCATGGCGACGGCCGTCGAGCCAATCGGGAGTCCCTCGAGCATGTCATACATCACGCCCAGCGTGAACCCGGCGATTGCGCCTCGCTCCGAACCTGCGGCCGCGCCAGCAGCTGCGGCGAGCGCGAGGACAACCTGGATGATCACCCCCGCGACGGTGAACTCGACGAACAGCGACCGCTGCAGTGCGAGCAGCACCATGCCGACCGGAACAAGCCGGATAAACGGGCCTTGCCAGATCGCAGCAAGCATCAGTTCCCTGTGGGGCGGGTGCCCCTCACTGCTCGACTTCGGACAGCGGGGTGTACTTGACCACGCGAATGAAATTCAGCTTCGTCACGTCGGCATACGGAAGAACGTCGAGCAACGGACCACCGGAACCTGAGCGATCGGCGCGGTTGATCACGACACCGACGGGGATGTCAGGCGGGGCGAGGCTGTCGAAGCCGCCGGCCGTGACGACCAGGTCGCCCTCTTGCAAGACCGCGATGCTCGGGTTGTCCTGGAGAAAACGGATCTGTGGGATGAGGCCACGACCGCGGCCCTCGAGTGCGCCGAACTCCTTGGCCGCGAGAACCGGCACGGTGGTGGTCGTCGTGGTTGTGGCTACCAGATCCGCCGGATCACCGAGCCCCGTCGCAGCATCGTCGACGACCGATTCGAGAGCCTCGTCGCCGGGCGCAGCGGGGTCGGTCACGACTGTGCCATCGTCAGCAACGATGACGGTGGTGGGAACGTTCTCCGGCAGGGTCGTACCCGTATCAAGTACGTCGGTCACGATCGTCGTGGATGGGCCCATTGTCGTGGCGACCAGCTCTTCCAACTCCTCGTTCGTCTGACCCGAGGGATTGGTATTGGACGGGATGCTGTCGTCCTGCGGGGCAGCGAGCACACGCACAGGGACGGCATAACGCGAGTCGGTGATCAGTAACACTTTGGCCGTGTTGTCGGTGACGCTGGTGATCTTGCCGATGAGACCCGCCTGGTTGACGACGGGCATGCCGACCTTAAACCCAGAGCTACGGCCCTTGTTGATCTCGATGATCTGGTCGAGGTTGTTCGACGATACACCGACGACTTTGGCGACTTCGGTTGGGATGCCGGCGAGCGAATCGAGGCTGAGCAGCGCCAACAGTTCTTGGTACTCCTCGACGCTGAGGCGTGCAGTTGCTTGTGTACCAATCAGTCGATCGACTTGGTCTTGTAAGGCCTGGTTCTCGCGCTCGAGATCGTCGTATTCCGTAATGCCGTTCCATGCCCGACCGAGTGGGGTGGCAATCACGTCTGTGGCCGCGTCGACAGGGCTCATGACCCGGGAGAACCCATCCCGGGCGCGATCCAGCACCGGATTGCCGCGCAGGTCAAGCGTGAGCAGCAGCGCGCACGTCAGCAGTAGGGCGAAGATGACTCGGCGACGGCCGACGGTGTAGATCGCCATGTCAGAAGGTTCCTGGAATCAGGGACCGACCCAGTCCGAAGATAGTCAGCGTTCCCCGCCAAGCGACATCAGCCCACGCATTGCATCGATGTTCTCGAGTGCACGGCCGGAACCGATCACGACGCTGTACAGCGGTTCGTCGGCGACACGGATCGGCATACCAGTTTCGTGGGCGAGGCGCTCGTCGAGCCCGCCGAGCAGGGCGCCACCACCGGTGAGCATGATGCCGTCTTGCATGATGTCAGCAGCGAGTTCGGGTGGCGTCTTATCGAGGGTGGTCTTCACTGCGTCGATGATGGCACTGATCGGCTCGGCAAGTGCCTCGCGAATATGTTCGGTCGTCACCTGCATGGTGCGTGGCAGACCTGAAATGAGGTCGCGGCCGCGGATGTCGGCAGTGAGCTCCTGTTCCATAGGCCAAGCAGAACCCATTTGAATTTTGATCTCTTCAGCGGTGCGTTCACCGATCGCCAGCGAGAACTCTTTCTTTATGTACTGCAGTACAGCTTCGTCGAGCTCGTCGCCTGCGACGCGCACGGACTGTGCGGTCACAATGCCACCGAGCGAGATAACTGCGACCTCTGTGGTGCCACCGCCGATGTCGACGATCATGTTGCCAGACGGCTCGTGCACGGGCAGGTCAGCGCCAATCGCAGCCGCCATTGGCTCTTCGATGATGTGCACCGGCTTACGGGCGCCGGCATATTCGGCGGCATCCTGCACGGCGCGCTGCTCGACACCGGTGATACCGGACGGCACACAGATGACCATGCGCGGCTTGCTCCACTTCGATGCGTGCACCTTCTGAATGAAGTAGCGCAGCATCTTTTCGCACACCTCGAAGTCAGCAATGACGCCGTCCTTCAGAGGCCGGATGGCCTTAATGTGGTTGGGCGTGCGGCCCATCATGCGCTTGGCTTCGAGACCGACTGCGACGGGTCGCCCATCGTTGGCGTTGATAGCAACGACAGACGGCTCATCGAGCACAATGCCTTGGCCACGGACATAGATCAGTGTGTTCGCCGTACCGAGGTCGATTGCGAGATCACGTCCCAGGCTGAGCGGGTTGTTGCGGGCCATGATCTGGCCTTCCCTTCGCGAGCTGTAGTCCGAACAAATTCGGGGTCTGTCAAAAACCGGCGATCCCGCCTAGAAGATGGGGTGCGCTGGATTGTTCACCCCGAACAGTATCAGGGCGATCGAATGTTACAGATTCGGGAAGAAAATACTGATCTCGCGCTGGGCCGACTCGAGCGAGTCGCTGCCGTGCACGAGATTCTCGGTGAAGAGAATGCCAAGATCACCGCGGATGGTGCCGGGTGCGGCACCGCGTGGGTTGGTGGCCCCCACCATGGTGCGGACGACTTCCCATGTGTCTTCGGGACCTTCGATCACCATCGCCACGACCGGGCCGCGGCTCATAAACTCGACGAGCTCGCCGTAGAAGCCCTTGTCAACGTGCTCTTCGTAGTGACGAGCCAGAGTGTCCGCGTCGAGCTGACGGAGCTCCATCGCGACAATGCCAAGGTTCTTGGCCTCGAAGCGGGAGATGACCTGGCCCATGAGCTTGCGCTCAACGGTGTCAGGCTTCAGGAGGACGAGCGTGCGATCAGACATGACATGGCAAGCTATCGCTGCCGCTTGCATCGCGCTCCCGGATACGTCGGCTGAACGTGTTGTGCGAGCGATTAATAGTCACTCGGGCAGGCTCGGACGAACCAGAGCGTGGTGATTCAGTTGGAGTGACGCTGCACTACGGGCCGAGCTTCGCCAGCCGTGTACAGACTGCCGCAGACGAGAACGGCATCGTCGCCGTCGGCGTACTCGAGCGCTCGACGGCAAGCTTCCGCGACGGAGTCGTAGGCGGAAACGTTTTCGCAGCCGAGTTCTTTGGCGGCAGCAACGACCTGTGCGGCTGGCACGCCACGCGGCGACGGAGCGGTACAGGCAAACACGGCATCGAACTCATCAGCGCGGAGCGCAGCAAGCATTTCGGCTGGCTCGCGCAGCGTGCCAAACACGAGGAGGCGTCGCCCTTCTGGATGAAAGTCATCGAAGAACACCTGTGCGCAGGTGTCGGCACCAACTGGATTGTGTGCACCGTCGATAATCGTGAGCGGCTGACGACCGAGTACTTCGAACCGGCCCGGCATCGATACTTCGGACATCCCTTCGGTAACGATGTCACCGGCGGGCGGATTAGCGAAGAATACTTCGACGGCCGTGAGCGCGACGGCGGCATTGACACCCTGGTACGCACCATGCAGTGGGACAAACACGTCGGGGTACAGCGTTGTTGGGGTGCGCAGGTCGAGCACGCGGCCCCCGACTGCCAGAGCGTTGCTGTCGACGTCGAAGTCTTCACCGCGCACGATGGTCGAGGCGGCGCCCGCGTTCTGGAAGATCTCGACGAGGTCCGGTCGGGTTTCACCGATCACCGCGGCGCAGCCAGGCTTGATAATGCCGGCCTTTTCTGTGGCGATGTGAGCGAGCGTCGGTCCGGCAAACTCCATGTGGTCCATGCCGATGTTTGTGACAACAGCGACGGTCGGGTTGACGACGTTGGTCGCGTCCCACCTGCCGAGGATTCCGACCTCGATGACCATCACGTCAACGGCGACGTCAGAGAACCAACGGAACGCAGCAGCGGTCATGATCTCGAAGTAGCTCGGACGCATTCCGACGACCGCTTCGAGGTCGGCGATCGCTGCGATCTGCTCGGCGAACTCCTCGTCGCTGATTGGCTCGCCGTTACGACGCATCCGCTCGTTGACTCGCTCGAGGTGCGGACTCGTATACGTGCCGACGCTGAGGCCCGCAGCAGCGAGCATCCGTGAAATCATCTGAACGGTTGAGCCCTTGCCGTTCGTTCCCGTGACATGAATGACCGGCGCACAGTGTTGCGGATCACCCATGACAGAGCAAAAGGCTTCGATCACATCGGTGGACGGTGAATCGATGCGACCAGTCTTCTGATACGAGGCATGGTCGTCGAGGTACGCAAGCGCCACCTCATATGTGAAGTCAGCATTCATTACGAGGTGAATCTCACAGCGATCAATCTAGGCCCGTTCTGAG
Organism: Candidatus Ilumatobacter herschelensis; assembly: GCA_963926495.1. Lineage (GTDB taxonomy): Bacteria > Actinomycetota > Acidimicrobiia > Acidimicrobiales > Ilumatobacteraceae > Ilumatobacter_A > Ilumatobacter_A herschelensis. The sequence continues at coordinate 9,703 of CAWUXP010000029.1, forward strand.
ATAGCGAGGCGAGCGTTAGCGAGCTTCGAGCGTCAGGGTGGGCGGTCGGGGACTTAGGAGGCAGCTTTTCGCTGACGCAGCGCCTTCTTAGGCACGAGCGTCGGATTGACCTTGTCGATCACGACAGCACGATCGATCACGACCTTGCCGACGTCGTCACGACCCGGCAGTTCGTACATCGTGTCGAGTAGGACCTCTTCCATGATCGCACGCAGGCCACGTGCCCCCGTCGCACGGAGTAGGGCCTGATCGGCGATCGCGTCGAGGCCGTCTTTGGTGAACTCGAGTTCGACGTCTTCGAAGCTGAACACTTTGGAGTACTGCTTGACGAGGCTGTTCTTCGGCTCGGTGAGAATCGAAACGAGCGCGGCTTTATCGAGGCTGCGAACAGCGCCGACCATCGGGAGCCGGCCGATGAACTCGGGGATCATGCCGAATTTCACGAGGTCTTCGGGGAGGACCTGTGCGAACAGTTCGCCCGGATCTTTGTCTTGAGACGACTTGACGGTGGCATTAAAGCCAATGCCCTTGTGGCCAATGCGCTGCTCGATGATTTTTTCCAGCCCAGCGAACGCACCACCGAGGATGAACAGCACGTTGGTGGTGTCGATCTGGATGAATTCTTGATGCGGATGCTTGCGGCCGCCCTGCGGCGGAACTGATGCCTGGGTGCCTTCGAGAATCTTGAGGAGCGCCTGCTGCACGCCTTCGCCCGACACGTCACGGGTGATCGACGGGTTCTCGCTCTTACGCGCAACCTTGTCGATCTCGTCGATGTAGACGATCCCAGTCTCGGCGCGCTTGACATCAAAGTCGGCCGCCTGGATCAGCTTGAGCAAAATGTTCTCGACGTCTTCGCCGACGTAGCCAGCTTCGGTCAGCGCTGTGGCGTCGGCAACAGCGAACGGGACGTTCAGCTGACGGGCCAGCGTCTGAGCGAGGTGGGTCTTGCCGCAGCCGGTCGGACCGAGCAGCAGAATGTTTGACTTGGCCAGTTCGACCTCGTCACGCCGGCCGACTGTTGTGGCCTGGCTCTGATACTGGATTCGGCGGTAGTGGTTGTACACCGACACGGCGAGGATCTTCTTGGCTTCGACTTGGCCGACGACGTAGTCGTCGAGGAAGGCACGCACTTCACGCGGGTTCGGCAGGTTGTCGAAGCTGAGCTCAGCAGTTTCGGTGAGTTCTTCTTCGATGATCTCGTTGCACAAGTCAATGCACTCGTCGCAGATGTACACACCTGGACCAGCAATCAGCTTCTTGACTTGCTTCTGCGACTTACCGCAGAACGAGCATTTCAACAGGTCGCCGGTCTCACCGAATTTCGCCACTGTCGCTACCCCTCAAGGACTTGTCGTTTGCACTGACCCCGACCGAACCCGGGGCGGGATATTCTGCCCCACTCGCGCCCCACGGACGCGGACCCCACCTCTCGAGGGGTCAGCGAATCGGGCCGTCCCGGTCGACGCTCTCGCGGGACGTGATCACTGTGTCGATGATGCCATACTCCAGCGCCTCATTCGCCTCCATCACGAAATCACGGTCGGTATCAGCATGGATGCGTTCGATCGGCTGGCCCGTGTGCTTGGCAAGAATGCCATCAAGGATCTCGCGCATCCGCAGAATTTCCTTCGCGGCAAGCTCAAGATCGGTGACCTGGCCGTAGCCAACCTGGCCAGATGGCTGATGCAACAACACTCGTGAATGCGGTAGTGCGAGCCGCTTGCCCTTGGTGCCAGCAGCAAGCAGTACTGCGGCTGCAGACGCAGCCTGGCCGAGGCAGATCGTGGCGATGTCGTTCTTAATGAACTGCATCGTGTCGTAGATCGCGAACAGTGCGGTGATGTCGCCACCGGGACTGTTGATGTAGATGCTGATGTCTTTGTCGGGATTTTCCGACTCGAGGTGGATCAGCTGTGCCGAGATGAGGCTGGCGATCTGGTCGTCAACCGGTGTCTGCAGGAAGATGATGTTGTCCTTGAGCATCCGGCTATAGAGATCGGATGCTCGCTCACCGCGGCTGGTCTGCTCGATGACGTTCGGGACCAGGTAGCTCTGCGCGCCGTAAGCGGCACGGGGGTCGAAGTTCATGACTCGTCTGCTTCCTCGGACGTTGCGTCCGTGTCGTCGTTCTGGTCGGCCGTCTCAGTTGCATCACCGGAGTGATCGTGGACGTGGTTGCCGTCTTCATCGTGAGTATGGCCGAGGACGAGGTCTTGGTCCATTGCAGTGCCATTTTCGTCGACGAAGTTGACGTTATGTACGAGCCAATCGAGCGCCTTGTTCTTCTTGATCTGCGCAAGGAGCTCAGGAACGGCGTCGTTCTGCTCGTAGGCCCGACGGATTTCCTTAGCCTTCTGGCCGTACTGCATTGCCATCCGGGCGTATTCGCCTTCAAGTTCGTGGTCTTCGACAACGAACTCTCGAGCAACCGCAACCGCACGCAGTGCCAGGTCGGTTTTGACGGCGTCTTCAGACTGGCCACGCATCGATTCGATGAACTGCTCGGGCTCTTGGCCTGTGACCTGCATCCACTGAGCGAAGTCAATGCCCTGCGCCTGGAACTGCTGCATCGTGTTCTGCACGCGCTGGTTGAGGTCGGAATCGACCATCGACTCGGGAGCTTCGATATCGGCGAGGCCGGTGAGGGCGCTCGTGATCTTGCTGACCAGACCCTGACGCATCTGGTTGAGTTTGACCTCTTGCATCGACCCCTTGAGTGAAGCCGTCCACGCGTCGATCGTGTCGAACTCGCCGGTGTTGTCAGAGACCCACTCATCAGTGAGTTCAGGCAGGTCCATCTTCTGGACTGAAGCGACCTTGACGGTGAAGTCAGCTTCCTCTGCAGTGCCCTTCGGCGATGAGGTGAAGGAAAGTTCGTCACCAGCAGATGCACCGGTGAGCTGCTCATCAAAGTCGTCGGTGACCCAGCCCTGGCCGACTTCGTAGCTCCAGTCTTCGGTGTTGAGGCCAATGACCTCTTCGCCATCGCGGGTCGCTGCGAGGTCGAGCGTAACAAAGTCGCCGACTTCGGCCGGACGATTGGCGTCGACGAGCGAGCCACTTTTGCGGAGCTCCACCTGACGGGCTTCGTCGAGATCGGCGTCCGTGACGTCGAGTACAGGAAGTTCGATCGTGAGCAAGTCGTAGCCGGGCACTTCGACGATCGGACGGATCGTACATGTGGCTTCAAACTCGACCGGACCGGACTCTTGCCCATCGGTAATCTCGACTTCAGGTCTCGCGATCAAGTCAACGTCGTTCTCACGCACGGCCTGGGCGAGGTACTCAGGTACTCCGTCACGGAGTGCCTGCTCACGAGCCGGCCCAATGCCGACTTGAGCTTCGAGCACCTTACGCGGAGCCTTGCCGGGGCGGAAACCGGGGAGGCGGATCTCTTTCGCGATCAGCTTGAATGCCTTGTCGATTTGGGCGTCGAACTCAGCTTCTTCGACTTCGACGTACAGCTTGACTTGATTGCCCTCGAGGGCCTCTACAGAACTCTTCACAGGGGCCTGAGTGTACCGGTGGAGATCAACGGTTCGACCCGGCGCAGTGCCGCCGGCCAGGGATGTGGCCAACAAAGCGTTGGCGCGGAATCAGTCGCCTTTGGCAGCGAGCTTGGCCAGCCGTTTTGCCGTACGGCCAATCGGCTCGATATTGCGGTGATCGAGATCGCCAACTTCGGCACCGTTCTCGAACAGGACGCGATAACGCTGCCAATTGAAACCATTGGCGAGGATGACCTTGCCCTCGGTACCGACGGGCACGCCGTGGACTTCGGCAGTCGTACGGACCTTGTCGTTCATCTTGAGAAAAATCTGGCCGTCATGCGGCGAGGCGAGCTTGTGCGGCTTCCAGAACTCCATCACTGACTATTCTGCCGCATGACGGCCCATTTGCGGCAAGTTTTGACCTGAGGAGTTCGGCGACCCGGGCTTCGAGCTTGTCAAGAGCCATGCCCCATCCCATTACGCCAGGGCTGTCGGCAGGGACACCCTCGTGCGTCATGACGATCTTCGTCTTGCCGTCGAGGTCGCTGAGCTCGACGATGATCTGCGTGGCCACCGGGGCGCCTGGTGGCATGCCCCGGCCGGCCGGGTCGACAACATTGCCGTCGGCGTCGGACATCGAGGCACCCATCGGGCCGCACCACACGGCGAAGTGCTCGGACTCGGTCCACATCTGCCAAACGAGACGCCGCGGAGCATCGACTGTGCGCTCAATGACCACGGTCTAGCTGCTGAACTCGCTGCTGAGATCCGTCATGGTGATACTCAGTTCGCTTGTTGGTCTTCGCTCCAACCGTCAGTCGGGCCGGACGATCTCGAACAAGTCTGTGGAGTTGCTGTAGGCGTTACCCACGTGACGACCGACGGCTTTCAGGTCGAGCTGGTTGATGCGCGTGCCGTCGAGCAACTCTTCATCGATGTGGAACTCGACGGCCTCACCGATCACCAGTGCACTGCCGTGATCCGGGTGACCGATGTCGATGATCTGAGTCACGACACACTCGATGTTGGCTCGGCACTCCCCCACCATCGGCGGCCGAATCGATACCGACGGCGCGGGCGTCAGGCCAGCCTCGGCGAACTCGTCGACGTCTGCGGCATGGCTCGCCGCTGTGGCATTCATGGCCTCGACGACCTCCGCCGTGACGATGTTGATCGTGAACTCGCCGACCTCCCGCACGTTGGCAAGCGTGTCCTTTCGACCACCTCGGCCTGGCGAGAAGACGAACGTCGGCGGCATGCCAGAGACGCAGTTGAAGAACGAATAGGGCGCGAGGTTGGGGACGCCGTCAGCCGAGATCGAACCGATCCAACCGATCGGCCGAGGAACGACGAGGCCGGTCGCCAACTTGTATGGGTCGGCCCCGGTGAGGTCGGCAACGGTGAAGCGAGACTTTTCCATACCGAGCATTGTGACAAGCGCAGGGGCGACCCACACCTCCGAGCCTCACAGTCGTCGAGTGAGGTCTGCTGCGATCACGTCGACGCCGGGTCGACTCATGATGGAATCGAACCCGCGGTGACGTCCATCCACCGTGACGATCGTGTGGTCCGACGCAACAGTCTTCCAATGGCTGATCGTGCGGTCCGGGTTCGTGCCAGTGGCTGCGTAGAACACGAGCGGCGCACTGATGCCGTAGACCTCGTGAGTCAAAGACTCGGGTGGGAAGACCCCAGAGGCGCCAACGCTCGGCGCCGGTGACGAGGCGGTTCCCGTGGGGGTTGTTGCCGTCGGCCGGATGCGGCGCTGGAGTTGCGTCGCGACGCGCTTGATACGACGCCCGCCCATGATCTTGAATTCCTTGGCAGCCTCACCGATCGAGCCGCGGGCGAGCATCGACTTGTACTTCCACCAACGGTTGGACCACAGATGCAGCCCTTCTCCTGGAAAGAGCGTGTCGACGAGCGCCAGGCAGCAGACGGCGAGCCCGGCAGCAGGGAGCTCCTCAGCAAGTTCAACCGCAACAACACCGCCCACCGACCAACCCAAGACCGCAATCGAGGTGTGCTCGCCTGCGGCGTCTGTTGCCAGCGGGACGAACCCTGCGACCAAGTCATCAATGTTGTCGACGGGTGTCTTGTTAGCCAACGGCACATGGATAAGCGCAACGACCGTGACCTCGTCGCCGAACGCATCGGCGAGCGCCTGGTATCCGAAGACCTCGTCCCAGGCCGGAACCATGAGCACGAGTGGCCCCTTTGCCGAGCCTTCTCGCAGTGTGACGGCTTGGCAGGGCGATGGAGCGGTATCGGCAGGGGCCTCATCGTCGGAACGAACCGCGAGGAGTGCAGCGACGCCCGACGGGGTCCGCCCCGTGAGGAGTACAGAGATCGGGACGTCGCCGCCGGTCAGGTCGGCAAGCCGCGTGACGATCTCGACAGCGGCGAGCGAGTTACCCCCGACGGCAAAGAAGTCGGTCGAGCCGTCGATGTCAGTGCGACTAAGCGCAACCTTCCACGCATCGAGCACCCCCGTTTCGAGCGAAACGGCAGCTGAACTTGCACCGGTTGTTGCAGGCGGCGCCTCCACAACCGGAATCGGGAGTCCGGCTGCGGCGCGACGATCAACCTTCCCGTTCGAGCTCAACGGAAGCGACGGCTGCTCGACAAATCGCCGCGGCACAGCGGCCTCTGAGAGGTGTTCAGCCAGGTGCTGTCGCAGCGCTGCTTCCTCGACCGGGCTGTCCGTGACGAGGTGCGCCACGAGAACAGCGGGCGCACCGGCAGCGACCACGACCGCTTCGCGAACGCCATCCCACCGCAGCAACTGCGACTCGATCTCACTGGGCTCGACTCGCACCCCCCCGACATTCAGCTGATCGTCTAAACGTCCAACGAACTGTGCAACGCCGCCGACGATGCGAGCACGGTCGCCAGTCCGATACCAGCGCCGGCCAGCGCGTATCGGGAACCGATCCGCCGTAGCTTCCGTTGCACCGAGATAGCCAGACGCCACGGTCGGCCCTCCGATACAGAGCTCACCTGCGACACCGATCGGCACGGTCGCGGCATCTTCGCCCACGACTCGAATCTCTACGCCGGGAATCGGTCCACCGATCGGTACCGGATCTTCCCCCGCCACCAGCCGATGCGCCGTGGCCCACACCGTGGCCTCGGTTGGGCCGTACTCATTGACCAGCGCGACCTGCGGCAGTGCAACGTGATGGTCTGCCACCAAAGCAGGCGGACAGGCCTCGCCGGCAACGATGGCAACATCGAGCCCGACCAGCGCAGCGGCGCGTCGATCGAGCAACGCCCGGTACAGCGTGGGGACCATCAGGATGTGTGACACCTCGTGCCGCTCGATCAGCTGCGCGAGCCGATCGACGTCGTGTACGTCGGTGTCGGTCGGGAACACGATCGATCCGCCGGTCACCAACGGCCAATAGAGCCCGACCACGGAGCTGTCGAAGCCGATGCTTGAGGTAACGAGAAAGCGCTCGGGAGCCAACTCGTACCAGGACCCGCGAGCAAAGGTGCTCGCTGCGAGATTCGCGTGCGTGACCTCGACGCCACGGGGCACGCCGGTGGATCCGGACGTAAACACGACGTAGGCGATGTCGTCAGACCCAACGTCGGCGAGTCGTTCCTGCAGCGTCGGCAAGATGCTCGTCGCTGCAGTCAGCTCTGGTGTCGTGACGTCAATGCATCGTTCGGCCGGTACGCCCAGAATGCGGCCATCGACTTCGCTCGGAATCGAACCATCGTGTAGCAGCACATCAAGCCCACTTTCGACAACGATGCTTCGCAACCGATGTTGACCGATGCTTGGGTCAAGCGGAATAGCTGCGCTTCCTGCAAACTGAGCGCCGAGGAGTGCTGGCATCACGTGGAGCCCACGGCTCACCGCGACACCGATCCGGGATGCCGGGGAGAGCTCATCAAGCCGCTGAGCTATCCGGTCGATTCTCGCTGTGAGGACGCCTCGGGTGAGGGCTTCACCGGCAGCGTCGAGCACCGCAACGGCTTCGGAGTCGTCGAGAGCTGCGGCAAGAATTCGGTGCAGCACGCTGTCGCCGGTCGGTGCCATCGCCGCTCCGGTCAATGCACTAGGTAGTTCTGAAGCCGTCAGTTGAGCGACAGTCGAAGCCGGCCGGGCAACGCCCTCGAGGAGTACCGCTTCGAAGAGTCGCAGCAGTCGTTCTGCCGATGCGGCGTTGATCACCGACCCTCGGTACTCGATGCTGAGCTGCAGCGAATCAGGCCGTTCTTGAACGAAGAACGTGACGTCGGTGACCGCTGTGTTCGACGCAAGAATCCGGTGCTGCACGCGAGCCCCAGGGAACTCAGCGGCACCAATCTGGTCGTACGCGACCATGTACGAGAGGTCTGGGGGGACGCAACCAGCAGTTCGTGCGTCGCGCACCATCGACGCAAATGGGTAGGTCCGAATCGCAAGAGCACTCGCCACCTCTGCGCCGGCTTGAACGAGGAGCGACCCGAACGTTGCCGCAGCGTCGACCTCCAAGCCGATCGGAAGCGAGTTCAAATGATGTCCGATTAAGTCGGCGGCATCGGCATGGTCTTTGGTCGAGGCGGCAATGCCAAACTCCACATACGACGATGCGGTGAAACGGGTCAGCGTGACCGCCGCCGCAGCAAACGCCACACTGAACGCGGTGTGGCCGTCGACTGCCAGTTCTGACGGTGCAAAAGGCAGTTGTCGAGCGATGTAGCCGTCCGGTGTGCTCGGGTCAGGTGCGATCAATCGAAGGGGCACCCGTTCTGGCCGCCGCTCTGCTCGCTTGAGCCACGCTGCCTGCGCTGCGCCGCTGTGCCGAGCGCGCTGCCACGCTGCGTGCGCGCCGTACGTGACGGAAAGTTGTGGAAGCATCCGTCCGTCGTAGACGTCAATGGCCTGCCGCCAGATCAGGTCGAGCGTGCCCACGCCGAGGCTGACGTGGTGAAGGCAGAGCAAGAGCGACCATTGCATTGGCCCGGTCGAGGCAATATCGATGCGCATCAACGGCCCGGCGTCGAGATCGAACGGGACTGCCCGCGAACCGGCTGCGAGCAGATCAAAGTCGTCGGCGGACATTTCCGGGTGTTCAGTCCACGACATTGCCTGGTCGGCGCGCAGCGCAGGCCGACCAACGGCGTACGACGTGTGTAACGGTTCGTGGTGACCTGCAAGCGCAATGAACGCAGCACGCAGCGCGGGCAGGTCGATCGAGTCCAGTCCATCGATCGTGTACAGACGGGCGACGTTGTAGTGCGTACTGGCCGGAGCGCGCCGGTGATCAAATAACATCGCTTCTTCACTCGATGACAATGGGATCGGCGTTCCTGGATCGAGTGGTTTGATCGGCGTTCGCCGGTCGCCCGCCGTTGCCCCCGATTGCTCGGCATCGATCAATTCGGCCAACGCTCGAACTGTTCGGGCAGTGAAGAGAGACGCGTCGGCAAGGTTCGTACCGAAGATCTCGTCGAGCGCAGCCACGACCTCAATAGATGACAGCGAGGCACCACCGATGTCGAAGAAGTCATCAGTGGCCCCGACTTGGGCAAGACCGAGCACATCGCACCACACATCGGCGACTGCCAGCTCGGTGGGCCCCAACGGCGGCACCATGGTGTCAGAACGATCCATCGCTTGCGGCGCAGGCAGCAGCGCCGGATCGGCTTTTGCACTCGAGGCAAGCGGCATCTCGTCGACACGAACGAACGCAACTGGCACTGCATGGTCGGCCAGGTATCGGCGGCTGTGCGCTCGGAGTTCAGCGGTGCCAATATTGCGCCCGTCGGTTGCCTCATACCAGGCAGTCAGCACGTCCGGCCCGTCGCTCGACCACAGCCGAACGATCGCCGAGGCGACCTTCGGGTGCGCAACGAGGGCAGCTTCGACCTCGGCCGGTTCGAGCCGGAACCCGCTGACTTTCAACTGGTCGTCCATCCGGCCGCCGTACACGAGTACACCCGGACGCTCGACCCTGGCGCGGTCACCGGTTCGGTACCACGGGCCGGGCAACATCGACCTGAGGGCGTCAGGCGCGACGAACCGTTCCGCCGTCTCCGTTGGTCGACCGAGGTAGGCGGTTGCCATGCCAGGCCGTCGGACGTACAGCTCGCCCCAGGCACCGACAGGGGTCAATTGCTGCGCCGAGTCCAGCAACGCAAGAGCCGCCCCAGGGGCAGCGGAGCCGATCGGCACGTCGGAACCACGATCGAGGTCTGCTGCCCATTCGTGAACCATGCAGCCGACGACGGCCTCGGTCGGCCCGTACTCGTTGAAGATCCGAACGCGTCCCTCACATAGTTCGGCAAGTTCGACAGCTCCAGGTCGACGGAACGCCTCGCCCCCGACGATCACGGTGCGCAGGGGCCGGCCCTGGGCGGCAAATCGGCAGTACATGGCGAGCTGCGACGGGGTCGCCTTAAACGTGTCGATGCGGTCGTCGACAGCGATGGCTGCGAGCGCTTCGATTGGTTCCTGGTCGAATACGACGACGCGACCACCAGCGACGAACGAAACGAAAAGGCTCGTGATCGTGAGGTCGAACTCCATCGACGAGTGAAGCGCGACGACCGGTTGATCGAGTCCAAACGACTCGACCGCGAAGCGCAGATAGTCAGCAAGGCCCCGGTGCGAAATGGGAACGCCCTTGGGCTGGCCAGTCGATCCGGAAGTGAACAAGATGTAGGCGAAGTCGTCAAGCCCGACCGTCGGAAGCGGATCGGAGCCTGCGACCGATTCGAGCTCCACCAAGCTGGGCAGCGTGTCGATGACGATCTCGATGTCGGCATCTTCGAGCACGGCCCCGTGTCGCGCTGGTGGACCGTTTGGGTCAAGCATGACGAATACCCCACCGGCACGCATGACTGCGTGAATCGCGATAAGCGTGTCGATGCTGCGCGGCATCCGGATCGCGACGGGCGCCCCGACAACGACACCTCGCGATCGAAGCCACCGAGCAACGCGATCTGCGGTGGCATCGAAGTCGGACGCGCTGACCTGACGGGTGCCGTGCTCGGCAACAACCCAGCCCGGCCGGTGGCGAAACGCGTCGGCGACCTGCTGATGGACGGGAGCGCCGAGTGCCAGCGGAGCCGGAGCCGGGTTGAGCTGATCGAGCTCGGTAGATTCGTCGTCGGTCACCACCGAGGACGAGCCGACCAGACCGTCAGGCCGTTCGAGCAGGTCGGCAAAGACGGCACCAAGGTGCTCGGGGAACCGTGACGCCACCCCAGCGGCAGCCTCGTGCGGCAGCTCGATCTCCCAGCGCAGCCGAGCATCTGAGTCATCGCCGCTTGAGGTCTCGAAGATCTGTGATCCGACGACCTGGGTAGCGTCGACATGCGGGGCACGAACCCACTCACGTGTGGCCGCGATACCGGCGAAGTCGCCGTACCGAGCGGTCACGACATTGACCAGCAAGCCGGACCGTGCCGGCGGCTCGGCTCCGGCAGGCGAGCTGTGCAGCAGTTCCATGACAGACCGAACGACGCGCTTAAACATCGCGGCGTTGGTCTCAGTCTGATCGACGGTGACCGCCAACGAGGACAGCTCCATGAGCGGGCCCACCAGCTTCTTGTGCCGACGAGATGACCGATGATGCAACGGCGTGTCGATATGCACGACGGTCCGACCGTCGAGGCGGTTCACCAGCTGTGCGATCGCCATCGATGAAAGCGCAAGGAGTGAGAGGTCGCGGCTCAACGATCGGTAGTGCGACGTCAACGCTTCGTCGAGTGCACTCCGGAGTGGTGCGGCAAGCGGCAATTCGCTGCGATCAATCCGTGTCCCGTGCGTGCTGGTCGAGCCATATAGGGAGATCGGTTCGCGGAGGCCCGCACCGTCTGGCTCCGAGTCAGACCCAACCGGGGCCGGAGTTGCAGCGGCGACGGTGGCACTGGTGAAGTAGTCGCCGTCAATGATCGCGCGCAAGTCGACATCGCCGCCTTGGGTATATGCCGTCGATGTTGCTTCGAAGATGAGCGCCGACGCCCAGGCGTCGGTGGCAACATGGTGGAGTCCGAGCCACCACGTCGAGGTGTTGTCTTCGTCGTGCTGAATCAACACCGAGTCGTACACACAGGCCGTGGCGTCGATGGGTCGAGCAATCCGCGCTGCGGCCCAAGTATCGACACTGGCTCGCGGCATGTTGATCACGGTGGTTGCGGATGCCCTCCGTGAACCGACGGTTGCCTGAGCGGGTTCGCTCGCTCTGTTCGGCAACACCGCCATCCGTAGAACGTCGCACTGGTCAACCACCCGATTGAAGGCTGCGACGAAACGTTCGGAATCGACTGCTTCGGCGAAGTGAAATCGATTGGCCATGTTCGCCAACGGAACATGCGCGGCCAGGCGTTGTGACGTCCAGATTCGTTGCTGGGTCGACGTCAGTGCCACCGTGATCGGCGACGCTCCCCAACTCATCGTTGGCGGAGGTAGGCCGCCATCTGGCCAATCGTTTGGAAGTTCTCGAGGACGACGTCGAGTGGGTCAATTTCGATACCGAGGCTCTGCTCAATCCACAGCACAATACGGACGACACCCAGCGAGTCGACTTGCCCAGTCAAGAGCAGGTCGGTGGACTCATCGATGGGGTCGTCGTCCTGGGCGACCTCGTCAGAGATGAATTCGGTCAGCGAATTGACGAATGCTTCGTCGATGCGAGCTGCGACCGAATTGTCATTCTGTTCGGGTGTCGTCTCGGCGGTGGTCACGTTCGTGCTCGTCTCGTCTGCTCCAAAAGGTGTGCCTATATCCAATCCGCTCGCGTCAGGTTTGCGGCGCGGGAGTAGACGCAATCGTCTGGATGAGCAGCTGCGCCGACGCTCCACGGTCGATCTTGCCGGTTCCAGTCCGTGGAAGTGAACTCACAATCTGGACCTCGACCGGGACGGCGTAACGCGGCAACTGAGCGCTGAGCCGGGTAAGCACCCGTGTTGACAACCCGTCGGAGTTCGACTCGGGGACCACGAGCGCAATGAGAACGTCGTCACCGTTCGGTTCACGGCGAACGACGGTCGTGGCGACCTCAACATCGTCAACCTCAATGAGAAGTGCGTCGATCGCTTCCAGTTCGATCCGGTGCCCGCGCAGCTTGATCTGATTGTCCACGCGTCCGAGAAACACCAGCGGGCCACCCGGCGCCACGTACTCGACGAGATCGCCCGTGTAATACCAACGTCGTCCGTCGGCCTCGATGATTGAGGCGTTCGTCAAGTCCGGGCGTTTCCAGTAGTGCGACATCATCGTCGGCGTCGACACCAGCAGGACTCCCGGCCGATCATCGACCTCGCTGGAGAGGTCGTCCGGATCGACGACTTGCAGCTCGGCTTCGTCCCAGGCTCGCCCGATGGGCACCTGACCGGTCGGTGGATCGGTGAGATCGAAGACCGTGCACTGGTTGACTTCCGCTGGCCCGTAGACGTTGGAGAACGTGGCGTCAGGCAAGTGAGCCATCAACGCAGCAAGCTGGGCGGGCGGGAACGATTCGCCGCCGTACAGCACCCAGCGCAACAGGCTCAGGTCACGATCAGCGATGCCGCCACGTGTGGACAATTGCTCGAGCACGTAGGGCACCGAGTACCACACCGTGATTCGTTCCTTGCTGATCAGGGCGCTGAGGCTTGCGGGGAATCGGATGACCGGATCAGGCACTGCGAGGACCGTTGCGCCAACGAGCGGTGCTGCGTAGAGCTCGAACGTCGACTGGTCGAAGTGGAGCGGTGCAATGTTCGCGAACCGGTCAGCTGCGGTGAGGCTGTACTGGCGAACTGCGGCCCTGGCGTAGGCGAGCCCGCTGAAGTGCGTGTGCACGATCCCCTTCGGCCGGCCCGTCGACCCGGACGTGTAGATGATGTAGGCCGGGTCGCCGATTGGCACCTCAACCAGAGGGGCATCTGCCGCGGCAGATGCGAGGGCATCGCGGCACAGGACACGGACCTCGCGGCCAGCGCCCAGCGATGTCTCGGGCTCGGCTCGGGGAAGCACCACGGTGGCGACCTGCGAGGCATCGACGACCTCGGCGAGCAGGCGCGCCCGCATGTCGGCCCAGGGCAGCTTCTTGGCAAAGTTCAGGACGCGTTCCATGGGCAGACTTTCGACAAAGACAAAACGCAGAAACTGCGCGGGCGGCAGATACACTTTCCATCATAAGAGGCTCAGCTGCATCTTGGCCACTCGGCTCCGGGCAAGCGCCTCCAGATCTTGTTTTCAC
>CAWUXP010000030.1:0-2995 GCA_963926495.1 Candidatus Ilumatobacter herschelensis
GACCAATCGCTTTCGGTCAGCTTGCCGGTGCGCAGCTTGCTCGAATCGACCTTCGCTTCCGACGACAGAATTCTCTGCGTCAACTCGCTGTGGCCCATTTCCAGCGAGAACACAAGCGTCGGCTTGCCCGACGTCTTCGCAATGTGCGTGGCCAAGCCCAAGCCAAAGGCTGTCTTGCCCATTGCGGGGCGAGCACCGACGATGTTCAGGGTGCTCGGCTGCAGACCCGACAGCAGTTCGTCGAGATCGTCGTAACCAGTCGCTGCGCCCGTGATCGTGTCGCCGCGCTCGAAGTTCTCTTCGAGCTGATCCATGGCTTCGTTGAGGAGCTCGTCGATTTGGCGGGTCGAGTCAACAACGCGATCCTCGGCGACCTCAAACATCTTCGACTCTGCCAAGTCGACGGCTTTAGTGACATCGTCAGGCTCACTGAACGCCAAGTCAGTAATCTCGCCAGCGGTATGGATCAGCCGTCGAAGCAGCGCCGTGTCCATCACAATGCGGGCGTAATGCTCAGCACCGGACACCGACGGAGTGGCGTTCTGTAGCTCGTTGAGCCGCTCCATCCCACCGAGATCATCAAGCATGTTGTGGCGACGCAACTCGTCGGCCACGGTGACCACGTCAACCGGGCCCGACGACGAATACAGCGACCGAATTGCGTCGAAAATGTGCTGGTGCGCAGGGCTGTAAAAGTCTCTGACGCTCAGGCCAGCTTCGCCGACGACGCCAATCGCGTCACGCGACAGCAACAGTGCACCGAGCACCGATTCCTCGGCCTGCAGGTTGTGAGGAGGAACACGACCCGAGCCACCTTGCGGACGAGAAGGCCCGCCGCCAGAGAACTGTCCACCCTGGTACTCGCGGTCGAGATCATTGCTCATGTCTTTATCATCCTTGCTGAACAACCCTGTGTGGAGCTAGTGGCAGAACCCTGGGAATTGCCTGTGGATAAATCCCACCAGCCTGTGGGTACCTGTGGGTATCGATTGGTCCCGCTGGATAGCTGTAGACGCGGATGGGCGGTGGAAAAACAAAAGGCGTGCCCCACTCGAAAGCAGGACACGCCTTTCACGTGTCGAAACCGTGACGGTCTCCGTATTGGAGCACGTCGCGATGTTCACCCGGCAAAAGCCGAGTGGAAACTCATTCGGCTGCGACGACCACGATGTTGATCGGGAACGACACATCGCTGTGCAGCGAGGCGGTTGCCGTGTGGGCGCCGACGGTCTTGATGTTGTCGACTTCGATCGCCTTGCGGTCAATGACGATGTCGGTCTGAGCCTTCACCGCATCGGCGACGTCGGCAGCACTGATCGAACCGAAGAGCTTGCCTTCACCCGACGCCTTGGCCGTGATTGTGATCGTCTTCGGCACGAGCGAGCTGGCGATTGCGGTCGCTGCCTCACGTGCTGACTGATCCTTTTGGTCACGGGAGGCCCGCATCTTGGCGGCCTGCTCCAGGGCTCCGGGCGACGCCTTGAGAGCGTGACCCTTCGGGAAGAGGAAGTTGCGGGCGTAGCCGTCGGCGACATCAACGATGTCGCCGCGCAGGCCGAGACCTTCGACCTTGTTACGAAGAATGACGTTCATGTTGCTCAGGCCTCCGTCTCGGTGCTTGCAAACGCGTCATCCGTGTCGACGGACTCATCGGCCGCGTCGTCACCAGTGTCGGTGGTCTCTTCGGAGTTGTTCTCCTTGTTGTCACCGTCGTCGCGGCCACGGCCGCCACCACGATCGTCGCGATCACGACGGCCGCCAGTGCGAGTCGAAGCGACACGCGTCGCGTAGGGCAGAAGCGCCATTTCGCGGGCGACCTTGATCGCATTCGCGACTTCGCGCTGCTGCTGCAGGTCGTTGCCGGCGACGCGGCGGTTCTTGATCTTGGAGCGGTCGCTCATGAAGCGACGCAGCAGATCGACATCCTTGTAGTCGATGAACTCGACCTTGTCGATGATGAGGACGCTGGTCTTCTTTTTGAACTTGCGGGGGTTGGCGTCTCGCGCCGACCGGGCCTTATTCTTCTTACTGGCCATAATGGTTACCTAGATATTCCTGACTGGAAGATGATCTTCGATTGAAAGAGTGAGTGACATGGGGTTGGCGGGTCCAATGGTTCGGACCCAGCCGTGACTCAGGACGTACTTAGAACGGCTCTTCTTCGCCGTACACCGGATCTGGGGGAGTCGCCGAGCGAGCTGCGCCGCCGCCTCCGCCGCCACCGCCGCCACCACCACTGAATCCGCCACCATCGGCGGAGTCACGGGAGATGCGCTCGACCTGTGCCTGCGCCCAGCGAAGGCTGGGGCCGAGGTCGTCGGCGATCACTTCGGTGATGTTGCGCTTCTCGCCTTCACGGGTGTCGTAGGAGCGTTGCTCCAAACGGCCCGTGACCATGACGCGGTTGCCCTTATGGAGGCTGGCGGCGGCATTTTCGCCGAGTTCAGCCCAGGCGACCACGTTAAAGAACGAGACCTGCTCCTGCCATTCGCCATTCACCTGATAGCGGCGATTGACGGCAAGACCGAAGCTGGCAACACCACGGCCCCCGGTGGTGTATCGAAGTTCGGGATCCTTGGTGAGGTTCCCGGTGAGTGTGACAGTGTTGTCCTGTGCCATTGATTTCCCCTTTGGCTATGAGCTGAGAATCAGACAGCGGCGGCGGCGCTAGTGATGCCGCGACGCTCTGCTTCTTCGTCTGGTAAACGGATGAGCTTGTGGCGGACGATGTCATCCGCGAGACGGAGCTGACGCTCCAAGTCGTCGAGTGCGCCAGGCGCAGCAACGAGCTGAACAACCAGGTAGTAGCCAGACGGCTTCTTGTTGATCGGGTAAGCGAACTGACGCTTGCCCCACCAATCGATCTTGTCGTGCAGTGTTCCGCCGACCTTCTCAATCCCGTCGCTGATCGTCTTCATCCAGGCCTGAGCCTTGGGGTCATCGATGTCTCCATCAATGATGACCATCATTTCGTACGCACGATTCATGCGGTGTA
>CAWUXP010000031.1:0-3141 GCA_963926495.1 Candidatus Ilumatobacter herschelensis
GATTTCACGAACTACCCGAACGGTAAAGCCGGGTGACGGCAGGTTGAAGGCGTTTCGGAAGTCCCACGAGTTCATCCGCTTACTTCCAGACTTGCCGGTCAAGACGATGTCGTCGAACCAGATCCCGTCATATCCCTGGTACTGGGGTTCCTGCGCCGAGGTCATCGATGCTGCGCTGATCTGGCCGAGCCCGTAATTCGACTCCAGGGTGTCGGCATCGATCACCCGCTTCCAGCGGTGGTTCGGATTCGACAAGGTGTCGTCGCCGATGTCGTTGACTGCCGGGAACTCGCCGCCGGCGGTGCGGGGCCCGTTCGATGCAGAGAACTCGGTCGAGACAAGCTGTCCCCTCTTGGACGTGTCTGGGTGGTCGGCCGGCCACCGCCGTACGACGTTCGCAGTCGCCTTCACCGCAGCATCGGTCCGTGGATCCTCGCGGTCTTCTGGGTTCCCAGTCGCAGCGCCACGTCGTGCAGCGCCGCCGTACACCTGGCAAGCCGTCGTATCGCAGGTGGTGGCATAGCGCGTGGAGGTGCCGTCGTAGAAGTAATTACGCCGTTGCTCGAGGCCGTACGACCGGGCCGCAACGGCCTGGGCCCGAAGAGCATTGACCCCGGCGCCACCGCCCGCTTCACCCCACGATGCCGACACCTCACGAGGGATGACACCACGGACGTAGTTCTCGGCACTGACGTCGTTGACGACGCGGTTCCCGGACGACGTGCTCAGCACGTCGATGCTGCCGCGGTAGTGCGTGACCGACCCGTCAGGAGCGCAGAGCCCGAGGGCAAGCTCGGGGGCGAGGCTTGCGTCTTCACCGTCAGCAATGCTGAAGCTCACCGGGCCGCGCACACCTGCTGTATTCGTTTGCCCATCGAGCCGGGTAAATCCTCCACCAGAGTCGGCGTTGATAATCGACTCAGCCCGATCCGCATCCACCGTTTTCCAGATGCCGTCGACAGTCAGGCTTTGGGCCTGCTGCCAGTTTTTCAGAAATCCGGAGGTCTGCGGACCGAAGTCGCCGTCGATGGCGATGCCTCCGGCCGTCGGCTGATACGTCCGCAGGAACTGCTGGATCTGTTTGACGGCATTGCCCTGGGCCCCAATGGCTATGGGGCCATCAGGCAGAATTGCTCCAGGACAGGCCCGACCAGTCGAGCCCCACACTTCGAACGTGCCGGGGGTGGAGGTCTCTTTGGCGTACATCGAGGCTCGGGTTTGGCCGTTCCAGGTAACCGGCGAGCCATGCGACACGACACCCACGGTTCCGGCCCCATCGAGGCCGGTGAGCCGCACCCGGACGCGCTCTGACGCTG
The DNA here is from genome assembly GCA_963926495.1 of Candidatus Ilumatobacter herschelensis. Classification (GTDB taxonomy): domain Bacteria; phylum Actinomycetota; class Acidimicrobiia; order Acidimicrobiales; family Ilumatobacteraceae; genus Ilumatobacter_A; species Ilumatobacter_A herschelensis. Next base: position 1,317 of record CAWUXP010000031.1, read on the forward strand.
GCACAGTTCCTGCCTTGGTCCCGCCGTAGTAGTGCTCGAGAATCTGGTTCCAGTCCCAGCCGTGGTCGACAGCGTAGCCATACGCGCCCCACTGGCTCATGCCTCGGCCGTGACCGAAGCCGGTGCCCTCGATCACGATGGCGACGATGTCGTCGACGGCGGCCTCTGTCGCGGCGGGGGGAGGCGCGACGACGCCGACCGCTGCAAGCGCGGCAACAACCACCCAGTGACTCCATCTCAATGTACGCATGTCATGAAACCGTAATGTTGTTCGACGTCCGAGCGACGTCAGTCTGATCAAGTTTTCGGCACATTCGCGGTGGAACTGAAGCAATCAGTTGCGACGGGGTACTGCTGCGACAGCCAGTGCATCGACCATGTCGTTCATCCGGTCGCCGCTGTGGCCTTTGACCCACCGGAACGTGACGTCGCTAGCTTGCACCAGTTCAATCAACGGCTTCCAGAGATCGTCATTGGCAACCGGCTGTTTTTTGGAGTTCTTCCAGCCGTTACGTTCCCACTTGACCCACCACTTGTCATTGAAGCACTTGACCACGTAGGTGGAGTCGGAAACGATCTCGATCGGCACAGGCGCGCCGTGCTCGTCGGCCACCTTGGAGTAGGTCCGCAACGCATCGATCACTGCATAGATCTCCATCCGTTGGTTCGTGGACGCTGCTTCGCCACCAGAGCCACTCGGCTCACCGTCGGGGGCCACAGCCCAGCCCCAGCCGCCTGGCCCGGGGTTTCCCTGGCAGGCACCATCGGTGTAAATCTCGAGTCGACTCATCGGTGCCAACCTAGAGCCGTTCGAGGTCAACTCACGGCGATAGGACGCTGTTGGCACGGAACAGTTTCGGACAGTTGCGAGTTCTTGATCCCTACCGAGCGGTAACCCTGCGACAATGGTCTCCGTATGATTTTCGACGGACACGTTCATCAACTCCCCGACATCGACCCGGTCGAAACCGAGGAGTGGCTCGACAGCCTTGACGCCGTCGTTGACACGCACGGCAAGAACCGCGCCCGCTATCTGCTGTCGCGTCTCATGGCGCGGGCGAGCGCCAGCCAGGTGTCGTTCCCGGCCACCGTCTCGACGCCATACGTCAACACCATCCCGCGCTCCGAAGAGCCCTGGTTCCCGGGCGATGAGCACATCGAGCGTCGCATCCGAGCCTTCATCCGCTGGAACGCAGCAGCAATGGTCGTCAAGGCCAATAAAGCCGCCGACGGCATCGGCGGCCACCTCTCGACGTTCGCAAGCTCCGCTGCACTCTACGAAATCGGCTTCAACCACTTCTTCCGGGGCAAGGACGACGGCAATCCTGGTGATCACGTGTACTTCCAGGGCCACGCTGCGCCCGGCGTGTACGCGCGCGCCTTTCTCGAAGGCCGCCTGAGTGAAGACGATCTCAACCACTTCCGCCGCGAACTCGGTCGCGAGGGTCGCGGCCTCAGCTCGTACCCGCACCCGCGCCTCATGCCGGACTTCTGGGAGTTCCCCACCGTGTCGATGGGCCTTGGTTCACTCACGGCGCTCTATCAGGCCCGCTACAACCGCTACCTACTTAACCGTGAGATCGACGACACGTCGGGCAGCCGCGTGTGGGCATTCCTCGGTGACGGCGAGTGCGACGAACCCGAAACACTCGGCGCCATTTCACTTGCATCGCGTGAGCAACTCGACAACCTGGTGTTCGTCGTCAACTGCAACCTGCAGCGCCTCGACGGCCCGGTGCGCGGCAACGGCAAGATCATCCAGGAACTCGAAGCCACCTTCCGTGGCGCCGGCTGGAACGTCATCAAGGTCGTGTGGGGTTCCAAG
>CAWUXP010000032.1:0-3530 GCA_963926495.1 Candidatus Ilumatobacter herschelensis
CAACCGCAGCCGGTTCGGCTTTGACCTGCGAGCCAGCGGCATGAACCCGTTCGCGGCGCGGGCCGGAGGCGTCCCGCCAAAGAAGATGGTGCTCATCGCAATGACGGCATCGGGCGCCATGGCTGGCCTGATCGGGATGACTGAGATCCTTTCTGTCAATCACAGCTACGACCAGGGGTTCGTCCAGGGTCTCGGTTTTGCGGGCATCGCTGTTGCGCTGCTTGGTCGGAACTCGGCACCTGGCATGGCAGTCGCTGCCTTGCTCTTTGCGTTCCTTGACACCAGCTCGGCTCCGCTCCAAGTGACCGGGACGGCCAGTCCGGAGATTGTCGTCATTATGCAGGCCACGATCCTGCTGGCCGCGGTGATCGCTTACGAGGTGGTGAACCGCATTAAGCAGTCCGACGAGGTCAGACGGGCGGCGCTTGCCACCGAAGCGGTCGCACCGAGTGGGCCCGATGCAATGAGTGGGCCCGATGCAATGAGTGGGCCCGATGCAATGAGTGGGGAGGTGACGGCATGACCGACACGCTGCAAGACACGTCGAAGCTTTCCGTGCCAACCGAATCGGTCGTCGAGCGTTGGAAGGCGCTGCCGAACTGGGCGCGCTGGGCGCTGATGGCGGCCATGGGCGTCTTGATCCTCACGATCGTGCAGTCGCTCAGCGGCACCGACCTCCTCACCACACCGAATGCGTCGAGCGGCATGTTGCGCTGGGCGATGCCGATCCTGCTCGCAGGTCTCGGCGGGCTCTTCTCTGAGCGTGTCGGCGTCGTCAACATCGGCCTCGAAGGAATGATGATTCTGGGCACCTGGTGTGGGGCCATCGGTGCATTTGAGTTTGGGCCGTGGGGTGGCCTGATCTGCGGCCTCATTGGCGGTGCGCTCGGCGGCCTCCTCCATGCCGTTGCCACCGTGCAGTTTGGTGTTGACCACATCATCAGCGGCGTGGCGATCAACATCTTGGCGCCCGGTCTCGCGCGCTTTCTGTCTGACCGGTTCTTCCCGCAACGAGGCGGATCGATCTCGCAATCACCGCGAGTCGATGGCCTCGGAACGTTCACTGTGCCAGGCGTTTCTGAACTGTTTGAAAAAATTGACGGGTGGGGGATTTTCTTCCTCTCTGACATGGCTGGTCTCCTTGAGGGGCTCGTCACCGACATCCGATATTTCACCCTGTTCGGTCTGCTGCTCGTTCCGGCATCAGCCTGGCTGCTCTTCCGCACCAGGCTTGGCCTCCGTATGCGGATCTGCGGTGAGAATCCAAAAGCGGGCGAATCGCTGGGTGTCAATATCTACTTCCACAAGTACCTCGGTGTCGTGGTCAGCGGCGCGTTCGCTGGCCTTGCCGGTGCGTTCATCGTGATCGAGTTGACTGGGCTGTACCGCGGCGGCCAGACCAACGGCCGAGGCTTCATCGCGCTCGCCGCGCTGATCTTCGGTAACTGGCGAGCGAGTGGCGTGATGGTCGGAGCGATGCTCTTCGGCTACCCGTTCGCCATTTCACTCAACGACTTCGACCAAACTGGCAGTGGTGTTGCCACCCGTGCACTGCTGCTCGTCGTCGCGATCGGCCTCGCTGGATATGCAATCTTCACGTATCGCAAGGGCGTAACGAAGTCCGATCCTGCTCCTCGGGCAATCGGCTCGGGAGCGAACGATCAATCCTTCATGAAGTCGCCGACCGATTCATACATGTCGGGCATCGCCGCGCTGGGCGGACCGAACGTGCTGCTCGCAGCGATCCTTGCGTCGATCACGTTCCTCTGGTACCTGCTGACTGACCGGGCCGCCGATTGGGTGCCGAACACGATGCCGTACGCGTTGGTGCTCGTGGTTCTGGTGTTCGCGAGTCAGAGCCTCAAGGCGCCTGCCGCCGACGGGCAGCCATATCGCCGCGGGGAAGCGTGATTGTTTACAGCAGCCCGTCTTTCCACTGATGCGCTTCTCTTGGACCTCAACGACAACCAGGAGTCACTTATGAAGTTCGGCGTGGCATTTGCCAACACGGTCACCTTCCCAACCGAAGCGGACGCAAAGGTCGTAACAGACCGAACGAAACGTTCCTCAGTGCGCAGGCGAGAGTCGCCGCGACCACGTTGAGTCAATCAGGCTTAAATCTGGTACCGAGAATTCAGGTCAGGTGATCGTGGAGCGTGTCGATGTGGTCGATGTCGACCGCACCCATGCCGACGAGAGCGGTGTTTCCTGGTCGAGAACCTGGGCCCGTGAACGACAGGACTGATGCGGGCTCGCGTTCGACCGAGGCAAGCGCCGTTGCCCAGGTCGGGCCGGTTCCGTCGGCGCACGCCACCACAAGTGTCCGGTCGGCCATGGCCTGGACCACGGCGTCGCGGGCCAGCGATGTCGCTGCCGAAGCTGTGGTGTCGGGGACGAATGGGCTGACCAGACAAAGTGCTTGCTGCTGGACGAGTTTGCGAACGTCGGGGGATCGGGCTGCGCGGTTGATGCCGTCGGCTGCCACGACGATGGGTGTGCTGCCACAGGCTCCGGACTCATTGAGCACCACACTGTCGATTGCCGGACCTTCTCTATTTCCTGACTGGCCGGGCGCACCGACCACGGTTGCCCAGTCGGCAACGACGGCTGCTGCGACGCCTTGTCGAACAATGGGTTCGGTGGCGTCGTCGATCGCATCAGTGACGATCGCGAGGCGACGGAGTAGCAGGACGTCGGTCGCCCCGGCAGCGAAGAGATGCGGTGGGCAGCCGTGCTGCATTCGGTCGCGGAGCAGAACAGGAAATCGCTCGTCGAGGGCCGAGAGCAACGTGATGCCACCCTCGCCAAGTCGTTCGATTTCAAATGCGAAGGCTCGTGTGGCGTCGAGTAACCCGGTCAGGCGCTGTTCGGACACATCGCCTTGCGCGACTTGGGTGCGCGCGGTGGGGTCGGTGAGGAGTGCGCCGACGTCGATGCCGAGGGCGTCGGTCCGGTCGACGAGGCCCCAGAACTCGCGGGCCTTGAGCGGAGCGACGTCGAGGCGCGTGAGCTGATTGCTGAGCAGGAGTGCTGCGAGATGCGTGTCGGAACTCATCGTGAGCTGATCATGCCACGTCGATCGACCTTGGCAAAGTGATCTTGGGGGCGCGCTTGTCAGGCCCGGCGACCGAGGGCGAGCGCGAGGACGATGGGGAAGACGGGGCCGCTTCCGCTGCGTGACATCATCCGCCCGATCTCGTTGAGGGTCCACCCGGAATCGACGAGGTCGTCGATAAGTAGAACCGGTCCGCCGAGTGGGGGCTCGCCGAGTGTGAAAGCTCCTGCGACGTTGGCTGCCTGATGCGCGCTGTTCTGCATCTCGACCTGTGGCGGCCGATGCTCGGCGCGTTCGACGAGTGGCACGTAAGGAATGGCGAGCGCCTCCGCTACCCGCTGAGCGAGTGACGGTACGAGTGCGCCGGTTCGCTCGGAAGGGACCGCAGCGACCCACGTAGGTGCGGGTGACGGCGCCCACTCGGTGACCATCTCGACCAGCGCCCCGACCAACTCGTCGGCAAAGTGGCCGTCGC
>CAWUXP010000033.1:0-7131 GCA_963926495.1 Candidatus Ilumatobacter herschelensis
GAACGCCTCGGCAGGCGCCGGGCCGAAACGGAGCAACGAGCGGTCCAGGCCGAACACGTCGACTGTCGCATTGGCCAACTCTCGGCGGGTCGTTGAGGTCGACCCGCAGCAGTGGAAGATGCCGAGGCGTCCGCCAGCCACTATGTGGCGCATCACCTCGCCGCACATCGCACCGAGCGACGGTGAAGCCAGCCCATTAATGTCGTCGCCCTCCCAGACAACGAACGGCACGCCTTGCTCGAGCGAATCGACAAGGGATGCAACGAAGTATCCAAAGCCAGGGTCCTGTGACCGTAGTGTCGTCGGCCGCGCCCAGTGGGTGCCGTTCACGCCCATCACCCGGGCAACTGCGCCGCCGCGTTCCAGCGTGACCATCTCGGATGCCGCCTTCAAAAAGCCATAGAGGTTGATCGGGTTCGGGGGAGTGTCCTCAGTTGCTCCGCCCTGGGTGCCGTCGAAGACCCAGTCGGTGGAGACGAGGCAGAACGGAACGTCGATCAGAGCGGCAGCATCGGCGTAGTTCCGAGTCGCCTCGACGTAGGCATTCCATGCAGCCTGACGATCGGCGTGCATCCGTTCCCAGTCGTTGAGGATGGCGCAGTGAATAATCGCGTCCGGCCGAGCGGCGCCGACATGTTCGAGCACCGCTGTGCGGTCAGTCATGTCGACTCGGGTGTCGATGACCGTGTCGCCATGCCGATTAATCAGGACTTTTGCGATGTTGGAGCCGACGAAGCCGCTCGCTCCAGTGAGCAGTGTGCGCATCCGGTCGAATCTAGACGGAGGAGTCCGTGCACAAGATCCTCAAGAGATTGTCTCGGTGTGACGATTGACATCTATGGTCTCGAATGTTTGGCGCTGGTATCTCGCTGCTGTCGTCGCCGCAGCGCAGTACTATTTCGTCTCGGCCGCGGGGGCGGTTCCGAACGGCACCATCTACTCGGTGCTCGGAGCAACAGCGGTCCTTGCGATGGTTGTCGGCATGCTGATCCACCAGACACGCCACACCATTGGGTGGGCCTTGACCGCCATCAGCGTCGTGCTGTTCCTGGCGGGCGACTATGTGTACGCCGACTTGGCAGCAAGCCAGGCATTTGTTCCGTTCCCCTCGACCGCCGACTGGTTCTACCTCGCGATGTACCCGACACTCGCCCTCGGAATTGTCGTCCTCGGTCGCCGGCTTGCTCGGCACCGCAACTGGCAAGCAGTGGGCCTGGGCGTCGCGTTCGCAATTGCGGCGGCGGGCGTCTTACATTTCCTCTACATGGGCGACTACATCGCCGAGCCATTCTTTGACACAAAGATGCGGGCCGTGGCAGTCGCCTATCCCGTACTTGATGCTGCGATGTTCGGATTTGCAGCATGGTTGGTCGCCGTTGCTCGGCGACAGTCGCCAAGCCTCGTCTTCCTGGCGCTCGGGTTGGTGTCGCTGGTCGCCGGCAACGTGGTGTACAACGTGCAATCGACGAACGGCCCATTCGTTCCAGGTGGCCTTGCTGATCTCTTCTGGATCACGTTCGGTGTACTGCTGGGGCTGGCCTGTCTCCATCCGTCGATGAAGCAGACGTCGACGTCGGCACCGTTCGTCGAGCCGAGCAAGCGTGCCGTCCGGGCCCAGGGCCAGGCCGTGCGGATGGCAGATGTGTCGCTCCTCGCGATCGCCGACTGCGATGACTTCACTACTCGTTTCGCTGAACACAGCGCGAAGTCCGGCGACCAAAAAGTGACAAGATGCGGTGATGCGAGGGGGAAGACGCTGCAGAGCAGCAACGGTGCTGGCCGCGCTGGTAGCAGCGTCATGTTCTGGATCTGACCGAGCCGCTGATAACTCCGCATCGGAGTTACCCGAATCGGAGTTGCCCGAACCAGTTGCGCCCGACCGCGAACAGGCAGCGGGCACAGAGCCAGGCGCGGAGCCAACTGTTGGCGTCGATGAGGGACCGTTGCAACCGCAGCCCGAACCGGTTCGCGGTGGCACGCTGCGGTACGGCCTCGAGGCCGACGTCGATGGGTTGAACCCGGCGTCGTCGGTACTCTCTGCGCCCGGCCAGGTCATGGCAAACGCCATTTTCGACACCCTCGCTGCGGTTGCGCTCGACGGCACCATCGTTGCCTACCTCGCCGAATCATGGGAACCCGTTGACGGTGATCTGACGACCTGGCAGGTCACACTCCGCCAAGGCATCAACTTCCACGACGGCACACCCTTTGACGCCGAGGCCGTCCAGGCGGGGTTCCAAGCCCAGTTCGATAGCCCGCTGATCGGCTTCGGTCTTCGACCCTTCTATCCGGCTGAGAATGCCACCGAGGTGATCGACGAGTTCACCATCCAGTACAACTTGCTCGATCCGAACGCCCAGTTCCCCGCAACGCTGAGTACCCAGGGCGGTTACATCGCATCGCCCACCTGGCTCGCCGCGGCCCTCCTCGATCCGGCGCTTAACCAGGTGCCAGTCGGCACTGGCCCGTTCAAGATCGAAAGTCGCGCGCTCGACTCGGTCACTCGCGTTGTGCGCAACGACGATTGGTGGGGCGGAGAGGTGTACCTCGACGCGATCGAGTTCCTCCCGATCTCGGACCCTGACACCCGATCCGACCTGTTGAGCAATGGCGACATCCAAGCCATTCAAACGACGAACCCGGCGTCGATTATCGACCTTCAGGCTCGCACCGGCATCGCCAACGTGGTCGACACGTCAGGGGAGGAAAGTTTCGTGATGCTGAACGCATCGCGTCCGCCGTTCGATGACCTGCGAGCCCGCCAAGCGCTGACGCTGGCCACACCGCTCCAGGCTTATCGAGACCTTGTCGCCCTCGGCGTTGCGCCCGACGCCAACCAGATGTTCGCGACGGACAGCGCCTTCTACGCCCCCGATGTCGTCCAGGCGGGCGATGACCCTGACGCGGCCACACCGCTCGTTGCTGATTACTGCGTGGACGTACCCGACCAGTGCTCCGGCGGCAAGATCGATGTCGAGTTGCAGTGGTTTGGGCCGGCGGTGATCACCACGCGCACGGCCGAAATACTCGATCAGGGATGGGACCAACACTTCAACGTCGCCTTCGACGAACTGGCGCAAGACACCCACATTCAAGAGGTCGCACTCGGCCACTACGACGCTGCGATCTGGAGGCAGTTTGGTGCGGTTGACCCGTCACTCGACCGACTCTTCCTGATCTGTCGGACCATCGATGTGATTTCGTTGAACTTCGCCCGCTACTGCACCGACGAACGCGATGCCCTCATCGCCGAGGCTCAGGCAACGACCCGCGAGGCGCGCCGGATCGAGCTCTGGCAGGAAATCGCACGACAAATGAACGACGCTGCCACCTACGTGTTCCTCGACCACACGGCATGGAACAACGCATTCAGCGCAGAAGTGCAGGGCGTGTGCGACCGGACATCTCCTGATGGCACGCCGTTGCGATGTTCGATCACCGGTGCGACATGGTTTGATTCGGTGTGGCTCGATCAGGCCTGATTGCCGACGAATTCACTCCGGCTCTGTTGCCCGACCACAAACGGTGGAGAATGCGGACGTGGCAATCACCGACTCCGAGATTTTGATTGAGCGCTCTGGCGCCGTCACGACCATCACCTTGCATCGACCCGATGCACTCAACGCGCTGACGCCGACGATGCTCGTCGCCCTCGATGCAGCAGTTGGCGCAGCGATCGATGATCCGACACAGCGAGTCGTCGTGCTGACCGGTAGTGGTCGAGCCTTCAGTGCCGGCGTCGACCTGAAAGCTCTCGGCGGTCGCGAACTTGTCAACGGAGTGGTCGGAGACATCCTCGATGTTCCTGCTCGGGCGCTCACCGACAAGCTGGCCAATGGCCGGATCGTGTCGATCGCGAAAGTGAACGGCTTCTGCTTCACCGGGGCGCTCGAGATCGCTTTGGCCTGCGACATTATGGTCGTCGCCGACGAGGCCACGCTCGCCGACACGCACGCCAAATTTGGGTTGCGACCGACGTGGGGAATGAGTCAACGACTCCCGGCGGCGGTGGGTCTGACCAAGGCGCGCGAACTGTCGTTGACGGCACGCAACGTACGCGGTACTGAGGCAGCGGCGATCGGGCTCGCCGCTCGGTCGGTTCCCCGTGACGAACTCGACGCCACGGTTAACGAACTCGTCGACGTGATCGTTGCCAACAGCAGCGGCTCGCTCGCCGCGTATAAAGACCTCTTTTACGTCGCCGAACAAGAGGGACTGGCCGACGGCCTGGCATACGAAGCGTCGACCGACTACCCGATCGACGACACCGACGAACGCCTCGCGGCGTTCCGCTAGAGCTGGAGCACACTATGGATTTCGGCGTTTGCATTGCGTCCCGTCCGTCAGACATCGACGACGTCGTCGCGGCCGAACGGCTCGGCTTCACACATGCCTGGCTCGCCGATAGCCAGATGATCTGGAGCGACGTGTACGCACTGCTCGCCCTCGCCGCCGACCGCACGTCGACGATCAACATCGGCACTGGCGTCGCGGTCGCAGGAACGCGCATCGCCCCGGTGACCGCAGCGGCGATCGGCACGATCAACGAGTTGGCGCCAGGACGGACGTTCTGCGGGATCGGCACCGGCAACACGGCAATGCGGATCATGGGCCATAAACCACAACGCATTGCCGAGTTCGACGAGTACCTCCGGGTGCTGACCGCACTGCTGCGTGGCGACGAAGTCGACTACTCATTCAACGGACACACCGCGCCGATCCGCCATCAGATGCCCGAGTACGGGTTCGTGCGGTACAACCCGGTGCCGCCTGTCTACGTGTCTGCATTCGGGCCGAAGGCACTCGGTCTGGCGGCAAAGTATGGTAACGGCCTCATCACATCGGTACCGCCTGACCCAGTGGCGGTGCGGGGGATTCGGACAGCGATTAGTGCCGGCCGGGAACAGCATGGGCTCTCCACTGATCGGCACGCATTTCCCATTGCAACGCTCACGACAATCGCTGTACTCGAACCCGGTGAGGCCATCGACTCGGATCGTGTCAAAGAACAAGTCGGCGCGTTCGCCATTGCGGCGCTGCACTACAGCTACGAGCAACTTACCCAGTTCGGTCGGCGCCCGCCGGCGCACCTCCTGCCGATGTGGGACGACTACGTCGCAGCAGTCGAGGCCGTTCCCGAAGAGCGTCGCCACCTCCGGACACACCTCGGTCACAACTGCTGGGTGATCCCCGAAGAGGAACGATTCGTCACGAAGGAACTGATCGAACGTGCCTGCCTCGTCGGCACGCCAGACGACCTGCGAGCCCGAATCGGTGAACTCGACGCTGCCGGCCTCGACCAGATCGTCATACTTCCACCGCTGGCAGCAAAGAACGATGTTGCTGCCGACGTTGCACGCGAGTTGATTGGTCGGGTCTGAACAGGCGTCTTGTATCGCTCCGGCTGCGGCAGCACAGCACGACTTCTCTAACGTCAGGCTGAACACGACGCTTGCCTACTCGGCATCTCAAGGAGACGACCTATGTCTGACGCACTGATCATCGACGCCTGCCGCACACCCCGTGGTGTCGGCAAACAGGGCAAGGGCGCACTGGCGCATCTGCACCCGCAACACCTCGCCCGCACGGTCCTCGAGGCGATCCGTGATCGCAACGGCCTCGACACCGGCGACGTTGACGACATCATCTGGGGCACGAGCTCGCAAGTGCAAGAGCAGAGCGGCGACCTCGGTCGCATGGCTGCTCTCGACGCCGGCTACGACATCAGAGCAAGTGGCGCCACTCTCGACCGATTCTGCGGTTCTGGCATCACCACCACGAACTATGCATCGCACGCCGTCATGGCGGGGATGGAAGATGTCGTGATCGCTGGTGGCACCGAGATGATGTCGCTCCCCAAGAAGGGCTTGATGGCGATGGGCGCGAACAACATGCACCTGCAGGAGCTGCACCCGCAGTCGCACCAGGGTGTGTGTGCTGATGCAATCGCCACGCTCGAAGGCATCTCACGCGAGGCACTCGACGCGCACGCCGCTGACTCGCAACGCAAGGCCGAGATCGCCATCCAAGAAGGCCGCTTCGACAAGTCGCTGATCCCGGTTTTCAACCTCGACGGCACCCTTGCCCTCGACCGCGAAGAGTTCCCGCGGCCTGGCACCACGGCCGAGTCGCTCGCCAAGCTGGCAGCAAGCTTCCCGGCGATTGCCGACTACCGCCACACTGAAGATTCAAAGACTTTCCGCGAGCTGATCAATCAGAAGTTCCCTGACCTCGACATCAACCACGTGCACCACGCTGGCAACTCGTCAGGCGTCGTCGACGGCGCAGCAGCGATTCTGATCACCAGCGAAAACTACGCCAGGACCCACGGCATGAAGGCACGAGCACGCGTCGTGGCCACGGCCAACATGGGTGACGATCCCACGCTGATGTTGAACGCCCCGGTCCCTGCAGCGCTGAAGGTTTTGCAGAAGGCTGGCATGACCAAGGATGACATCGACATCTGGGAGATCAACGAAGCGTTCGCTGTCGTGTCCGAGAAGTTCCAGCGCGATCTCGATCTCGACCGGAGCAAAGTCAATGTCAACGGTGGCGCCATGGCGCTTGGTCACCCAATCGGTGCGACCGGTGCGATTTTGATCGGCACGGTGCTCGATGAGCTCGAGCGTCAAGACAAGCAGTTCGGCTTGATCACGATGTGCGCAGCCGGCGGTATGGCCCCGGCAATCATCATCGAACGGGTCTGATCCTCACCACTTGTCTTTGCGCTGGCCTGCCCGATCGAACTGTTTGCCGAGGAGCACGCCCAGCTTGCGGGTTTCGCCCTCGCCGAGAACGATGCCGGGGCGGCCGTGCGCGAAGCGATAGTTGCAGATAACCGCAACGTCGCCGCGCGCCCAGTCGAGTTTGGTGCCGAACTGGTCGTACACATCAATGAACTGCTGCAACTCGTCGCGGGTGAACTCGCTGTCGTCGCCGTAGGTCATGTGGAGCGGCCGATCCATAAACGGGAGGTGCTGGATGAGCGGCCACGTGTCGAACCACAGGCCATGGTCGGCGAGGCTGGCGTACAACATGTTTTGGTCGAGTGCCGGGAAGTACTCGAAGGCCGGGTTGTAGTAGCGGGTCTTCATGAGGCGGTTCTCGCCCCACTCGACAATCAAGCCGAGC
>CAWUXP010000034.1:0-15218 GCA_963926495.1 Candidatus Ilumatobacter herschelensis
TCCCTCGGCGTAAAGGAGGCCGACACCGATCAACGGCACGCCGAGATCCGACGATGCCTTCAAATGATCGCCGGCCAGAATTCCGAGACCGCCGGAGTACTGGGGGAGGGCCTCGGTGATGCCAAATTCGGGAGAGAAGTATGCAACAGATTGCAGGGGTGAGCCCTCGGGGGCTGCGCTGCGATCGCCAAACCATGATGGACCGTCGACGGCCTGTTGGAGACGCTCGCAAGCGGCCCCGACCCGGGTGACGAAGTCTGCATCGCCCGCCAGTTCGGCCCAACACGTTGGTGATGTCCGGCGGACCAGATCGACCGGGTGCTGGCCAGTACGCCGCCATGAGCCGGGCTCGCTGCCATCGAGCCGGTCAAACACGTGGGCGAGTTCACGGTCCCACGCCCAATGGAGATTTGCAGCGAGGTCGGTGATGCCGGCGAGCAATTCAGGGATCTCGCTGACGACGTTGAACTGATGGAGCGGACGCACCGGAGCGAGGTTAACGACCTGCGATCGACTGTGTTTGAGGTGGTCGAAAATGTCCGGCCCGGTACTGGCTCATACTGTCGACGTGCCCTCTGCCGTCGAGGTGCTCCTGGCTTTGAGGTGGTGGTGAACGGCCAGCGAGTCAGCGCTGACGGGCGCGAATTGATGACGAATACACACCGGCGGTGGCCGTTGCGATGGCGGCCCATGAATAGTTCCGCTCGATCAATTCCCGCGCGTTGCGAGTCAGTTCGTCTGCAAGAGCGTGATCGGTGAGTACCCGCTCAATACAGTTCGCGAGGTCGTCGGATCGGCCCGGCTCGAAGGTGAGGCCGGCATCGGTTCCTTCGATCATTTCGGCGAGGCCACCTGTTCGGGCGACCACGAGTGGGGCACCCGCCGCGAGGGCTTCGAGCGCGACAAGGCCGAACGGTTCGTACAGCGACGGGATCACGACGCAACCGGCGCGCTGTGTGAGGTGGCGCAGCTCGGTGTCGTTTAAGAAGCCCGTCACATGAACGCAATCGTTGACGCCTTCGACGTCAATCTGTGCTTGCAGTTCAGGGAGGTAGCTGCCTCGTCCTGCAATCGTGCACTGCACGCCGGGGACCCGTGCTCGCACACTCGTCATCGAGCGGGCGAGCACCTGGAAGCCTTTCTCGAACTGGACCCGGCCCCAAGAGAGCACCATCTGTTCTCGCTCGACCGGCGCGTCGCCTTCGACCAGCCAGAGGTTGGGATCGATGCCGTTTGGGACGCGGGCGACAGTCTCGGGCGGCAGCTCGAAGCTCGACACCAACTGGTTCGCCATAAACCGGGTGGGTGAGATCAGCCGATCGGCCTGGAATGCCAGCCACCATTCGATTGAGTTGATGTCACTCGGCACACCGGGCGGGAGTTGACCGCCGTGGCGGACCCGTTCGGTGCCGTGCATCGTCAGAATGAACGGGACATTGAATCTGGCGGACAGTACGTCAGCCGACCAGCCCATTCGCCAGTCGTGCCCGTGGACCACGTCGGGTTCCCACCCGTCGAGCAGCTGAGGAAGGCTGCTACCGAGCTTGACGAAGACATGGTTGGCCGAAGCCGTGCGTGCCACCGGATCGGTCTTCGACAGCCAGGGCAAGTCGGCAACGCCACGTACGACACGAACCGGCCCAGCAGCGTCAGCGACGCGGTCGGTACCGGGATGTGTGGTGGTCATCACGACCACGTCATGTCCGTTCGCCGCAAGCGCACGACTCAACCCATCGACGTGTGCAGCGGTGCCACCCGTCTCTTTTGGCGGAAAGTCCCAGGACAACAACAACACGCGCACGGCCGCGCACTCTACTCTGGGGGGCGATGCCACCGATTGACTCTGTGCCCCCCGCTGATCCGACCTCCGGTTCAACAGGGTTGCCACCTAAGCCGATCGGCGAGCTCGATCTCCACCTGCTCGGCGAGGGAAATCACCGTCGGCTGTGGGAAGTGCTCGGCCCGCAGGTGTTTGGCCCGGGCCCGGCTGGCGTGAGCGCAGTGCAGTTCACCGTCTGGGCACCCAACGCTGCGTCGGTTGCCGTTGTCGGCGATTGGAACGATTGGCAGCCCGAACCGATGGTCATGATCGAGTCCGACGGTCGGACTGGCATCTGGACGGTCGTCTGTCCGACCGCCCGTGCTGGCCACTGCTACAAGTACGAGATCGTCAGCAAGGAAGGACGCACGCTCCGCAAGGCTGACCCGATGGCTCGCCAGACCGAGGCTCCGCCGAGTGATGCCAGCGTCGTACCGACGCCGAGGCAGCACGAGTGGACTGACGCCGAGTGGATGCATGAGCGCCATGCCACCGTTGATGGCGACAAACCGATGCGGATCTATGAATTGCACCTTGCGTCGTGGCGTCGCGGCGTCAACACGTGGGACGACCTCGCCGATCAGATCGCCGCGCACGTGTCGTCGCTCGGCTTCACGCACGTCGAACTGCTCCCGGTTGCCGAGCATCCGTTCGGCGGATCTTGGGGTTACCAGGTATCGGGCTACTACGCCCCGACGGCGCGCTTCGGTGATCCTGACGGGTTTCGTCGGTTTGTTGATGTGCTCCACAAGCACAGTGTCGGCGTCATCGTCGACTGGGTGCCGGCGCACTTTCCGAAAGATGAGTGGAGCCTCGGCCGGTTCGATGGCACGGCGTTGTACGAACACCCCGACCCGCAGCGCGGCGAGCACCCAGATTGGGGCACCTATGTCTTCGACTTTGGGCGGAACGAGGTGCGTAACTTCCTTGTTGCCAACGCGCTGTACTGGCTCGACGAGTTTCACATCGATGGCTTGCGGGTCGACGCGGTGGCGTCGATGCTGTACCTCGATTACTCGCGCGGAGACGGAGAATGGACGCCGAACGTGCACGGGGGCAACGAGTACCTCGAGGCAATCACGCTGCTGCAAGAGACGAACCGCGTTGTTGCGGAGGAGTTTCCTGACGTCTTGATGATTGCAGAAGAGTCGACGGCGTGGCCAGGTGTCACCCATTCTGTCGCTGACGGTGGCCTCGGCTTCACCCACAAGTGGAACCTTGGCTGGATGCACGACTCGCTCAGCTATCTCACGCTCGACGGTGTGTACCGCCAGCACCACCACAACGAGATGACGTTCTCGCAGCTCTACGCCTACGACGAGCGATTTGTCCTGCCGCTGAGCCACGACGAGGTGGTCCACGGCAAGGGGAGTCTCCTGAACAAGATGAGTGGTGACGACTGGGAGAAGTTCGCATCGCTCCGCAACCTGCTTGCATGGCAGTGGTCGATGCCCGGCGTGCCGCTGCTGTTCATGGGCGCCGAACTTGCGCCCTGGCAAGAATGGAACGATGCTGCCGAGCTGCCATGGCACCTTGCTGAGCATCCGCCACACAAGGGCGTGCGCGACACAATCCAGGCAATGAACGCGATCGCCGACCGGTGGCCTGCGCTGTGGGAGCGCGACACCGAGCAAGCCGGCTTCCAGTGGCTCGACGCCAACGACGCTCAGCACTCGATGTTCGCCTTCGCACGGTGGGGCGCCGAAGGATCGCACGCCGTGGTTTGCATCGCGAACTTCACGACCGTTGCTCGGCCGGGCTACCGCGTTGGACTGCCCTGGGGTGGCGACTGGCACGTCGTACTCGATACTGACTCACCCCAGTTCTGGGGGAGTGGCCACCGTGGTATCGACACCAACTCGATCGCAGCCGGCGAGGAACCGATTGATATTGCTCACGGGGTCGAGGAACCGTGGCAGGGTCAGTCCAGCTCGGCGACCATCGACGTCGGTCCGTTGTCGACGCTGTGGCTCGCAGCGCGCAGCCCGGGATGATCGTCCACGCCGGGGTCAGCCAGACAGCGCCGTGGCAAACCGCTTCGTGACAACCACGGTCGCGCTTGGGGCATTGGTTGGCAGCGACCCAATCCGTCAGGCGAGCAGGCGCTGAGTTCGTTGCTCGGCGGTCCAGGCAGCAAAAGTTGACAGGTACGTTCCGTCGTTTGCGAGCGCGGTAACGCTGGTCGGGGTCACCCAGAGCGCGCAGATGTGGGTCCAGTCGTCAAGCCTGACGAAGTGCGGTTCGACGGGGTCGTTGGAGCGGCACAGTCGGCCTTGGCCCAGGTCGATGGTCCAGTGACCATCGCGTGTAGTGAATTGGACATATCCAGCACCGAGAACGGCGACAGGGCCGCCGTCGCTGGTGACGCAGTGCGCGGCGGCGCTCAGCGGACGGCGTGCGAGGAGTTCGTCACTTGCGATCTCGGGATCGAGATCGATCATGACTGTGGATCCACACGCCACCGCCGATGCGGCAGCGAGGACCAGGATCTTTGTCATTTCAAGGTCGAGGCGGGGCGGGGCGCAAATGACAAGATGTTCGTCGAACATCGAGACCGTCAAGGTCGCGTCGATGCCGTGTTCGGTGGGGGTGAACTTCGGGCTGTGGGAAAGCTCCATGCTGACACGTCCTTAGGTTTCTCCGAGTTTGTCGTCCGTGCGTGACGACCAAGTGACGGATATGTTTCGAATCTGCGCGTTCGGTGACGACGGTGAAATTGGCAATATGGCCGTCACCGCTGGCAGACCGCTGCGGGACAGCGCTCTATTTTGCGCGGGCGTTGACGAGGGATTCGAGAGCCTTCAGGTTGCGCTTCCAGATAAAACCGAGCAGCAGCTTGCCGCCGATGATTTCGCCGAGCCGCCCGCCGAAATACCACGGAAAGTCGAGGTCTTCACGCCAGGTGAACCTCGTTCGCTTGCCCCCGGCCAGGGGCTCAATCGAAAAGACGCCGCTCCCTGTGACGATGCCGGTGTGCTTGACACCCATCGCGCCATCGACGCCAAGAGTGCCGCTGCCGCCGTTGATCGCCGGCGTCCACACCGTGATCTCCATCTGATCGACCAACCTGATCGGGCCAACCTTGGTGTCACAAAGAAACTTGGTACCGATGCCGCGCGTTTGCTCGGTTTCGAAGCGGATCGCGACAGCGTCGGCCATCCAGTCAACATGGTTTTCGACGGGTTCGACAATTGCCCACACTTCGGCGGGCGTGGCATCGAGATCGATCGAGACGGTGACATCACTCATCCGATGATCATGCCCGACCAACCAGCAAGCTGAACAGCGGGGCTGTGTGACGTCGGGCTATGCGTCGATGGTGATCGACTTCAACGTCTTGCACGCCTGCTCGGGCGGGAGCACGTTGATCAGCACGCCGGTGCCGCGTTCGAAGCCCGCCTGGGTGACCAGGTTCGGCCACACGTGGGCGTGCCAGTGGTACCCGCCGCCGTGTTCGTGGGGAGCAGTGTGGAAGCCGAGGTTGAACGCCACATCGCCGAGAACGGCGGTGAGTTGGCCGAGTGCATCCCGAAGCGCGATGCCGACGGCCCGCAGGCTTTCGTCGCTCGCATTCTGAAGATGTGCTTCGTGGTGACGCGGAATGATGAGCATCTCGTACGGCACGCCGCTCCAGAACGGAGTAAGGACCGCTACATCGTCGGTCGCAATCACGACACGCTCGTCGGCAGCGATTTCGGCTTCGACGGTGGTGCACAGCAGGCATCCGCCGGCGAACCGGGCGAAAGCTCGTTCCTCGTCGATGACTTCGCCGGGGACGAAGGGCAGGCCGAGGATCTGGCCGTGCGGGTGAGCGATTGATGCACCGGCCTCACGACCGTGGTTGACAATGGCCTGGGTGTAGCGCACTTGATCAAGAGCTTCGTGCTCGGAGAACCGGCGACGCAGCGTGAACATCATCTCGGCAGCATGCTCGTCGTCGAGTTGGTGGAGGCCGCTCTCGTGATCGGGTGTGTAGACGAAGACCTCGTGGATGCCACTGGCTTCGGCCTGCACGTGCACTGGTCCGAGGTTATGGACCGCAAAGCCCTCGTCGCCGTCGAATGCCGGGTACTTGTTGGGGATGACACGCATCGACCAACTGCCGTCGGCCTCGATTGTTTCGAGTGCCGGAGGCGTCTCTTCTTCGTTGCCGGGACAGAACGGGCAGGGACGACCCAACTCGGGGTCGACGATGTCGGTTCGGCTGGCGAAGTCGCTCGGGCGTTCGGCCCGTTCGGCCACTATGGTGACCCATCGTCCATTCAGCGGATTCAGACGCATCTGGCTCATCGTCCCATCATGCTACGACTGAATCTCACGCAAAACATGACAAGACGTCGGCGTTGTCGCCTGTGCTGATTGACTGTCCTTGCTGGCCCCGTTTGCTGGCCCCGTTTGCTGGCAGGTCCAGCGCGACGCCGGTCTACTGCGACGCAGCCTTGAGGGCCTGGCTGTACTGATGGTCGAGGCGGCCCTGATTCCAGCGGTGCATGCCCCAGCCGGCAAGTGAACCGATGCCGAATGCGAGGAGGCCACCAGCGCCGTCAAGCCAAAAGTGGTTGCCAGTGATGACGATGCAGAACAATGTGGCAATCGGGTACAGCACGACGAGCGCCTTGGTCGAACGCCGACGGAGTAGTGGCCACACGGCGAACACACACCAGGTCGACCAGCCAATGTGCAGGCTCGGCATTGCGGCGTACTGGTTGGAGATCGACGCCATCGTGTCGGAGTCGAACGACCACGGCCCACCGTATTCGGCGAGTGTGTCGACGAATCCGAACTCGCCTCGGCCACGGAACCTGCTGGCGAGGCAGGCGCCGCCGTACTGAGACGGATCGAATGCAGGGCACGGCTTGTCGAGTAGGCGAGGGGGCATGAGTGGGAACCATGCGAATCCGACAATGGCGAGGCTGGTTGTCACGGCGAGAGTATTGCGCCACTGCGGGAAGACGTCTGGGCGTTTGAGGTACAGCCAGATGAAGACACCGAGTGTCGCTGCAAAGTGCAGCGTCCCGTAGTAGACGTTCCAGAACTGGATAAACCAGTGATAGGAGAGGAACCAGTCTTGGATCGATTCTTCGTGGTACAGACCGATCCATCGTTCGAGTTGGATAACTCGCTCGGCGTTGGTGAATGCCTGCTCGGGGATGCCGTCGGCAGCGATTTTGTTTGATCCGAACTGGTTGCGGGTCCAGGAATAAATCGCGTAGAAGGCTCCGACGATCAGCGCTTCTTTCCACCACAACGTGCGATGTTGCCGCTCAGGAGCGATGTGTCCTTCGGCAACCTGCATCAATCCATCACTGTATTGGATCGTTACGGATCTACGGCGAGCGAATTGACGTTCAGTTGGACGTGCCGCAGCACTTGCCCATGAACTCGTCGATGCTGACGATGACACGGGTCATTTTGCCCGCAGCGATCAGGCCCCCGGCATCGGTAGCTGAGACCTCAAAGCCGAGGCGTCGGCCGTCGATCTTTTTGAGCACTGCTTCGGCGAACACCTCGGCGCCGATCGGTGTTGGCTGGAGGTGATCAAACTGCACACGCATGCCGACCGTGGTGGTGCCAGTCTCCAGTGCGTTAGCGAGCGCGTTGTGACAGGCCTCTTCGCACAGGGCAACCAGCCTCGGCGAACCGAGCACGTTGACGATGCCCGAACCGAGCGCAAGCGCTGTGTCGGCATCGGTGACCATCAGTTTGGCGTCGCCGCGCATACCCGTCTCAAGATCCACCTCCGGAACGCTAACGCGACCGACCGGCGGCGGCGCACACGATGTGCCGAAACTGTCATGTTCGACGAGACCGCACGAGTGTCGCCCTGACCGCCCACGTCGTAACCTGTGAATTGTGATCGATGCAGATGTCCTGGAACGAGTACTTGCCGGAGCCCTGCGCACCGGTGCCGACTTTGCGGAGGTGTATGCCGAAGACAAGTCGAACACCTCGGCGGGCCTCGACGACGGACGCATCGAGCAGGTGACCAGTGGGCGAGACCGTGGTGCCGGGATTCGCGTCATCTCCGGCGACACCACCGGGTTCGCGCATACCACTGATCTCTCCGAAGCTGGCCTCGTCGCAGCTGCGTCCGCAGCAGCGGCGGCTGCTAGCCGGGGCGGCGGAGGGGTCCGCAACGTGTCGCTCACCAAGGCGCCAATCCACCGTCCGAACACCATCGTCCACCTGCCCGAGAGCATCACCAAGGCCCGCAAGGTCGAATTGCTCCAGCGGATGAACGAAGCAGCACGCTCCTACGGTTCCGAAATCGTTCAGGTGTCGGCCGGTTATGGCGACAGCTCGAAGCGCACCCTTGTTGCGAACACCGATGGCGTGTTTGCAACTGACGAGATTATCCGCACTCTGCTGCGCATCAGTGCAGTTGCCGATGGTGACACCGGTATGCAGACCGGCTTCCAATCGATGGGGCACACGGTCGGTTTCGAGATCTTCGACACCGTCGACGTAGAGGAACTTGCCCGCGACGCAGCGCGCCAGGCGATCACCAAGCTGCTGGCGCGCCCTGCTCCGTCCGGCGCCATGCCGGTCGTTATCAAGAACGGCTCCGGTGGGGTGCTCTTCCACGAGGCGTGCGGCCACGGTCTTGAAGCCGACCTTGTCGCCAAGAACTCGAGCGTGTATGCCGGCAAAGTCGGTCAGCTTGTCGCGAACCCCTTGGTTACTCTCGTCGACGACGGCACGCTGCCCGGCGAATGGGGCACCCTCGGTTACGACGATGAAGGCCACATCACCCAGCGCAACACGCTGATCAAAGACGGCATTCTCACCGACTACATGTGGGACCACATCCGTGCCCGCAACGAGGGCCGGCCTGGCTCGGGTAACGGTCGGCGCCAGAGCTACCAGCACCTGCCGATGGTCCGTATGACGAACACCTTCGTGCTCAACGGTCCAGACACTCCGGAGGACATCATCAGCTCGACGCCGAACGGCGTCTACGTCGCCAAGCTCGGCGGCGGCAGCGTCAACACCGCTACCGGCGACTTTGTGTTCGGTATGACCGAGGCGTACTTGATTGAGGACGGCAAGATCACCGAGCCACTGCGTGAGGGCAACCTCATTGGTAACGGCCCGAAGGTGCTGCGCGACATCGACATGCTCGCCAACGACTTCGCCATGGGCAACCCAGGCACGTGCGGCAAGGATGGGCAGGGCGTGCCGGTCGGCGACGGTCAGCCCACCCTGCGCGTGAAGGAACTGACCATTGGTGGGACCGCAGCATGAGCGCCTTTGAATCAGAGTTGCAAGCAGTTGCCGACCGTGTCATCGCCCAAGCCAAGCTGGGCGAGCAGGTCGAAGCGTTTGTCACCCGTGGCGGTGAAACCGACGTCCGGATTTACCAGGGCGCCGTCGAGCACTTCGTGTCGGCACAGAGCGAAGGAATCGGCATCCGCGTGATTAGCGAGGGTCGTACCGGCTTTGCCTACGCGGGCACGCTCGATGAGTCAGCGATCCGCGAAGTACTCGCCGAAGCGCGCGACAACGTGCAGTTTGGCGAATCCGACGAGTGGGCAGCCCTGGCAGAGCCGGACGGCGTCCCAATCACCGAGCAGTCACTGTGGAATCAGGCGCTGGCTGAATACCCGACCGACGAGAAAATCGATCTCGCCAAGAAGCTGGAAAAGCTGGCCTCGGGGCAAGACCCTCGGGTTCGCGTCGATGACTCGAACTATGCCGATGCACACGGCGAGTCGGCTGTTGCATCGACGAGCGGTATCCGGATGTCGGGTCGCGAGAACGGTTGTTACGTGTCGGTCTCCACGCTCGCCGACGAAGGCGAAGGCGACGATGCCGAGACGCAGACCGGTTTCGGTTTCAGCGTTGGCCGTAGCCCGCATGAATTCAACCTCGAAAAGGCAGCGCGAGAAGCATCCGAGCGGGCGACTCGCCTGCTCGGCGCGACCAAGCCGTCGACACGGCGCACCACTGTGGTCCTCGACCCGATGGTCACAGCGCAGTTCCTCGGCGTGATCTCATCGACGCTCAATGGCGAGGCGGTCGTGAAGGGCCGCTCGCTCTTCAAGGACCGTCTTGGCGACAGTGTCGCAGCAGCCAACGTCACGCTGATCGACGACCCGACCAACACCAAGGCGTACAGCGCCACCGACGTCGACGGCGAAGGCCTCGCAGCTCGTCGCAACGTGTTGATCGAGAACGGTGTACTGCAACAGTTCGTGCATAACTCCTACAGCGCTCGGCGGGCCGGCACCGTTTCGACGGGAAATGCAACACGTGGAGGGTTCGCAGGTACTCCGGGCGTCGGCTGCCTTGCCCTCTCGCTCGTGCCTGGCCTGCGCTCGCAAGCTGAGATTGTCGCGGACATTGACGACGGTCTGCTCGTGCAATCGATGCAGGGCCTGCACTCAGGCGTCAACCCCATTAGTGGCGATTTCTCAACCGGCGCGGCCGGGCTATTAATTACCAATGGCGAAGTCGGCGCACCCGTGCGGGAGTTCACGATCGCATCGACGCTGCAGCGAATGTTGCAGGACATCATCGAGATTGGCGGTGACATCGAATGGCTGCCGATGCGGGCCAGCGGATTGTCACTCGTGATCCGCGACGTCACGATGAGCGGGACGTAGCTCGTTGCTGCTGGTTCCGCTCACGGGTCCTGTCACTGGCGACTGATCGGGCTGCGACGGCTCGTGCCTCGCCGACGGTCCCTCTTTAGTCCCCGCTGCAACCCGTTCGCTCCATACCTGCCTCTCGGGTTACGCCACTTCGCTCATCCTCAACACATCTGCTGATCGCTCGCTCTGCGGCTTTCATTCGAGGCCGTACGACTCGCTGACCGGACGACAGGCGATTCCCAACGCTGTGGCCTTGGCGATGTTGAGGACGATGCAATCAGTTCCACCGGTCGCTGGCATGGCCGGTCGTGAGGTGGCGGCCGAGAAAACCAGAGCCGCCGGTGATCAGCGCCAGCTTCCGACGTCGCCCCCGTACTGCCACGACCGCAGGTTCCGGCGCGACACGGCGCGTCGTGATGCTGCCGTGCGGGCATGGCAGGCGGTAGAACTTCCGGGTGCCGATTCTTCATGCCATCGTGCTCGGACTCGTGCAGGGCTTTTCCGAGTTCCTGCCGATCTCATCGAGCGCGCATCTCCTCTTCGTGCCGTGGCTGCTCGGTTGGGACGACTTCGGCGGTGCTGGTGGCGAGAGTCTGAAGCAGTCGTTCGATGTGGCGCTGCACCTCGGCACCTTCGTTGCGGTCCTCGGCTACTTCCGCAAGGACGTCAAGAGCTACGTGGTCGAAGGCGCCAAGCTGGTGTTCACCCGGACAAGACCGGTCACGACTGATGGCCGTCTCGCGTGGCTCTTCGTGCTCGCGACCATTCCCGCTGCAGCGATCGGTGCGATCTTCGAAGACCAAATCGGCACCGCACTTGGCTCGCCGTTGATCATCGCCCTGTCGCTCATCGGCTTCGGCATCTTGCTGGGCGTCGCTGACAGCGCCGTCGGCAAGCGCAAGGTCGAGGACTTCCGCATGCCTGACTCGCTGAAGGTCGGTCTGGCACAGGCAATCGCACTCAACCCGGGCACCAGCCGTTCGGGCATCACGATGACCGCAGCACGCTGGATTGGCTTCGATCGCGACTCGGCAGTTCGCATCAGCTTCGTCATGTCGTTGCCGGTAATCCTCGGGGCTGTCGTATTCAAGATGTTGAAGATGTTCAGCGAGGGCGGCTACGAGGACCTGCTCGTTCCGATGGCCGTGGGCATCGTGACGTCATGCATTTCCGGGCTGATCGCAGTGTGGGGCACCATCAAGTTGGTCAGCACCCGCAACCTGATGCCCTTCGTCATTTACCGCATCGTCATTGGTGTCGTGATGCTCGTGATCCTCGCGGCTGGCTGGCGCGAGAACGTTGCTGTCTAACCGGCCCGAGTTCGCGTCAGGGCACAAACAGAATCGACGCGAGGCCGACCTGAGCAGCGGCGGCGATCATCGGGGCATCGGCCGAATCGACTGCGACGAAGACGATCTCGTCGGCGAGCGACACCACTTCACCCGACTCGGCAAGCACGATGCCCTCTGAGGAGACACGGACACGGGAACCAACCACAGCTCCCCGTGCGAGCGGGTCGATGATCCCGACCACGACCGACTCGGTTGTCGCTCCGCCCACTGGCCCGGCGGCTGCGGTGATGTCGGTACTTGTGAGAACTTCGCCAGCAGTCACCCGTTGTCGCAACGTCGCACCAGCGGGGATCGATCGCAGCGCGGCTACGGGCACCAGAGCCTTGGGAAGATCACGTCGTTCGACACTCGGTCGGTCACCTGCTACACGATCATTGTCTGCAACAAGCACCGAAACGGTCTGGCCCCAGGCGGCGCGTGCCGCGTCGACCTTGCGGAGTTCGGCGTGCACCATCAGTCCGACGGCCCCGGCGAGTGCGACGACCACGATCCAATAGATCCATCGATGGTGAGCCAAGAAAACACGGAATCGCACGGAAACGTGGATGGGAACGTGCATGGGAACTCCTCGGAACGAACGGTTCGTGAGGGGAGTCGGTACGTACGATCGTACCGCTGGCGACCTGGGTTGGCTGGAATGGGCTGACCGGAATCGGCCAGTGCTTTGGCCTGTGCGTTCAGGCCGGTAATGCAGGAATGGCCGCGGTGATGAGTTGGCGAACGTGGTCGACGTTCTGCTTGACCATCGCGAAGACGGTGTTCATCGTGACAGGCTCATGCCCGTCGAGACCTGCGTCGTAGTCGGTGACGAGTGCGACCGAGGCGTAGGGGATTCCGGCTTCGGCTGCCAGGACTGCTTCGGGATAGCCGGTCATATTGACAACGTGCCACCCCATCTGACGAAACCAGATGCTTTCGGCTCGTGTCGAGAACCGCGGTCCGTTAATGACAACCATCGTGCCAGAGTCGTGCACGGTGACGCCGTCGAGTTGGCGACCGGCCTCGATCAATGCGGCGCGCACATTGCTGGAGTACGGCTCGGCGAAAGTCTGGTGGTGTACCGGACCATCGGATCCCGGTGCGCCGTCGTTCGCGCCGACGTCGTGAAACGTGTCAGCCCGACCGTTCGTTCTGTCGACCACTTGGTCAACGACGACGAACGATCCGGGGTGTAGGTCAGGTTGCAGTGATCCGACTGAACAGGGCGCCACAATCGATCTGACGCCCAGCGACGCCATTGCCCAGACGTTCGCCTGGAATGGAACGCGATGCGCGACATAGTCGTGGTTGCGCCCGTGGCGAGCGAGGAACGCGACCCGTCGTCCGCCGAGGGTTCCGACAGCGATCGGTGCAGCGGCTGGGCCGTAGGGCGTGGTGATCTCGATGTCGGTGGCGTCAGAGAGGAAGTCGTAGAACCCTGATCCGCCAAAGACGCCGACCTCGGCACCGAGATCGGTGGCCCGGTCGTCGAGGGGGATCAGCATCAGCTGCGGTTGCTCAGTCGGAAGACTTCGATGGGGTGGGCTTCGACGACTTGGTCTTGGACGACGACGACGAGCTTTTCGAGGAGTCGGACGACGAGCTCTTGGAGGAGTCGGACGACGAACTGCTCGACGAATCTGACGACGTGGACCCTGCCGGTGTTGTGGTGGAGGTCTTGCCGCGGTTGTCGTTCTTGAAAAAGCCGCTGCCCTTGAACGTGACGCCTACGGGCTGGAACACCTTCTTGACTTCCAGCATGTCTCCGGAGTCAGGGTGGGCGATCTCGGTCAGCGTGTCGTCTTTAAAAGACTGCTGGATCTCGATGGTTTCACCGGTTTCGACGAACTTATACACATAGGTGGGCATGGCGAGCACCAAGATATCGGCTGACTGCCATGCCAACACTGCCCAGTGTCTCAGTTCGATGTGCCCCAGTTCGATGTGACGGCTCACTCAGTCGAGAACGCCGGGTCGGTATGGTGGCGCCCATGCAGGTTCGCAACGCAGTGATTCCCGCCGCAGGACTCGGGACTCGTTTTCTCCCGGCAACCAAAGTGGTGCCCAAGGAATTATTCCCGATCGGCGATCAGCCAGCGCTGCAGATCGTCATCGACGAGGCGCTGGGTGCGGGGATCGATCACATCATCGTTGTGAGCAGCCGAAACAAGCCGGCGATCGAGGCATATTTCGAACCAAACGACGAGCTCATTGGCAAACTCGACGAATCCGGCAAGACCGAATTGGCTGACCGTCTCCGCTCGATCGGACGCGATTGGCGTGCAACGATCGTCTATCAGGACAACCCGAAGGGCCTCGGCCATGCTGTTGGTTGTGCGCGGGAAGCAGTCGGCGACGAACCGTTCGCCGTCATGCTGCCCGACGAGATCATGGGTTCATCAGCGCTGCTCGCGCAGATGAACGGCGTGTGTGCATCGACCGGCGGCAGCGTCGTCGCCGTTGCCGAGGTACCGCGCCACCAGGTCAGCTCGTACGGCGTGATCGATCCGTCGGGCGAGTTGTCCGACGACGGTGTCATCCCGGTCAAGGACCTCGTGGAGAAGCCTCCTGTCGACGAGGCCCCGAGCAACTACATCATCACCGGCCGGTACGTGCTGACTGCTGATGCCTGGGGTGAGATTGCCGCATTGCAACCCGGCCGCGGCGGCGAACTGCAGCTCACCGATGCGCTCAAGGCGCAGGCAGCGCGAGCGCCGTTCCACGCGGTGCTGTCCGAAGTGAGTCGCCATGACACGGGTAACCCGCTCGGCTTCCTGACTGCGTCGATCGAGCTCGGCTTGGTCAATCCGGAACTGCAGGGCGACCTGCGCAAGTTCCTGGGCAACCTCGAGTACTGAAACTCTTACAGCCGGCGGAACAGGTCGGGGTAGTCGTTGACCAGGCCGTACGGATCGATCTCGAATTCGGTCTCGAAGCCTGAGTCGAGGTTGCTGTAGGCGAAGCGATTCGTTGCGAGTCGGTGATAACGCTGGTGCACTGGGACGATGCCGAGGGTGTCGACGTCGACCATTGCGGTCGTGATGTCGGCGGCGTCTCCAACGTCGAGTTGCAGCCGACGGATTGGCAACGTGTTGGTGAATGGCGTAATCGACAGATCTATGTCGTAGCAGCCGTCGAGGTCGGGCCGGTGGGCGCCGTTCAGTTCGCCCCAGCGGCTGCTGCCGTCGGTACCGAGCCACAGATCAGGCTCGTCGAGATCGCGGAATAACAGAAACTGGCGGATCGACCAGGTGGCCGACAACCGAAGCACGTAGGACACGTTCGCCCCGGCGACTTCGCTGGTGACGGTCCACCCTTCGTTCTCCCAGCGGAGGTCGACAGTCTCGTTGCCGCGGCCGTCGAGGTGTGTCCATCGGGCAGTGAAGCCGTCGGCAGGGAACGCGGTCAACGCAGTCGTCACATCCCCCACGATAGGAGCCGTTCTGGCACACCGAGGCCAGACCACGGTGTGTC